>NZ_CP015030.1:1301988-1627485 GCF_011455695.1 Mannheimia granulomatis | reverse complement strand
GCAAACTATCCTTTGCGGTATGTTACAAGCAGGTTCTATCGTATGTTACGATAAGTTAGTATCTGAAGGTAAAGATCCGGCTTATGCAGGTAAATTAATTCAATTTGGTTGGGAAACCATTACCGAAGCGTTAAAACAAGGCGGTATCACTTTAATGATGGATCGCTTATCTAACAGTGCAAAATTACGTGCATTTGAACTTTCTGAGCAAATCAAAGAAAAATTAGCGTTCTTATTCGTTAAACATATGGATGACATCATCAGCGGTGAGTTCTCATCAACCATGATGGCAGACTGGGCGAACGGTGATGCAAACCTATTAAAATGGCGTGAAGAAACCGGCAAAACAGCATTTGAAAATGCACCAGCAGCAGACGGCATCAAAATTTCTGAACAAGAATATTTTGACAACGGTGTGTTAATGGTTGCAATGGTGAAAGCGGGTGTTGAATTAGCGTTCGATACCATGGTGTCAGCGGGTATCTACGAAGAATCTGCTTACTATGAGTCTTTACACGAGTTACCGTTAATCGCAAACACCATCGCTCGTAAACGTTTATATGAAATGAACGTGGTTATTTCAGACACAGCAGAATACGGCAACTACTTATTCTCCCACGTGGCAACGCCAATTCTTGCGAAAGAAATTATCCCAACGTTAGAGAAAGGTGATTTAGGCGAACCAACCCCAGCGGTTGAAATCGACAACGTTTACTTACGTGATGTGAATGATGCTATCCGTAACCACCCAATCGAGTTAATCGGCCAAGAATTACGTGGTTATATGACAGATATGAAACGTATTTCGTCACAAGGCTAATGTAGATTATTTACAAGCGGTCAAAAAAATTAAGAAATTTGCAAAAGTGCGGTAGAATAACCGCACTTTTTGTTTTTGGGGAAATTTAGAATGTCTGAACAGCTTAGTACTCAGGTTTTAGAAGATGCTTTTCAATCTTTGGAACAGACAATGAACCAGCTCTCTGATACTCATTGGTTTAATCAGCAATTACCAATTGTTCAAGATACGCTGATAGCTGGAGCAATTCAAAAATTTGAATTTGTCTATGAATTAAGCCTTAAAATGATCAAAAGACAGCTGCAACAAGAAGCTATTAGTATTGAGGATTTACAAGCTTATAGCTTTAAAGATATTTTGCGAGATGCGTTAAAATCAGGTTTGATTGATGATATGGCAAAATGGGTTACTTTCCGAGATATGCGAAATATTACCTCTCATACTTATAATCAAGATAAAGCAATAGCAGTGTATAGCCAAATTGAGGATTTCCTTGAATATAGCCGTTTTTTAGTTGAGCAACTGCGTTTGAGAAATCAAAATGGATAAACCTGAATTAGCTCTTCAGCCAGAGGAACTTGAGATTGTTAAATCTATCCTCCAACAGTTTGTTCCTAACTATCCTGTGTGGGCATTTGGTTCTCGTGTGAAAGGTACTGCGAGGAAATATTCAGATTTGGATTTAGCTATTATCACTGAAACGCCTTTAACTTTTTTAGAGAGTGATAATCTCAAAGAAGCTTTTTCTGAATCGGATTTAGTTTGGAAAGTAGATATTGTTGATTGGGCAACCACCAGCGAAGCATTTCGGCAGATTATTCGGCAAAAATATATAGAAATCCAGTAATTCTCAAAACAAAAGCCTGTAAGTATTCCTTACAGGCTTTTTCGTATTTGCAAAAATTGACTAAAATTATTCACAATCCTTGTAAGGATTGTTTACAGCTTCGCTGCCATTGGCAAAGCCAACGTTCAAAAAGCAATGCTTTTTGTAATCGCTTGTTCTCTTATTTGGTTAATAAATCTAAAACTTCTTGGTATTTTGCCACGGTTTTTTCAATCACATCCATAGGCACTTTTGGAGCCGGGGCTTGTTTATTCCAACCGCTGTTTTCCAGCCAATCTCGCACGAATTGTTTATCAAATGATGGCGGATTTGTGCCTTCTTGGTAAGTTTTGACAGACCAGAAACGGCTGGAGTCTGGAGTCAGTACTTCGTCCATTAACGTCAGTACACCGTTTTCATCTAATCCGAATTCAAATTTGGTATCGCAGATAATAATGCCTTTGGTTAAGGCATATTCTGCCGCTTCAGTGTAAAGTGCGAGAGCAGCATCGCGTACTTTGGCGGCAAGTTCAACGCCGATTTGGCGTTCGCACTCTTCATAGCTGATGTTGATATCGTGATCGCCCACTTCTGCTTTGCTAGATGGAGTAAAAATTGGCTGTGGTAATTTGCTTGCTTCTGTCAAACCTTCAGGTAATTTTAAGCCACAGATGGTGCCGGTTTGTTTGTAATCTTTTAAGCCTGAGCCGGTTAAATAACCACGCACAATTGACTCAATTTTGACCGGAGTTAAGCGTTTGCAAACTACTGCACGATATTGAATTGCTTCAGCTTCTTCTTTCGGTAATACATCAAACACGCTATCACCTGTGAAGTGGTTTGGCATAATATGAGCTAATTTGTTAAACCAGAAATTAGAGATTTGAGTGAGGATTTCACCTTTGTGTGGGATAGGGTCATCTAAGATTACATCAAATGCCGATAAGCGATCGGTTGCCACCATTAACATTCGTTTTTCGTCAATTTCGTAGAGGTCACGTACTTTGCCGGAGTAGATTTTTTTTAAGCTGATTTGCATTTTTAAAATTCCTGCTTTATTGAATTTGTAAAAAATTAGGGAAATTATACCGCTTTACGCAAACGTTTGCGATAAGTTATTTTGAGATAATAAAAACAAATTTTATAAAAAAGACTTGTCATTGTTAAAATTTAGGCGTATCTTTAAAAACAGCTCATTTTTGGAGAATAGAACAATGACATTTATTCGTACTCATCATCACCATCATTTCCCTGAATAATCTTTCGGGCATTTGATGTGTGCGGAAGATAGAAACTTCCGAGTACGCATAAAGGCAAACTAAATTTAACCCTCTCGGAAGTCTTTTCGAGAGGGTTTTTCTTTACATTTAAAATTTAAAAAAACAAGAAGGAAACAGCAATGACAACACAAAATCGATTACGCATCGCAATGCAGAAAAAAGGGCGTTTAAGCCAAGAATGTAGTGAATTATTGAAACAGTGCGGAGTAAAAATTATTTGGAATGACCAACGCTTGATTGCCTATTCGGAAAATATGCCGATTGAAATCTTGCGTGTGCGTGATGATGATATTCCGGGCTTAGTCTTTGATGGTGTAGTAGATCTTGGCATTATCGGTGAGAATGTACTAGAGGAAGAAGAGCTCGGACGATTAGCTGGCGGTGAAAAGGTAGAATATAAAAAACTTCGCCAGTTAGATTTTGGCGGATGTCGCTTATCTCTTGCCATTGATCGTGATAAAAATTATACCAGTGTAAAAGATTTGGAGGATACTGTGATTGCTACTTCATATCCTAATTTATTAAAACGCTATATGAAAGAGCAAGGTGTGCCGTTTAAAAGTATTTTATTAACTGGCTCAGTAGAAGTTGCCCCAAGTGCTGGTATTGCTACAGCTATTTGCGATTTGGTTTCTTCAGGCGCAACTCTTGAGGCAAACGGGTTGAAGGAGGTGGAGGTGATTTATCGTTCCACAGCTTGTTTAATTCAGCGTAAAGAACCGCTTTCTGCCGAAAAACAAGCCTTAGTTGAGAAATTACTGACTCGTATCCAAGGTGTGCAACAGGCGGGTGAGTCGAAGTACATTATGTTACACGCACCAAAAGATAAGTTAACACAAATCACGGCGTTATTACCAGGAGTAGAAAATCCGACTATTCTGCCACTTGCCAATGATCAAACACGAGTGGCTATGCATGTAGTAAGTCAAGAAAATCTGTTTTGGGAAACAATGGAGCAGCTTAAGGAGATGGGCGCGAGTTCTGTTCTCGTTCTACCTATTGAGAAAATGTTGGCGTAGGTTTTATGTTATTTCTTTGCTTGTGCAAAGAAAGTAACCGAAAATAGAGCCGCAGAGCGGCTCAAATATGCGTAACCTAGTACGGCTTTGCCGTGCTAGGCATAAATAAGGACAAAATATGCAAACCCTAATTTGGAATAATCTGAGTGAAATAGAGCAAGAGCAATATCTTGCTCGTCCGGCACAAGTCATTGGTGAAAGCATCAAAACAGCTGTTGAGGCAATTAAAAAAAACGTATTAGAAAACGGCGATAAAGCCTTATTAGAGCTAAGCGAAAAATTTGATAAAGTAAAATTAGAGAGCCTGGTCATATCGAAAGAGCAAATTCAGCAGGCGGAAAGCCGCATTTCCCCTGCTTTGAAAAAGGCAATTCAAAATGCTAAAGCAAACATTGAAGCCTTTCACAAGGCTCAGCAAAATCAAGAGGTGGATATCGAAACCCAAGCGGGTGTGCGTTGCCAAGTACTTACCCGTCCGATTAATCGTGTTGGACTTTATATTCCGGGCGGCTCGGCTCCGCTGTTTTCTACAGTTTTAATGTTGGCGATTCCGGCAAAAATCGCTGGTTGTAAGAAAGTTGTGCTTTGCTCGCCTCCGCCGATTGCTGATGAGATTCTCTATACTGCAAATTTATGTGGAGTAGAAACTATCTATGCGGTAGGTGGGGCTCAGGCGATAATTGCAATGGCAAACGGCACGGAAACAATACAGCAAGTAGATAAAATTTTCGGGCCAGGTAATGCTTTTGTAACGGAGGCCAAACGCCAAGTTGTACAAGAAGGCACTGCGATTGATATGCCGGCAGGACCGTCTGAGGTATTAGTGATTGCTGATGAATTTGCTGATCCTGCCTTTGTGGCCAGTGATTTGCTTTCCCAAGCCGAACACGGTGCTGATTCACAAGTGATTTTAGTCACGCCAAGTGAAACTTTAGCCAAGGAAGTTGATGAGGAGTTAGAAAAACAGGTTTCTGTTTTACCTCGTGGAGAAACTGCCCGTAAAGCTTTGGCTCACAGTCGCACTTTTATTGCGGAAAATTTGCAACAAGCGGTCGAAATTAGCAATAAATATGCACCTGAGCATTTAATTGTACAGACTGAAAATGCTCGATCACTGCTTGTAGATTTAGATAATGCAGGTTCTATTTTCTTAGGCGCTTATTCACCGGAATCTATGGGCGATTATGCTAGCGGGACCAATCATGTGTTGCCAACTTATGGCTACACTAAAACTTATTCTAGTTTAGGATTAGCCGATTTTAGTAAGCGCATGACAGTACAAGAATTAACCCCAGTAGGCTTTTTAGCTTTAGCGGAAACAGTAGAACAAATGGCAAGTGCCGAGTTATTGCAAGCACATAAAAACGCAGTCAGTTTACGTGTAGCAAAATTAAAAGGCTAAAACAAAATAAGCGAACTGAACGGTTCGCTTATTTTTTATCAAGTTGATGTAATCTTGCCATAATCTTGTTTGGAATATCGTTTTCAATCTGCTGAATAGCGTAATCAATTGCGTAGCTAAAGGCGTTAGCGTTTGCTCCACCATGGCTTTTAACTATTACTTTTGATAACCCGAGTAAAGTCGCGCCATTATGGCGATCAGGATTGATTTCTTGTAGTTTGCGGTAGTAACGATGGAAAATCACTCTTAACAAATAGCGTTTTGTTTTACGGCAAATATCAGAATCAGCTTTCTCTTTTTTAAGCAAAGAAAGAATATTTTTTGCCGCTCCTTCTAATGCTTTTAATGCAATATTACCGCTATAGCCGTCACAGACGATTACGTCTGTTATATAGCTGGTTAATTTATCGCTTTCAATAAAACCAAGATAGTTGAGATCAAGTCGTGTTTTTAGCACTTGATGCACTTCTTTAATTTGGGCTGTACCTTTATTTTCTTCTGTGCCAATATTGAGTAAAGAAAGGCGGGGGTAAACTAAACCGAGCATAACTTGAGCAAAAATATTCCCCATATCGGCAAATTGGATAAGTTGGTGATTACTCACCTCAATATTAGCTCCTAAATCTAGCATAACCGTAGAGTTTCCGTTCATTGTCGGAATTAAAGAAGTCAATGCGGGACGTTCAATATTAGGTAATGGTTCAATCAATAATTTAGCCAAACCCATTAATGCTCCTGTATTGCCTCCGCTAATACATCCCTGAGCTTTGCCGGTGGCTACTGCTTCGATAGCTAAACGCATTGAACTGTTTTTACTTTGACGGATGGCGGTTGAAAAAGGAACATCGGGATCAATCACTTGTTGGGTGTGATGAAGCTGAATACGAGGGTGATTTTCGAGGGAGTATTTTTTTAAAAGAGGTATTATTTGGTATTCATCACCAAATAAAAGAAACGAGAGTTTGGAATTGCATTTTAATGTATTTGCGATGGCCACAATAGTAACACGGGGACCAAAGTCCCCGCCCATCACATCTATTGCAAGAGTGATATCACTCAAGATATACCTCGAAAGGAATTACTTGTTGATTACTTTACGACCACGGTAGTAACCATCTGCAGTTACGTGGTGGCGTAAGTGAGTTTCACCAGTTGTTTTATCTACTGAAACTGCTGCAGTTGTTAACGCATCGTGTGAACGACGCATATCACGACGTGAACGAGATTTCTTATTTTGTTGAACAGCCACGGGCTTTCTCCTAGATCTAGTTTTTCTTTAAATTAGCTAATATTGCGAACGGATTTGGTTTTTTTGCCAATTCTTCAGGCAATTCACCAAATACCTGTTCGACACCGGACACTTCACAGTGTTCTTCACTATGCATCGGGACTAGAGGTAATTCAAGAATAAATTCATCTTCAATCATTTCTAGTAAATTTACTTCACCGAACTCGTTTACTTCGATAGGTTCATAAATTTCGGGCAAGATGTCCGCCTGATCCATGTTAGACACCGGACTGAAACTAAATGAACAGTCTAGCGTTTGTGTAAACGGGTCACCACAACGTTGGCAGTCAAACTCCACATCAACGGTTGCTGTGCCTTTAATCACAGTCAAACGTTGTGGATCGACATATAACGATAGAGTAACTTGTGCATCACTTAGCACGTTACATACTGATTCACCCAAGCGTTTTAGAAGCTCACTTGAAATGTAACCTTCATAATCCACTCGACGCTGAGCGTCTTTGTACGGGTCAATAGTAAGGGGTAGTTTTACCTTTTGCATAGGGTGTGCATATTACAGATAGAAAGGAAATTAGTCAAAGGAAAATTATTTTTTTGATGAATATATCCTTTCATATAAAAGCGACGGTTTGACTTAAAATAAAAAGTGGTTATTTTCTAGGGTAATTTTTCATCTAACCATAGCAAAAACTAGCGAAAACTGATACTTTTGATTAAAATTCTGAAAATTATTCTTATTTATTTTACGAGATTCGAGAAAAATGTTACTTCCTGCCTTAGCAATAGTTGCTTATGCGTTAACCTTGCTTTGGGTTGCCCCAACGCTGGTAAACTTAGAAAATGCAACCACAGTAAATAAAAAGCCGAATATTACCTTAGTCTTTGGATTAGGTATGTTGGCGATTATTTTGCATTCTGCAGTGTTATATGGCGATCTTATTTTAATTTCGGGTCAAAATTTTACGGTAACCAATGTACTTTCGTTGATGAGTTTTATCATGGCAATTTGCGTAACATTTGCGTTAATAAAATGGAAAACCGCATGGTTTCCACTGATTATCGTTTATGCTTTTGCCATTTGCAGTGTATCGGTTGCCAGTTTTGTAAAAGGTAGTTTTATCCGCCACTTACAAGAGAATGCGGGTTTATTATTCCACTTAGGTATTGCTTTATTTTCTTATGCTCTATTTTTCCTAGCCTTAATTTATGCTTTTCAATTAAAGTGGCTGGATAGACAGCTAAAAAGCAAAAAAATGTTCTTTTGCCCTATTTTGCCACCTTTGATGTCGGTTGAGCGTCACTTTTTCACATTAACTTTGGCTGCACAGGCAATGCTTACTTTAACCTTGATTTCGGGCATGATTTATCTACATAATTTTTTTGCTCCGGAACATATTCATAAAGCAATTTTCTCCGGACTGGCGTGGTTGGTCTACTGTGTTCAGCTATTAGGACAGTGGAAATTACGTTGGCGTGGAAAGCGGGTGCTTATTTATTCGATTTCGGGTATGATATTGCTCTCAATAGGCTATTTTGGTAGCCGAATTATCGTTCATTAACCCTTTACAAGCGGTCAGAAAAGCTAAATTTTTTGCAAGTCGGTGTTAAGGACGGCGTGAGTTATTGCAGCATAAAATAAAGAGCTGCAATAATTTTTTTGATTAATTTACATAGGAATTCAATTTTGGACAGTATTCCCCTGAGTAGTTTATTTATTACCTTAGCTATTCTTTTAGTACTCTCTGCTTTTTTCTCAGGCTCGGAAACCGGGCTGATGTCTTTAAACCGCTATAAAATGAGACACCTGGCAGCTCAAGGGCATAAAGGCGCAAAATTAGCGGAAAAACTCTTGGCACGCACAGACGTGCTACTTAGCCTTATCTTAATTTGTAATAACTTGGTTAATATCGCCGCTTCAGCTATTGCGACTATGATAGGAATGCAGCTTTCCGGTGAGGCTGGCATTGCGATTGCAACCGGTTTACTAACATTTGTTATGTTAGTTTTCTCTGAAATTTTACCTAAAACTATTGCGGCAATTTATCCTGAAAAAGTCGGTTTTTTTGCCAGCTTTATTCTGACTCCATTAAAAAAACTACTTAGCCCAATCGTCTTTTTGATGAATATGATTATTAACGGCTTGATGAAGCTGCTGCGTATTCAGAAAAAGGATAAACAAGGTTTAAGTGCTGAAGAACTACGCAGCGTGGTATTAGATGCCGGTAAATTTATTCCCGAAGAACATCGTGAGATGTTAGTTTCTATTTTAGATATGGAAAAGGTCACGGTAGACGATATTATGGTGCCTCGTAATGATATTAGTGGTATTGATATTGACGATGATTGGAAAGCCATTATGCGTCAGCTCAACCATGCACCACACGCTCGGGTGATTATCTATAAAGGCGATATGGATAACAATATTCTCGGTATTTTACGTGTGCGTGAAGCTTTTCGTCTAATGCTTGAGAAGAACGAATTTACCAAAGAAATGCTCATTCGTGCTATTGATGAGATTTATTTTATTCCTGAAGGTACGCCACTTACTACTCAGTTAATGAACTTTAAAGCCAATAAAGAGAAAATTGGTTTAGTAGTTGATGAATATGGCGATATTAAAGGTTTGGTGACACTAGCTGATATTTTAGAGGAGATTGTAGGGGAGTTTACCACCTCTTCTGCTCCAACGCTTGAACAGGAAGTTCAGCCTCAATCAGATGGTACTGTGATTATTGAGGGGTCAGCAAATCTACGTGATTTAAATAAGTTATTTAATTGGGCTCTGCCTTTAGAAGAAGTGAGAACTTTTAATGGTCTGATTTTGGAGCATTTAGAAAAAATTCCGGATGAAGGCATGGAATTTGAGTTATATAACTTGAAAGTAACTATTCTAGAAGTCAGTGAAAATATGGTGAAGCAAGCTAAAGTAGAATATTTATCTACAGAAGAGTCTGAGAATACGGAAGCTCAATTAAGTTAATTTTTTATCTTAACCTTTTCTAATAACACATTATTTGTACAAATAATGTGTTATTTTTTTGTTAAAAACGAATATAAATGATTATTCTAATGTATTCGCTTTTTTTATTTATATTCAACTTTTATATATTATTTTTTAGATTTTTTGTTTGATTTTTATGTTTTTATTAGTTTTTTATATTGTGATTTTGGTGTTTTTTGTCAGTTTTGCTTTATTTTTCTACTTTACATTTAATCAGAATTTGTGCATATTCCGCTCTTAAAATGTGAGCAAATCGCATTTCACAAAATTTAATACTCATTTAATATAAAACTGAATCAGTTTGAGGTATTCCCGTGTCTAATCAATCATCTAACGCACCACAAAGAGAAACTTTTTCCGGACGTGGTGCATTTATTATGGCGGCCATTGGTTCCGCTGTCGGCTTAGGAAACATCTGGCGTTTCCCTTATACTACTTATGAAAACGGTGGTGGTGCATTTATTCTGCCATATATTATTGCCTTATTAACCGCAGGTATCCCACTGCTGTTCTTAGACTATGCAATTGGTCATAAATATCGTGGTGGTGCACCGTTATCTTTCCGCCGTTTCAGCCCGAAATTTGAAACCTTCGGTTGGTGGCAAGTGTTAATCAACGTGATCATCGGGATCTACTATGCGGTCGTTCTCGGCTGGGCAGCAAGCTATACTTACTTCTCATTAACAGGGGCATGGGGCGACAAACCGGTGGATTTCTTTATCGGCGAATTCCTGAAAATGGGTGATATTTCACAAGGTGTGAGCTTTGAATTTGTCGGTATGGTCACAGGTCCATTAATCGCAGTATGGCTGGTGGCGATTGCTGTATTGGCATTAGGGATCAAAAAAGGTATCTCTGCCTCCTCTAACATTTTAATGCCGTTATTGGTCGTGATGTTCCTTGTATTAGTGGGTTACTCATTAACTTTACCAGGGGCAGCAAAAGGCTTAGATGCGTTGTTTACACCAAACTGGGACAAACTCTCTGATCCAAGTGTATGGATTGCCGCTTACGGTCAAATCTTCTTCTCACTCTCCATCTGTTTCGGGATCATGATTACTTACTCTTCATACCTGAAACCAAAAACTGACCTAACCGGTTCAGGTTTAGTAGTAGGTTTTGCGAACAGTGCCTTTGAATTATTAGCAGGTATCGGTGTATTTGCCGCACTTGGCTTTATGGCATTATCTGCTGGTCAAGAAGTGAATGAAGTGGCAAAAGGTGGTATCGGTTTAGCCTTCTTCGCCTTCCCAACTATTATTAACCAAGCGCCAATGGGTGCATTAGTCGGCGTACTGTTCTTCGGTTCACTTACCTTTGCAGCATTAACTTCTTTCATCTCTGTTGTGGAAGTTATCGTTTCTGCGGTACAAGATAAACTGAATGCAGGCCGTGTGAAAGCCACCTTAATCGTAGGTATTCCGATGATGGTCGTGTCTGTACTCTTATTCGGTACAACAACCGGCTTACCAATGTTAGATGTTATGGATAAATTCGTGAACCAATTCGGTATCGTTGCAGTGGCGTTTGTTTCACTGATTGCGATTGTAACTAACGAAAAACTCAGCACATTAGAGAAACACTTAAACGAAGTCTCTTCATTCAAAGTCGGCTTTATCTGGCGTTTATGTATCGTCATCACTTCGGGCGTATTAGCATTTATGCTGTTTAGCGAAATCAGCAAAGTGTACCGTGAAGGTTACGAAGGCTACCCAAGCTGGTTTGTGAATACCTTCGGTTGGGGAATGGCAATCGGCTTAGTGGTTGTGGCTTACCTACTTTCCAAATTATCTTGGAAAAATGAACCAAAAGGAGAATAATGATGAGTTCAGCAGCAATTATTACGATGGTGGTTGCAATGGTAATCATCTGGGGCGGTTTAATCTTTGCGGTTAAACGCTTACCAAAAGAGTAACATTATTGCAAAAATAAGCAAAAAAATGACCGCTTGTAAAAGCGGTCATTTGCGTTTTATTAGACTTCAATGCCAAATTTGCTTTTCACAAATGCTTGGAAATCGGTGCAGCCACCAACGTGAGTGTCGTCTATAAAAATTTGTGGAACCGTGGCAACCGGCTTGCCGACACGCGGTTCTAAATCTTTTTTTGAGATATTTTCTGTAATCATATCGATAAATTTGAAATCAAAATCGCTTAATTCCGCTTTCATTTTTTCCGCTAATGCTTTTGCACGGGTGCAATATGGGCAAGAATAACGTCCATAAATCTCAACAAACATACTATTTTCCTTCTAAAATAAGATTATCGCTTTGCAAGCGGTCATATTTTAGCAATCTTTTGCAAATTTGAGGATAACTTTATTCACCATCACCCTACGCCGTTAATATGATATACTTTGGGGAAATTCATGATTAGAGAAAAAGAAATGACCCAATTAACTACATTTGAGGAATTAGATTTACACCCTCAACTACTTAAAGCCTTAGCAAAAAAAGGCTATAGCCGCCCAACATCTATTCAACAAGCCACTATTCCTGCTGCTTTGGAAGGGAGAGATTTGCTTGGCTCTGCTCCAACCGGCACAGGTAAAACAGCTGCTTTTTTACTACCGGCCATTCAGCATTTGCTTGATTATCCACGCCGTAAGCCGGGCGCTCCACGTATTTTGATTTTGACCCCAACCCGTGAATTGGCAATGCAAGTAGCAGAGCAGGCGCAAGAGTTAGCTCAGTTTACTAAATTGAGCATCGCAACTATTACCGGTGGTGTGGCTTACCAAAATCACGGTGAAGTGTTTAACAGCAATCAAGATATTGTAGTTGCAACACCGGGGCGTTTAATGCAATACATCAAAGAAGAAAATTTTGATTGCCGGGCGGTAGAAATTCTTATTTTTGATGAGGCAGACCGAATGTTGCAAATGGGCTTTGGGCAAGATGCAGAAAAAATTGCTGCTGAAACCCGCTGGCGTAAATATACTTGGCTTTTTTCCGCGACGCTTGAGGGTGAATTATTGGACGATTTTTCCAACCGTTTATTAAATGATCCGATTAAAGTGGATGCCGAACCAAGCCGCCGTGAGCGTAAAAAAATCCAGCAATGGTATTATCATGCAGATAATGTGGAACATAAAACCAAGCTATTGGCTCGCCTAATCGGGGAGTTTTCGATTGGAAAAGCGATTGTGTTTGTTCGCCGCCGTGAAGATGTGCGAGAGCTTAGCGAAACCCTCCGTAAGCGTGGGCTACGTTCCACCTACCTTGAGGGAGAAATGGCTCAAACTCAACGTAATCAAGCCATTTCCCGTCTAAAAGAGGGTGTGGTAAATGTGTTGGTTGCGACCGATGTAGCGGCTCGAGGAATTGACATTGACGATGTGGATTTTGTGATTAACTACGATTTGCCTTATAGTGCTGATACTTACTTACATCGTATTGGGCGAACCGCTCGCGCAGGCAAAAAAGGCTCGGCGATTTCGTTAGTGGAAGCTCATGATTATAAGCTACTTGGTAAAATTAAACGCTACACTGAAGAGGCGTTAAAACCTCGTATTATTGAGGGCTTAGAGCCACGCACGAAAGCACCGAAAGATGCTGAGCTAAATATCACCAGCAAAAAAGAAAAGGCTCGTATTAAAAAGAAAAAAGAAGTGAAAAAAGAGGCGGCAAAACAGAAAGTGAAAGTTCGCCACAAAGATACTAAAAATATCGGCAAACGCCGTAAGCCAAGCAGCGAGTCGGCAGTGGTTAAACAGGCGTAAGAATACAAGCGGTTATTTTTACATGATTTTTTGCAAAAATCTTACAAAAAATAACCGCTTGTTTTAGCATTATCGAAGTGCCATTTGGAATAAAATTACTTCTGCTTCACAGCTAAATTCTATCCACATTTTCATCAGAAACCCTTCTTCGACAAGACTGATTTCAGTTTGGATTTCGCAAGGTTCGGTTTCCACCGATTTTGCTTTTTGTGTAAAAAATTCGACCGCTTGTAAAGCTTCATCTTCGCTGTTATAAACCGCTTCAAAACTTATCTGACGGTTGCTGTTATCTAGCAGAGAGTCTCCTTTTAATTTACACATATTGTGAGCTTCTTCTGCCTTTTGTTGCATGGTTTTACGCATTTTAATTCCTATCTTTTGAAATGATCTTCGCACTAACCAGTAAAAATGCCGAATAGAATTTTCTATTCGGCATTGATTATCTCAATTATTTTTTGCTTAAGAACACGACTGCATCAATATAACGCTTGATAAAGTCATTTGTTGAGCTTGAATCGGTAAAACCTTCTAAATTAAGCTGATATTGACCGTTTACAAAAAATGCCGGAACACCACGAATTTGGAAATCTTCTGCTAGTTGAACCTGTTTGTTCACTAAACCGTTTACCGCGAAGCTATTAATACCGTTATCAAATTGTTCAGCGGTAATGCCGTTTGCTAAAAAGACGGCACGAATATCGTCCATCGATTTCAATGAATCTTTACGGGCAGCTTCAAATAGAGCTGTTTTGACTTTATCTTCTGCTCCTAACGCCATTGCTAATGCCCAAGCACGAGTGAGATTTTCAGATTGACCACCCAAAAAATTTACATGATATTGTACTAATTTAGTGTCTGCCGGTAATTTAGCTTTAATTTGAGATGGGATTTTGTAACTTAGCTCAAAATCATAGCAGTGTGGGCAGTAGAAAGAGAAAAATTCCACCACTTCTTTTTGGGCTGAAGGCGCTTTGCGTACTTCAATATATTCTTTGCCGGCAGTGGGATCCGCTGCGAATGCTGTGGTATTAAAAGCACAAAGTGCAGAAAGTGCAATAAAAGCAGTTTTTAATGCAAATTTTTTCATAAATGATTCCTTCAAAATGTTGAGAAATAGATAAATAATAGATGTGAACTCAGACAAACTTAATCGTTTAAAATTCCACGCGCACGCAATAAAGCAGTTTTAAAATCCTCTTCATAATCTTTTTTAATGCCCGGAATCGGCTCATGTTTATCCGCATTTCGCATTTTTAATTGGTAAATCAATACTTCATCACGCAAGGCTGCATAATTATTCGGTTCACCAACTTCTACCGAAAGTTGTTGTAGTATGTCGATTAAATGTAAATCTGGGTTTTTACGCCAATGCTCGCTAAGTAATTCAAGCAACTCTTCTAAACGTTTACACTTCATCTTTTTGCCCCTTAAAGATCTTGTTGAAAATTATGCGGAATAATATACTTTTAGCCCTATTTTTGCAAAAAATTAAGGGTGGAGAAGATGGCAGAAGAAATAAGTGCGGTTATTTTAGCTGGTGGATTGGCACGTAGAATGAAGGGAGTTGAAAAAGGGTTACAACTTTTAAATGAAAAGCTACTCATTTCCCATATTTTAGCGAAACTTTCCCCACAAGTGGATGATATTTGGCTTAATATCAACCGAGAGTTCAAACAATATCAGCAGTTTTATCCAGACTTGCCTCATTATCGGGACAGCTTGCCTGATTTCCAGGGTCCGTTAAGCGGAATGTTATCCGGTTTAGAACAAATTGATAGCGATTATCTGCTCTTTGTGCCGTGCGACAGCCCGTTTCTGCCGGCTAATTTGCTGCAAAAATTATACACGGCATTGCGTATTAATGATGCTAACATTGCCTATGCCCACGATGGTGAACGAGCGCACCCAACCTTTGCTTTAGTACATCGTTCTCTTAAAGAGGTATTAAAGCAATATTTAGTTTCCGGTGAACGTCGTTTGCTTTGGTTTTTCCAATCGCAAAAAAGTGTGGCGGTAGATTTTTCTGACCAAAAGACTGCCTTTAGCAATTTCAATACATTGGATGAATTGGCGCAAGTTTCTTCTCCCTTCCCGATTAAAACCCTTGCCATTACAGGCTACAGCGGCACCGGCAAAACGACATTATTGGAAAAATTAATCCCAAAATTGACCGCTTGTGACATTCGGGTTGGGCTGATAAAACATTCGCATCACAATGTGGAGATTGATAAAAAAGGTAAAGACAGCTACCGCTTACGCGAAGCAGGAGCAAACCCGACAATGATTGTTTGCGATGAACGCTGGGCATTGATGACTGAAACCAGACAAGCGGTCGAATTTTCCCAATTAATTGCAAAATTTGACCCGCTTGCGGTTGATTTAGTATTGGTGGAAGGGTTCAAACACGAACAAATGCCGAAAATTCAGCTCCACCGAAAAGAGATTGACAAAATACTACCAGAACTGGATGGTTGGACAATTGCCACCGCGACCGATTACCCGCTAGATCGGGAAAATGTATTGGATATTAATAACGTGGAGCAAATTGCTGAGTTTATCAACGCATGGCTGCAAACAATAAAGTAAAAAGTAGGCGAACATGATGTTCGCCTTGATTTTTTATTCTGCAAATTCCCGCATAAATTTGCCCGCTTGTTCAACCATTGAGCTTGAGCCGACGAAGAATGGAACACGTTGGTGTAGCTCGGTGGGCTTAATGTCTAAAATCGGGTTGATTCCATCGGTTGCCATACCGCCTGCTTGTTCTGCTAGGAAGGCAATCGGGTTGCATTCATAGAGTAAGCGTAATTTCCCTTTGGGGTAAACGGTGGAGGTTGGATAGATATAAATTCCGCCTTTGAGTAAATTACGGTGGAAATCAGACACCAGTGAACCGATATAACGTGATGAATAAGGGCGTTTGCTGGCCTCATCGGTTTCTTGGCAATATTTAATAAAACGTTTTACCCCTTGTGGAAAGGTGACATATTGTCCTTCGTTGATAGAGTAATATTTTCCTTCTGTTGGTGTTTTTAAATCAGGGTGGGAGAGAATAAACAGCCCCAATGATGGATCGTAAGTAAAACCGTTTACGCCGTTACCCGTTGTGTAAACCAGCATTGTTGATGAGCCGTAAGTCACATAACCAGCAGCGACTTGTTTGCGGCCTTCTTGTAGAAAATCTTCTTGCGTAACAGGTGTGCCAATTGGCGAAACACGACGGTAGATAGAGAAAATTGTTCCAACCGACACATTCACTTCAATATTAGATGAACCGTCTAGCGGGTCGGTCATTAAAATATATTTGGCGTTACGCCCCCGTTCAGTATCAAATGCAACAAAATCGTCATCTTCTTCGGAGGCAAAGCCTGCCACATCTTCACGAGCCAGCAAGGCTTTTTTCATGGTTTCGTTAGCAAAAACATCTAACTTCATTTGAGCTTCACCTTGTACATTTTCAGAGCCGGCAGTACCTAGAATATCTTGGCTTAAGCCTGCACGGTTAATTTCACGGTGAATAATTTTCGCAGCTAAACGAATAGAAGATAAAATTCCGCTTAATTCGCCTTTTGCGCCAGGGTATTCGGCTTGTTTTTCAATAATAAATTCGCCGAGCGTTTTCATGTTTTTCTCCTCGTGTATGTTAGAATTTATGCATTATAACGTTTACCTTGGAAGAGGTATGTGATGAGTGTTATTTTTTGTGATGAGATTCACATTTTTGTGCTATTTAAGTCATTTTAACTATATAAGGAATGAAATATGAGCCACTCTTTAATCAAAAGTTTTTGTGCTGAGCTTAATTTATTGCAGTATAACGAGCTTGCTGTATTGGTCGTTGAGCATCCAAAAGTGAAAGCGAAAATTGCTCTGCAAGGGGCACAATTGTTAAGTTGGCAACCACAGCATACTGCTAAAGATGTGTTATGGTTGAGTGAAATCGCGCCTTTTCAAATAGGAACAGCCATTCGTGGTGGTGTGCCGATTTGCCATCCATGGTTTGGTACAGTGAAAGTACCGGCTCATGGTACATCACGCATTCAAGAGTGGTGTTTAACGGAATATTCGGTTGCATCAGACAATGTTCGTTTAGTCTTTACTTTGGCTGGTGAGGCAAAAATTGAGATGATTTTAGGTGAAATCTGCGAGCTGAATTTTACTCATTTAGGTAAAGAGCCTGCACAAGCTGCATTACACACCTATTTTAATATCGCGGATATTGAGCAATTAGAGGTAAACGGATTACCAACGCGTTGTTTTGATAAATTAACCAATCAGGAGGTAAGTGTACCTTCGCCACGCATTATCCGTGAAAATGTAGATTGTATTTATGAGGCAGAACAGATAAATAGAATTGAAGATATAGGGCATAATCGTACTATTGTTGTTGAGCATATCAATGCCACAGAAACGGTATTATGGAACCCTTGGCATAAGCAAACCAACGGTATGAGTGAACACGCTTATCACAATATGGTATGTGTAGAGACTGCCCGTTTAAGCCGATTGCTGGAGCAAAATGGCACAATGGGGGTGAGAATTTCAGTAAGATAAATATTGAGATGATGGCAAGCGGTCATTTTTTGCAAAAAATTTACCAAAACCGACCGCTTGCAAAGTCTGTATATTTCCGCATTTTCAAGCTATAATAACGGATTATCATTTAATCGATTGAGAATAATAAAAATATATGAATAGCAAAATTTTAGCAACGGGGAGCTATTTGCCGGTTTATGTGCGCACTAATGCAGAGTTGGAGAAAATGGTAGATACCTCTGATGAATGGATTGTTACCCGTTCAGGTATCCGCGAACGTCGTATCGCAGCAGCAGATGAAACCGTTGCAACAATGGGCTTTGCAGCCGCTCAGAAAGCTTTAGAAATGGCACAAATTGATGCCAATGAAATTGATTTAATCATTGTTGGTACTACAACCAATTCACATGCTTACCCTAGTGCCGCTTGCCAAATTCAAGGTTTGCTGGGTATTGAAGATGCGATTGCTTTTGATGTGGCTGCAGCTTGCACGGGCTTTGTGTATGCTTTAAGCGTGGCCGATCAATTTGTGCGTAACGGCAAAGTGAAAAAAGCCTTGGTTATCGGCTCAGATATTAATTCCAGAATGTTGGATGAAACCGACCGTAGTACCGTTGTGCTATTTGGTGATGGTGCGGGGGCTGTTATTTTAGAAGCAAGTAATGAGCCAGGGATTCTTTCAACCCACTTACATGCCTCAGCGGATTTAGAGAATAATCTCACTTTAAAAAGCCAAAAACGGGGTGAAGATCGTTCAGGCTTTATTGAAATGCAGGGAAATTCTACTTTCAAGATAGCGGTTAATCAGCTTTCAAGCGTAGTGGAAGAAACGCTTGAAGCAAATAATTTAGAAAAATCAGATTTGGATTGGTTGATTCCTCATCAGGCAAATTTGCGTATTATTTCTGCAACAGCTAAAAAGTTAGATATGGAAATGGAGCAAGTGGTAGTCACACTAGATAAGTATGCTAACACCAGTGCTGCGACGGTACCTGTTGCTTTAGATGAAGCTGTACGTGACGGACGGGTTAAACGTGGTCAGTTATTACTCCTTGAGGCATTCGGTGGTGGCTGGACTTGGGGTTCTGCGTTGGTGAAATTTTAAGGCGAGATGATGTCAGAAAAACAGACTTTTGCAGACAAAAAACGTAAAACCGTAGAGCAAGCTGAATTCACCGAAGATGGTCGCTATTTACGAAAAGTGCGTAGCTTTGTGTTACGTACCGGTCGTTTAAGCGATTATCAGCGTGATATGATGAATAATAACTGGGCAAATTTAGGCTTAGATTATCAATCAACCCCCTTTGATTTTGCACAGATTTTTGGTAATAACAATCCAGTTGTCTTGGAAATCGGTTTCGGTATGGGAAGATCGCTGGTGGAAATGGCGGAACAAAACCCGAATCGTAACTACATCGGTATTGAAGTTCACACCCCGGGTGTGGGGGCTTGTATTGCTTATGCGTTAGAGAAAGGAGTAAAAAACCTACGGGTTATTTGCCACGATGCGACTGAAATTCTACGAGATAGTATTGCAGAAGGCACTCTTGGCGGCTTGCAGTTATATTTTCCAGATCCTTGGCAAAAAGCAAAACACCATAAACGTCGTATTGTGCAGCCTGAGTTTATTACACGTGTACTGGCTAAATTAAGCCCAAATGGCTTTATTCATTTTGCGACCGATTGGGAAAATTATGCCGAGCATATGCTTGAAGTGCTTCGTCAATTTGAGGCAGAGCTAGAGAATACATCGGCAAGCAATGATTTTATTCCACGTCCGGATTTCCGCCCTTTGACCAAATTTGAAGAGCGTGGACATCGTTTAGGACATGGTGTTTGGGATTTATATTTTATCAAAAAATAATTTATAGTTTATTCATTCATAAAGAGGAGAATAGCAATGGCTATCCAACGTAACGCACGTCAGCGTAAAAAAATGCACTTAGCGGAATTCCAAGAGTTAGGTTTTTTAGTGAAATTCAGCTTTGCTGAAGGTACGGGTATCGATCAAATTGATTTAGTAGTAGATCGTTTTATTGATGAAGTGATTAAAGTAAACGGCTTAGCACTAGAAGCGAACGGTTACTTAAATTGGGAAGGTTTAGTTTGTTTAGAAAAATTAGGCAAATGTGATGAATCTCATCGTCAATTAGTAAAAAATTGGTTAGAAAACAATGGTTTACAAAATGTTCAAGTAAGTGAATTATTTGATATTTGGTGGGATTATCCTGTTCAAGCTTAATTATTTGGATAAACAAGCGGTCATATTTTTCTGAAAATTTGCAAAATTTTTTAAAAAAGCGACCGCTTTTTTTATTTTAAAGCGTAAAAAGAGAGAAATAGATGGAATTTTTAGCCCCTGTTATTTCATTAATTGTTGGCTTTCTAAGTTTTGTTTTGGTACTCAGAGCGTGGCTACAATTTTGCCGAGTTGATCCGCGTTTGCCGATTTCCCAAACATTACTCAAAATCACAGAGCCTCTGGTTTATCCTGTAGGCAAGCTGATTCCAACTATCAAAAATATCTGTTTTCCTGCATTATTAATTGCTGCGGGATTGGTCACCTTGCAATTTATCTTGTTTGGTATTGATTTACCAAGAGCTGTATTAATTGGCTTGTTAAGTGTTGTGAAAACTTTCGGACAGATTCTGTTTTTTACCACCTTAATTCGTGCTTTAATGAGTTGGGTAACTCAAGGTAATCATCCTTTAGATTATACGGTTGCACAAATTACTGAGCCGGTTTTAGGCTTTATTCGTAGATTACTGCCAAAAACGGGAATGCTGGATTTTTCGGTAATGGTGCTTGGGTTTGCTTTGTTAATGTTAAACAGCGTATTTTTTAAAATTTTCGGCGCTTTATGGGCAGCAGCTTAAGTAAGAAAAGTGATAAAAGTAAAAATCCGCAAGTTTCATTGAGATACTTGCGGATTTTTTATTAACGTTGGCGTGCTTTAAATCTTGGGTTAGTTTTACAAATCACATACAGCTTACCTTTACGTCTTACAATTTGACAATCAGGATGGCGTGATTTTGCTGATTTGAGTGAATTTAAGATCTTCATTTTGTTCCCTTTTATTTTTTATTGGCTAGTGTCGATGCAAAACCTTTAAATCTATCTTTAAATTGACTTGCACGACCTTCAGTATTTGCTTCACGGCGTTTACCTGTATATACAGGGTGAGATGCTGATGAGGTATCTAGCGTATAAAGCGGATATTCTTTGCCGTCTTCCCATACCATTGTTTTAGTTGTTGCAGCACAAGAACGAATAATCCAGCCTTGTTGCACTGAGCCATCATAAAACAATACTTCACGATAATTTTCAGGATGAATCCCTTTTTTCATATTTTCTCCAAGAAATTTTATAACCATAATTAAATTATGGTAAATATCATATACGAAATTTTTTATTTAATCCATAATTTTTTTATGGCGTTTGAAAATAAAGTGAGATTTTAAAGGATAGATACTCTGTTCAATTTTAAAAGTATGGTAATCTAACCGTAAAAATATAATGGAGGCAGATAATGAGCAAAAATCCTTATTTAATTGCACCTTCAATATTGTCAGCAGACTTGGCAAGATTGGGGGATGATGTGGCAGAAGTCTTAAATGCCGGGGCAGATTTAATCCATTTTGATGTGATGGATAATCATTATGTTCCTAATCTCACATTTGGTCCGGCAATTTGTAAAGCCTTGCGTGATTATGGTGTCAAATGCCCGATTGACGTACATTTGATGGCAAAACCGGTTGAGCGTTTGATTCCTGATTTTGCAAAAGCGGGTGCTGATTACATTACTTTCCATCCTGAAGCAACAGAGCATATTGATAGAACATTGCAGCTTATTCGCGATTTGGGGTGTAAGTCGGGATTGGTATTTAATCCGGCAACGTCACTGAATTATTTAGATTATGTTATGGACAAGGTGGATGTCATTCTACTTATGTCAGTAAACCCAGGTTTTGGTGGTCAATCTTTTATTCCTGCGACATTAGAGAAATTAAGAGAAGCCCGCCGTCGTATTAATGAAAGTGGCTATAATATTCGCTTAGAAGTTGATGGTGGGGTGAAGATTAATAATATTGCAGAAATTGCAGCAGCCGGTGCGGATATGTTTGTTGCCGGTTCAGCAATTTTTGACCAACCAAACTATCAAGAGGTTATCCAGCAAATGCGTTCTGAGCTGGCTAAAGTTGGTTAAGGAATAATGAAATTTGCTCTATCTCTATGGATTAAACTAAAACATAATGATAGAATGGCAAACTAGATAACAGTTCTATTCTTGTGTATTTAAATAGTCTGGTTTGACCTTTTTATAAAAGGTTGTATTTGAGATTATTTAGATTACACTATTTAACTCTCGCACTTATGCGATATTCACTATAGGAAAAACAAAATGAGCATTGAAGAACGCGTAAAAAAAATCATTGTTGATCAACTTGGCGCGAAAGCAGAAGACGTGAAACCTGAAGCTTCATTCATTGAAGATTTAGGTGCTGACTCTTTAGATACAGTTGAATTAGTAATGGCTTTAGAAGAAGAATTCGATATCGAAATTCCAGATGAAGAAGCTGAAAAAATTACAACTGTTCAATCAGCAATTGATTACGTTCAAAACAATCAATAATCTGAATAGATGTTAGGCGACCAATTGGTCGCCTAATTTTTTATCTATTTTTACAAAAGCACTCATTAAGATGGTCATCTATCAGCCCCATTGATTGCATAAAGGCATAACAAGTTGTTTCGCCTACAAACACGAACCCCCGTTTTTTTAATGCTTTCGACATTTTGGTAGATGTCTCGGTTTTAGCTGCAATATCATCAATTGTTGGCACATCATTAATTTGTGGTTGGTGATTTACGAAAGCCCAAATAAAATCGCTAAAATCCTCACCTTTCTCCTGCATTAAAAGATAAGCCTTAGCATTTTTCACAATCGCTTCGAGCTTGGCTCTGTGGCGGATTAGCCCTGCATCTTCCATGAGCAAATCAATATCTTGTTCAGTCATTTGGGCAATTTGGGTGGGGGAAAATTGATAAAATGCTTGGCGGTAGGCTTCTCGTTTTTTTAGAACAGTAATCCAAGAAAGTCCGGCTTGTTGTCCTTCCAAACAGATTTGTTCAAATAATTTTTGGCTATCGAATTGTGGTTTTCCCCACTCTTGGTCGTGATAGTTTATATAAATATCGCTTTCACCACACCAATGACAGCGGATAAAGTTATCTTTAGTCATATTTTTGAAGTTTCCAATGGCCTGCTGTTTTAAGCAGACGAATTTTATTATCTTTAGAAATATAGCCTCCTTTTACCACATCTAAAATAGTATTTTCGGGTAATTCAGAAGCCAAAATTTCTGCTTGTGACCTGTCTTCAGATAAGATCACATAAATTGCCAAAGACTTGTTTTGAGGATCGGCTAATTTGATATCTGCGACATCAAAGGGCTGAATGCAGGCCTGTTTTAAGAAAGAGTAACGTTGCCCTGATGCTGTTAAACAGCCGTGTGCATCTTTTTGCCCACCGATTGCGGCTATTTCCACATTATCTAAGCAAGCGGTTAGTACATTTGTAAGCATCATTGCTAAGAGTGGTTTTTTCATTTGCAAGATTCTCATAAAAATCGACCGCTTGAATCTGTTGAGTGGATACAAGCGGTCAGATTAGGCTAAAATTTTACTATTATTTTCTTGGTAAATAGCGAGCAGGATCTACAGACTTACCTTTGTAACGAATTTCAAAGTGAAGCTTGTTGGTATTGGTACCAGTGCTACCTAAGGTTGCAATTTTTTGACCGGCTTTAATCGTGTCTTGCTCATCAACTTCAATGGTATTGTTATGAGCATAAGCACTTAAGAAGTCATCGTTATGCTTAATAATGATTAAGTTACCATAGCCTTGTAAAGCATTACCTGCATATACCACTTTACCTGCAGCGGCGGCACGGACATCTTGTCCTTTTGTACCTGCAATATCTAGGCCTTTATTGCCACCTTCTGCAGATGAGAAACCAGAGATAACTCGTCCACTTGTCGGCCATTGCCATTTAATTGAGGAAGCTGGCGCAGCAGTTGTATTTGTATTTTGTAAGTTACTGTCTCCTGCTGTTGCTCGGATTGTTGAAGCAGGTCTGGATTCAGCTTGGTCAATTGTACCGACACTTGCAGTTACTGCTGGTGTTACTGTCTCTGTAGTTGCTTTAATACCATTATTCTGTACCGCGACATCAGCATTTCCCATGCTTGCTTTTACAGGTCCGGTAATATTACCGTCAGAAGCGTAAGTTGTGCCGTTTGCACCTTGTTGATAAGTAATTTGAGGTTCAACAGGAACGGTGACCTTTTCTTCTACTGTAATAGTTTCAGTGGCTGATTTGCCGGTTTTGATTTTTTGTCCGACAGTTAATTGATACGGCTCGCTCATATTGTTTAGGGCAGCGATTTCTTTTACATCTTTACCCACGATATAAGCGATTAGGAACATGGTATCACCTTTGCGAACGGTATAGGTTGAGCCATCGTAGAACCCTTTTTGAATTTGGTTATACATTGGTGCATTGTTGGCATCGCGTGGGATCTCAAAGTTCTGGTCTACTTTTTTTTCTACTTTTTTAGTTTTTTTCACAATCTTGGTTGTGGTAGTAGGCTGTGTAGGTTGCTCTGCAATCACAGGGTTGATTGCTACCGGTTGTGGAGCAGAAACAGGCTGAGAAATAGGCTGTACCGGTGTCGTATTCATTGAGCTAGGCATTGGTGTACTTTGAATATCAGACTGCCAGCCACCTGTTGA
Source organism: Mannheimia granulomatis (assembly GCF_011455695.1). Classification (NCBI taxonomy): domain Bacteria; kingdom Pseudomonadati; phylum Pseudomonadota; class Gammaproteobacteria; order Pasteurellales; family Pasteurellaceae; genus Mannheimia; species Mannheimia granulomatis. The sequence continues at coordinate 1,602,856 of NZ_CP015030.1, read as the reverse complement.
GTTAATTGACGTGGTTGTATCAACAGGCTGCATAACACCCGGGCTAAGTTCTGTATTACCTGACGCGTTGACTACCGGTGCCGGATTATTCGAAGAGCAAGCGGCTAAGATAGTAGAAACCAGAGGTAAAAGAATAAATTGCTTTTTCATTAAATAGTTATCCTAAAATTATTTCATTGTTGCCGGCATAGGGGTTGATTGAATATCAGTTGGCCAGCTATAACTGCCTGTACTTGCTCCTGAACCGGCAACAGGCTCCATCGTACCTGACGGTAATTCATTCGGATTATGTGGTAATGTTTTAGGTTTAGGTGCGGTTGTGCAAGCGGTTAAAAACGCGCAAGAAATTGCAACTGCAATCAAAGATGCTTTCATTAAATATCCTTGTTTTTGATTAACGTACACGTAATACTTGACCAACTTTTAAACTGGAACCGGCATTTAGTCCGTTTAAATTAGCGATATGGCTTGCGTTAGTCCCGGTGAGATAGCCGATTAAATAAAGTGTGTCACTTTTCCCTACAGTATAAGAGTTATCGGTATAGCAGCCTTTAGTAATTTGCGAATAGATTGGTGCATTGTTGCCATCTCTTACGACTTGGCAATTGCCGACAGTTTCCACCTGTGAACCGCCGTAACTATTGTCTGCTGCAGGCATAGGCGCCGGAGCAGGCACAGCAGAGATTGGCTGCGGAGCTTGGTAGGTCGGTTGTGAATAGCTTGGTTGAGTCACAACAGGTTGGTTCATTGATGCCGGCATCGGTGCAGTTTGAATGGAGTCAGCCGATTGCCAAGTTGCATTTGCATCTGTTGTTTCTACGCTTGAGGTAGTTGATTCACCTGAATTATTTGAACAACCAACTAATGCAAATGAAACAAGTGATAAAACAAAAAGTGATTTTTTCATTTTTTATCCTTAAAATTTATTTCGTTAATGTATAGATTATATAGGCAACAACGGCTAATGCGATTGTGCCCCAGCCAATTAATTCAATTGAACGGCGAATTCTCACCTCATATTTTTTGCCGCCCCAAGCAGAAAGCTTGGCGACTAACATAAATCTTGCAAAACGAGAAATTGCAGAGGTAATCACAAACGGGAAAAATGCCATTTGCATCACACCTGCACACACAGTAAAGACTTTATAGGGAATCGGTGAGAAGCCGGCTAAAAATACTACAGCAACTCCCCAGGTTTCAAACCAAGATTTCGCTTTATCAAAGTTAGCTTGCATCCCCCAGCTTGCGATTAACCCTTCTACCCAATTAAAAGCATATAAGCCGATAAAATATCCGATAATACCGCCAAGTACAGAGGCTAGCGTTGTATAAACGGCATATTTAAAGGCATTTTGCGGTTTCGCCATTGACATGGGAATAAGCATCACATCTGGCGGAATCGGGAAGAAAATTGCCTCAATAAAACTGACAAAACTCAGCCAAAATGCCGCTAGACGGTGTTTTGACCATTCCATTGTTTTGTCATAAATTTTCTCAAACAGTTTCATTAAAAATGCCTTTTAAAGTTGCAATCGTTTTATGGGCTGTCATATCTACTTGGATTGGAGTAATAGACACACAATCGCGATTTAATGCATAAAAATCAGTGCCGTAGCTCTCATCTAAAGGCGCACCTGTTACACCAATCCAGTAAACATCAGCATTGCGGGGATCTTTTTGCTTCACAATTTCTGCTGCTGGTGAACGCTCACCTAAGCGGGTAATCATAGTGCCTTTTAATTCTGAATAAGGCAAATTCGGAACGTTTACGTTTAGCACATGGTTAGATGGGAAAACTTGCGTTTTCATTTTTTCCAATAAATCTAATACAACCAAAGCTGCTGTCTCAAAATGATTTTCTCCATCTAAAAATGAAGAGTGTTGGCGACCAACGAGAGATACAGCAATGCTTGGAAGTGGCAAGTTTCGACCTTCTAATGCAGCTGCGACTGTGCCGGAATAGACAACATCATCGCCTAAATTTGCACCATGATTAATACCTGAAACCACTAAATCAAATTTTTCTTTACCCTTAAATAATCCATTTAGGGCTAAATGGACACAGTCTGCCGGAGTGCCGGCGATAACCGCATAGTTATATTCATCAAAACGGTGCACACGTAAAGGATCAACCAAGGTTAAACAGCTTGAGGCTGCACTACGGTTGCGATCCGGAGCAATGATGGTCACTATATGCCCGGCTTCACGTAATGTTTTGGCTAAGGTTTGGATGCCGACCGCGTGAAAGCCGTCATCATTACTAATTAAAATTCGCATATTTCCCTTTAGATCTTACATCTTCATAGATTCTAAATACAAAGATCGTGATTCTAACAATTTTTCGACAATTTTTTTAGTCTAAAAGTGCAAAAAGCGGTAAGATTTTGTTAAAGTTTTGCAAATTATGCCTATTGATCGTTTTCTTCGGCTAATTGAATTAACTCTCTTACCAGCCCTGTGGCATAGCTGCCTGATTCTAAAAAGAATGTTAGGCGTAAGCCTTCTTGTTTAAATTGCCATGTTAAATTTTTCGGTTTGCATAACATTGCGCGGCGAGCAGTATTCATTCGCTCTTTTTTCATCAATTCCACGAGAGTAGCATGTTGTTCGATAATCTGTTTTTCTGTCGGATTTGCTACCGCCTCCAGAGATTTTTCTCCAATCAGTGGCGCGCTTAGTAGCACATCATTTTGAGTTAAACGCAACTGGGTTTCTTCAACCTCTTCCTTTTGAACGCAGAAAAAGCTGTTTGAACCGGCTAACTGCACATAGTCATTTTCCAACACTTTATTCATTAAACCATCGGCAATACGTTGTGAGACCACTAAATTAAAGACCTCGCTACGGGCTGCAGAGAGATAAAAACTGCGTTTTTTACGATCTTTTACTGTAATTTCACCCTTTGCCCAGCGTAAAGCTTGAGTTAAATTATGCCCGTCTCGCCCGAAACGTTGTTCGGTAAAATAATTAGGAAATCCGACCGCTTGTAATTGGTGTAAACGTGAGGTTAAATCTTCATTTTCTTTTACATCGCGTAGAAGTAACTCAAAATGGTTGCCGGCAAGTGAGCCAACACGAATTTTTCGGTTATGGCGGGTGATTTCTAAAATTTCCACGCCTTCGCATTCAAAAGTAGAAAAATCCGGCGTTTCTTTGCCAGCTAAATGTAAGCAGAACCATTGTTCTGTTACTGCATGGCGGTCTTTAAGGCCGGCGTAGCTCATCTCTCTTTCTGAAATTCCGACGAACTTTGCTAATTTTTCACCTACGAAAAGAGTATTGGCATTGGTTTTACGGATTTTCACTATAACAAATTCACCCTCACCGGCTAAATCATAGCCTAATTCTTCACGTACGATAAAATCTGTGAATTCTGTTTTTAAACGCCCTCGTACCTGCGGGGCAGAGTATAAATAATTCAGTTGCATAGCCTTAGTTTCTCATAATCAAAAGATAATAGAACATTATACGTTAAAGCTTCGATCTAGATCAGAAAAAGCAAAATAAAAAACAACAAAATATATTTAAAATTTGGTATAGTTTGTAGCGGTTTTAATCTTTAAATTAAACTTAATAGGAGAAACAAAATGGCACGTCGTCCACTTGTAATGGGTAACTGGAAATTAAATGGTGATAAAGCATTCACTAAAACGTTAATTGCAGATTTAAAAGCAGAATTACATGGCGTTGAGGGCTGTGATGTCGCAATTGCACCACCGGTGATGTATTTAGCTCATGCAGAGGCTGCACTTGCAGGTTGTGGCTGTGGTTGTAATGATAAAGGCTTGATCGCTTTAGGCTCACAAAACGTTGATGTGAATGTAAAAGGCGCATTCACCGGTGATATTTCACCGGAAATGTTAAAAGAGTTTGGGGCGAAATATATCATTATCGGTCACTCAGAGCGCCGTACTTACCACAAAGAAAGCGATGAGTTTATTGCACAAAAATTCAAAGTATTAAAAGATGCGGGTTTAGTGCCGGTGTTATGTATCGGTGAATCTGAAGCAGAAAATGAAGCTGGCAAAACAGAAGAAGTGTGCGCTCGCCAAATTGATGCAGTAATCGATGCGTTAGGTGTCGAAGCATTTAACGGTGCGGTGATTGCGTATGAGCCAATCTGGGCAATCGGTACCGGAAAATCAGCGACTCCGGCGCAGGCGCAAGCAGTTCACGCATTTATTCGTGGTCATATTGCTGAGAAATCTCAAGCGGTGGCGGATCAAGTGATTATTCAATACGGTGGTTCGGTAAATGATGCAAATGCTGCAGAGTTATTTACCCAACCGGATATTGACGGTGCATTAGTAGGCGGTGCTTCGTTAAAAGCGCCTGCATTTGCTGTGATTGTGAAAGCGGCAGCTCAAGCTAAGGCGTAATTTTCACTAATCATTCTGTTACAAGCGGTCATTTTTCTTCGAGTTTTTGCAAATTGCTTAAGAAAAATAACCGCTTGTTATTTTTTATGTATGTAAAAAAACGCTTGGTTTCCCAAGCGTTTTTCATAGCGTTCATTTGCGATTAAGAGAGTGCGCCTGTTGCTGCACCTAAAATTCCAATTACAAAGAATCCTAAGATAATCCAAATTGCATTGACACGATTACGTAATAACCACATACACGCAAATGTTAATAGTAATGGTAACAAGCCCGGCATTAAGCTATCTAAGATGCTCTGTACAGTTGTAATTTCCGTTGTGCCGTCTTGTTTCTGAATGGTAGAAAGTACGAGTGGCACGTTAATGCTTGTCCATTTTTGTACTAAAGCCCCCATAATAAACAGACCTAAGATCGATGCTCCTTCGGTTAATTTCTGCAGAAGTCCGCCACTCATATCTTGAACGACATCTAAGCCTTTTTTATAGCCGTAAACAACACCATAGTAACGGCTCGCCAAGCGAACAAGATTGAATAATACGAAGAAGAGAATCGGTCCTAAAATATTACCATTTAATGCGAGACCTGCACCTAAGGCTGCAAATACCGGGCGAACTGTTCCCCAGAAAATTGGATCACCTACCCCTGCAAGCGGTCCCATTAAACCTACTTTAATACCATTGATAGCAGCATCATCAATTTCTTTACCATTGGCACGTTCTTCTTCCATTGCAATGGTTACACCTAAAATCGGCGCCCCTACAAATGGCTGGGTATTGAAAAATTCAGAATGACGTTTAATAGCAGCTTTACGACCTGGGTCGTTCGGATCAGGGTATAAGCGTTTGATTACAGGTACCATAGCGTAAGCAAAGCCTAACGCCTGCATACGTTCGAAGTTCCATGAACCTTGGAATAAATTTGAACGACGTACAACAGCATTCAAATCGCTTTTTGTTACTTTTTTGATTTCAGTTGTCATATTGAATGCCCTCTTAGTCTAAGCGGTTGTCTAAATCATTTTTCTGGGTCGCGGCTACCACAACTTGTTGACTTTTGTTGTATTTTGGATGCATGTGGATGTAAATCATCGCTGTTACTGTACCTAGCACACCAAGAGCAACAAGGTTGAAATCGGTAAAACCTGCAATCACAAAACCTGCAAAGAAGAATGGCATTAAGTGGCCTGCACGCATCATATTAATAACCATTGCATAACCTACTACTGCAATAAATCCACCTGCAATTTTAAGACCGGTTGTTACGACTTCCGGAATTGCATTTAACATCGTTTGTACTGCATCAGTACCTGCCGTTAATGCTACGATTAAAGCCGGGATTGCGATACGCATTGCTTGTAGTAATAATGCTCCACGATGTAACCAGTCTAGTCGGCTTAAGTTACCGTCTTCGATAGATTTATCGGCGGCGTGTTGGAAACCAACGGTAATTGCACGTACTACATAGGTTAATACTTGACCTGCCGCGGCAAGGGGAATAGCAATCGCAATACCGGTTGAGATATCTTGGCGGCCAACAATCACTAAAATAGTCGATACAATTGAAGCTAATGCGGCGTCTGGTGCAACAGCAGCCCCGATATTCATCCAGCCTAGTGCCAATAGTTCTAATGAGCCACCGACAATAACACCGGTTGTTACATCACCTAATACCAACCCAATCATTGTACAAGCAATAAGTGGGCGGTGAGTTTGCCACTCATCAAGAATTGAACCCATACCGGAGATACAGGCAACGAGGAATAAAAGCACAATTTGTAATGCTGAGAGTTCCATAGTGATTTCCTTTAAATTAAGTTATGTTTTTTCAATAAATCCATCATATATTGACGGCTATCGCTTGATACTTTACGTACCTCTAATTCAACACCTTTAGCATCAATTGCTTTAAATGCACTAATATCTTGTTGATCTACTGCGACAGCGTGGCTGACCATTTTTTTCCCTTCTTTATGGGAGATACCGCCAACATTAATACTACTAAGTGGAATTCCACCCTCTATGAGAGCTAATGCATCAGTTGGATTGGTAAATAAAAGCATTACACGGTCGTTAGCATACTCAGGGTTGTTGTACACTCGAATCATTTTAGCTACATCCACTACGTGGGCAGTAACACCAAGTGGTGCAACGCTTTTTAGCATGGTAGTACGGACACTATCTTTTGCTACCCCATCATTGACGACAATAATACGGCTAACTTTGCTTTCTTTCGTCCAAACTGTCGCAACTTGTCCATGGATAAGGCGATCATCAATTCGAGCAAGAGCAATCGTCATACGGCGGCCATCATCAATAATTTCAGGTTGTGGTGCTACTGTTTCTTGGGCAGGTGTAGGCTCAGGAGGAGTGGCTACTTCAGGTTGGTGATTAAGAGAGCGGATGCCTGTTGAGCCGGCTTCTAATGCTACCTCAACTAATTCTTCTAGAGATTCAACATCATCGCGGGCCATACAAGTGTTGACTAACATTGGAATGTTAACACCTGCAACAACATCCATACCAGTTTTTCCGTCTTGGAAACGGTTTGCGGCATTAAATGGACTACCGCCCCACATATCCACTAAAAACAGTACTTGATCGCAGTTTGATAATGGACCTTCAATAAGGGCTTGATATTTACCCATTATAGTTTCTGCATTTTCGCCGGGAACAAAATCAATGTAGGCTACATTTTCTTGTTCCCCGATTAACATCTCAGTGGTTTTGAGAAGTTGTTCTGCAGCAACACCATGGGTCGCTACAATAATAGCAATGCTCATGTATTACTCCTTTAGAGGGATTTAAGTTTATTTAACGGGCGTGATTTTAATATGATAATTATTTTAAACAATAAATTAATTATGAAAGTGTGATCTATATCACAGATGTTAAAATATTTTGCCTGTAAAATGGTCAAAATGTATTTTGTTTATAACATATTTATAACAAACAACTATTTTATATAGGGGTATTTGAGGGGGCGGAATCTCTATTTGGAGTCCTGCTGTGCTTAGGTAAGATTAGGGGTAATTGCATAGCAATTACCCCTAATTTGAAATGAGAGTAAAACTAAGATCTAATTTCCGGAAACAGCATATTAATAATTGCTTTAGTTAAGCGGCGAGATTTTCCTTGATAGGGGAAAATATGCATCATCATCATTGGATTGAAGTTTGCTTCGATCACACCCCAAGAGTCAAGGTTAGGCTGTGCAGGCTGGGTGAGATCTTGAATGATTAAATCCACTCCACACACTTTAGCTCCCATTGCATGAGCAATGCCGACAGCAAGTTGTTTATAGCTCTCGTGCATTTGGTCAGTCATGTCAATAGAATCTCCACCGGTACTGATATTTGAGTTAGCCCTTAGCTGTACTACCTGATCTTTTGCCGGTATAGAATCGATGGTTAAGCCTTGTTCTTTGAGCTGTAGTTGCTCAATTTCACCTAAGGCAATTTTCTTAAGCGGGGTGCGAGAACCATCGCCGCGTAGAGGATCAGTATTTTTCATTTCTACTAATTCCTTCACGCTGTGAATACCGTCACCAATGACGTTTGCAGGCACTCGTAGCAGGACTGCTAAGGTTTCATCACCTAAGACAAAAAAGCGATACTCGGTACCGATTAAATAATCTTCTACCATCACTTCTTTATCTTCACGGAAGGCAATTTCAATAGCTTTTGCAAAATCTTCTCGATTTTTAACCGCTTGTTGGAAAATAGTGATGCCCAAACCATAGTTAGTGGATTTTGGCTTAATTACCACTGCTTTGCCTTCAAAAAGCGGATAGTGAGCAATAGCTTGTTCAATTGTGGTAAATTCCACACTTTTCGGCACATTAAATCCGGCTTTTGCCAATACTTTTTTAGTGACGACTTTGTTTTCCATAATCAACGGCGAAATATATTGATCGTGACTGGTCATATTGCCGTTTTTCACATATTCCAAATGATTGCCAAATTGAAGGGCAAGGAATTGGTCGTTTTCGTCTAATAATTCGACATTAATACCTTGTTGAATTAAATCAAAAAATAGCGCTTGGGTGGAAAGTTCCATATTGTCAAATGCAGATAAAGCATAAAAACGCTCAAAGGCTTGTGCTTTATAATCTTGGGCTAATTTTGCACCTAAAGCTTTATAGCTGCCAAATTGCTCAATAGCCGTAATTAAACGTCCATTAAGTGTTTTGCGAGGATCGGCAAATTGGGATAATTTTTCACGCACGAGATCCTTCAGTTCCTCTTTGGTATTTAATTCGTTCAGCATTACTAAGATTTGCGTTAAGATCGTTTCTCCTTCAGCTCGGAAAGCAGTTTCCGTACGAGGATCTTCCAATGCGACTTGGTAAAGTTTCTGTTTGCCGATTTCTACCTCTTTTTGACCGCTTGTTTCGTCCAGCCAAAGCATTCCAAGTAAGAAATAGTGGATAAATTTTGCATCCTCTAGTGTTATGCCGTAAGGTGAAAATGGGTTTAAGTCAAATAAACGGAATTCAGCGTATTTCACACCATTTTCTAGTAAATCACGTGCTTTTTTGCCACCACGTAAACGCACGTTTGAATAGAATTCTTTCTCTGCAATTAATAAACCTTTTTCAACTTGAGCTTCAAGGCTTTCAACGTAGCTTTCCAAGCTATCGTGATTGACTACTACATCTGGCGAATTGACATAACCATAAGGGCTAGAACGCAAACTACGAACTAATTGCCCCTCCGCAAGCGGTGATTTTCCGTAAAAATATTGCGATTCCACTGTCGGTGTAGCAGAAAGTAAGTAAAGCAAGATCCACTGATAACGCAAGAAGTTATTAGTAAGCTTCATATAAAGTGCGTTTTGGAAGGTTTTTAAATCTTGATATTCGGTTTGCAAAGCAAAGGCTTTTTCTACAAATTCAACAGAAAGTTGGAAATTATAATGTATGCCGCTGACCATTTGTTTATACTTACCGTAATTGGCAGATAGATGCTCTCGATATTTAACATCCGCTGGATTATCGAGCTGTGCTTCTTGAATCAGATCTTCCGGTGGTAAGCCGGCAGGCATGCTCAATGGGAAGATGTATTCATCTTCAGGCAAAGATCGTAAAACCACTTCGTGAATGGCAGAAAGCCAGCGAAAAGTATCTTCCAATTTCGCATTGGGTGGTGTGATTAACTCTAATTGACTTTCAGCAAAATCAGTTTGGATATAAGGATGATATGAGCGATTACCAAAAATAGCTGGATGTGGGGTAGTGACGATATTGCCTTTAATATCAATACGTTGGCTCTCTTTTTCCAAACCAAAACAACCCTGTTGAAACAGTAGTGCTAAATGATTTTCCCGGATAATTTGTTGTAATTTCATCATCTATCCTTTTAAAAAATGGAATGAATACCTTAGCACGATAACATAAATAAAAGACTTAGTGAAATAGTGGGTTTTAGTTTGTTGGAATGAGGTAGATGATTTTGTTATAAAAAATCTGCACCTAAATCTAGGTGCAGATTTGAGTTTTATTTTTGTGAGTTAATTAGATCAGTTGTCCTAAAGTCTCACCCATTCGGGTTTTCGCACCTGCTGTTAATTCAGGTTTTAAGGCCACTTTTCTTTTCGGGAATAGGTTAATAACAGTTGAGCCTAAGCGGAAAGCGCCCATTTCATCACCTTTTTTCAGATGGATTGCTTTCTCACCTTCGTTTTCGTAGTTCCAAACGATCACTTCATTTGTGCGAGGTGGATTAATTACGCCTGCCCAAGTGGTGCTCATACTTGCCGTTACTGTTGCACCTACCAAAATTTGTACCATTGGTCCGAATGCTGTATCGAATTCACAGATAACTCGCTCATTACGGGCAAACAGATTTGGCACATGTTCGGCTAAAAACGGATTTACCGAAAATAATTCACCTGGTACATAAATCATTTTACGTAATGTTGCATCACACGGCATATGTACACGGTGGTAATCGCTTGGTGATAAATAAGTGGTAATAAATGTACCGTCTTGGAATTTTCCTGCCATTTCTAGATCATTAGCTAATAACGTTTCTAAGGTAAAGAAATGCCCTTTAGCCTGTAATAAGCGATTATTAGAAATATCACCTGATTCACTGACTTTACCGTCTGCCGGTAAGCAAAGCGTATTAGTGTCTGCATTAATTGGGCGAGCATTTTCTTTTAGCTCACGGATAAAAAATTCATTGAAAGTGGAATAATCAGAAGCTTCAGTTTTTGCTGCTTCAGATAAATTTACGTTATACTGTTTTGCAAATAATTTAATGATAAAGTGGGTGACAGATCCCCATTTTTGTTCAGCTAACCAACCTGCTGCACGGGTAATAACAAGTTGCGGTAGTAAATAGTGCAGAGCGATTTTTACTCTTTGTAAATAAGTTGGAGTCGGGTATGATTTTAATTGCATTGCGATTATCCTCTCTTAATTAAAAACCTGATTGTGTTTTTAAATGAGGGCGAAGTATAACAAATACAATACAAAATACATAAAAAAATTAGAAATGTTGAAGTAGCTACAAAGAAAAAAACAGAGAGAGGGCTTTGTAGATCACCCACTTCAACATATTTTCTCTTATTCTAAAACAATATTAGCGCGATTTTTGTCTAAGGTTGCTTGTCCAATTCCTGAGACTTCAGTAAGTTGTTCTATGCTTTTAAAATTACCGTTTTTAGTGCGGTAATCTACAATCGCTTGTGCTTTTTTCTCACCTATACCAACTAATTTATCTTGTAGTTCGGCTGCACTCGCTAGGTTAATGTTAACCGCATTGGGGGTGATTTTACTTTGGTTTGTAACTTGTTCCACAGCTTGAGTAGGCGATGTTTGTTCCGTATTTGTTATAGGTTGGGTTTGGGCGAAAGTATGGCTGGATAAACCGATTAATAAGCTTAAGGTAAATGCTTTTATTTTTTTCATAGTTATGTCCTTGTTGTTGAGTGAATTTCAAGTAAGAGATTAAAAGTGAATAAGATTTACTGCAACGTGAGAAAATAAATTTTTCGATGTGGATCGAAAAAATAGAAAAAGCATAAACTTATCCTCTTGAATTTGGTCTGAAATAAGGTGAGATTGAGAGAATTTGCAAAAAATTAAGAAAAAATGACCGCTATTTACGTAAATTTATTTTAAATAAAGTGATGAATTGTTTTAAATGTTTTAAAATAGCAACATTTTTATTTAGCTTGAATTAATTAACTCTATTTGGAATTAACATGACACAAAATAACTTTCGTAAAGAGCCTGTTTTCGGTGAACCTTTAACGCTTACTGAAGAGAATACAGTAGCAGAATCTAATCAAACAACTGAACATAACAAACCTTATGTTTCTTTACATTCAACTCAATCACCGGGTCATACCTTCACGCCGATTATGAAACGTCCGGAGCCGATTGAAAAACCACAAGCTGAACAAATGGCAAAACCTGCAAAAGAGTTTCAATTTACGCCAACTTCAGAGGAAGTTGAGCAAGTAACTTCAGAAGTAGAAGAAACCGTCTTAACATCAAGTGAAGCTCGTATTGAATTAAATGAAAAAGTAGAGGAAGAAATTGTGGTGAAACCTATTAACGAGGGCTTTACTACTGAACGTGTTATTCCAAATGTTACAGCGACAGCAGCAGGTGCATCAGTTGCGGCAGCGGCTGCAACGGTGAAAACAGACAGTATGCTTAAAGCGAAAATGCCTGCAAAAACACGCCGTTTATTATTGGTAGCATTATTAGCATTGGCATTATTGGTACTTTTCTTTTTATTAAAACCAAGTACACCTGAAACAGTAGAAGAACTGCAATCTCAGCAAGGTAGTAGTTTACCGATTGAGTTCCGTCCTGTGGATGAAGCAGAAGCAAAACGTGCAGAAGAACAGGCTCGAGCTGAACAAGAGGCAGCGGCGAAACAGTTGCAGGAACAAGAACAAGCTGCGCTACAAACCCAGCAAAGTGTAAATGAGCCTCAATCTTCAACTCCAGCACAAAGCGAGCAAACAGTTAATACTCAGACTCCATCTGTTACTGAGCCACCTGTTGCGGCAAAACCAGTTGAAAATAAACCTGTTGTAACTCAGCCTGTTGTTAAACCTCAAACGCAGGGGAGTGTAGTTTATCAGCCTGAAACAAAATCACAGCCTAAAACTCAGCCTAAAGCTGAACGTGTAACGACTCAACCACAGAAAGATGTTGCTAAAGTAGCTTCTAAGCCTACAACTGAAAAAGCGCCATTAAAAGCAGAAGTTGAGAAAGCTACAATTTCATCTATGGCAACTAAAACGATGACTGTGCCAAAAGGGGTATCATTAATGCAGGTGTTCCGTGATAATAATTTAAATATCTCAGACGTTAATGCTATGAGTAAAGTGAACAATGTCGTAAGTAATTTAAAAGTAGGTGAACGTGTAACTGTGCGCTTAGACAAAAATAACCGTGTAGTTGAAATGAGCATCGGCTCTGGCGGTAAATTTACACGTCAATCAAATGGTAGCTATACTTTTAAATAAAACAAATCAAGAGCAACGCTACAAACGTTGCTCTTTTTTTGAAAAAGGAGTACAGATGAACTTATTTCGAAAACAACATAAACTTATTGGGTTAATTGCAGTGACAATATTAGCTGGTGCTTGTACTCCTGCGGTAACACCTGTGGAGCAGATTCATCAGGTTCAGAGAGGCAAAGAACTGACGCAAACAGTGACTACTCAGATTGGGCAGGCTTCTGAAGTTGTTATCTATCGTTGTAAAAATGATAAAAAAGTAGAAGTTGAACGCCAGAATAACACGAGCAATTTCACTAAAAAAGAAATGGTAACGATCAGTTTTCAAGGTATATCACACCAACTTTCTGCAGTAGTCACAAAAAACGGAAAAAAATATACCAATATCCGCTGGACATGGCATGAAACACGTGATGGCAAAGCTTTTTTGTATAATAATACCAAAAAAACATTAGCAGCAAATTGTGTTAAACAGTAGCAAGCGGTAAGATCTTCAGAGAATTTTGCAAATGAATATTTTAGTGATAGGGCCTTCTTGGGTTGGGGATATGATGATGTCCCATTCATTATATCAACAGTTGAAAGTACAATATCCGGATTGTCAGATAGATGTTATGGCACCGGATTGGTGCCGTCCGCTATTAAGCCGTATGCCGGAAGTTCGTAAAGCTATTTCTATGCCAATTGGGCATGGAGCTTTTCGTTTATGTGAACGTTATCAGCTTGGAAAAAAGTTTAGAAATCAATATGATATGGCAATTATATTGCCTAATTCATTAAAGTCAGCTTTTATTCCGTTATTTGCCAAAATTGCTAAACGTCGTGGCTGGAAAGGGGAAAGTCGCTATTTTTTGCTAAATGATCTACGTAGCAATAAAAATGATTATCCTATGATGGTGCAACGTTATGTAGCACTTGCTTTTGAACAAGGTAGTATTCCGAATGCAGATCAGTTGCCGATTGCTTACCCTTACCTTAAAACAGATTTGCAGGAAATTGCTCAAACCAAAGCGAAATTTGAAAAGCAGTTTGCTTATGCACAAGAGCGTCCCGCTATTGGTTTCTGCCCTGGAGCAGAGTTCGGGCCGGCGAAGCGTTGGCCACATTATCATTATGCTGAACTTGCCAGAGTATTGATTGAACAAGGCTATTCTGTGCGTTTATTTGGCTCGAAAAAAGATGAAGAGGTAGGTGAGCAGATTCGTTTAGCCCTACCTGAACACTTACAGCGTTATTGTATCAATCTTGCCGGTCAAACAGATCTCAACCAAGCGGTTGATTTAATCGCCGACTGCCAAGCGGTTGTGAGTAATGACTCAGGGCTAATGCACATCGCCGCAGCCTTGAATAAACCGCTAGTGGCACTATACGGCCCGACTAGTCCTCAATATACGCCTCCACTTGCCCCAAACGCAGTAATTATCCGCTTAATTGAAGGTGGATTAATTAAAGTCCGCAAAGGTCAAGGGGCTGAAGGTTATCATCAAAGTTTAATTGATATTAGCCCTGAAATGGTGACGGAAAAGCTCAGAGCATTATTATAAATCTTACAACAAGCGGTCGTTTTTTGTCTGTACTTTGCAACGAAAATTAAGCTGCTTGTTATTTAAAAAAATGAAAGTTCTAATCGTAAAAACCTCCTCAATGGGTGATATTCTACACACTCTGCCTGCCCTAACCGATATGCGAAAAGCGATTCCTAACTTGCAGGTGGATTGGGTCGTTGAAGAAAATTTTGCTGAAATTCCTATTTGGCATTCTGCGGTGAGAAAGGTAATTCCCGTTGCGATTCGTCGTTGGCGGAAAAATTTATGCAAGCGTTCAACATGGCTTGAATGGCAGCGTTTTATCAAAGAGTTGAAAAGTGAACAGTATGATGCGGTCATTGATGCTCAAGGCTTAATTAAGAGTGCGGTATTGGTTACCCGACAAGCTCAAGGTAAAAAATTTGGCTATGATAAACAGTCTGCCCGTGAGGGATTAAGTAGTCTGTTCTATGATGCAACCTTTGATATTCCTTACCAGCAACACGCGGTAGAGCGAATCCGTAAACTCTGTGCTAAATCCCTAGCTTATCCTCTACCGCAGAATCAGGGTGAGTATGCTATTTCTCAGCATTTTGCAAAAAATCAAACAAAAATAACCGCTTACATTATGCTGATTCATGCTACAACCCGAGCAGATAAGCATTGGAAAGAATCTTATTGGGCTGAAGTAATAAAGTCCCTGGCAGAGCAAGGGCTAGAAGTGCGATTGCCATGGGGAAATCAAATAGAAAAAGAGCGAGCTGAGCGTTTAGCCGCGGTGGCAGAGAATGTAATTGTGTTACCGAGAATGACTTTAACCGAATTGGCTATGCAAATTGAAGGTGCTCAAGCGGTAATTTCAGTTGATACAGGGTTGAGCCATTTAACAGCAGCATTAGATAAACCAAATGTGATTTTATATGGCGCAACTGACCCTAAGCTAATCGGGGCTTATGGTAAAAATCAGCACTATTTGACTTCTGATAAAATGGATAATATTTTGCCGACTCAGGTGCTGGAAAAACTAAAAACAGTGATTGGAAAATAATCACTTCGGTATCTGCCGAAGCTTGACTTCTATACGTGATTCATTTAGAATTTCTTGTCCTTTCCTATGAAAGGATATTTTTAATTTTATTTTTAATAATTTTAACTGGAGCTTTTTTAATGGCAACTATCAACCAATTAGTACGCAAACCGCGTGTGAAAAAGGTTGTAAAAAGCAACGTTCCTGCATTAGAGGCTTGCCCGCAGAAACGTGGCGTGTGTACTCGTGTATACACTACTACACCTAAAAAACCGAACTCAGCATTACGTAAAGTATGTCGTATTCGTTTAACAAATGGCTTTGAAGTAACTTCATACATCGGTGGTGAAGGTCATAACCTTCAAGAGCACAGCGTTGTATTAATCCGTGGCGGTCGTGTTAAAGACTTACCGGGTGTGCGTTACCACACTGTACGCGGTGCATTAGACTGTGCTGGCGTGAAAGATCGTAAACAAGGTCGTTCTAAATACGGCGTTAAACGTCCTAAAGCTTAATGGTTCTCCGTTGAGTAAGGCCAAACGTCTAAATTTTAATATTTAAACCATAAACTCCAGTCAATATGCCTTAAGGCAGATTAGATGAGTTTTGGATATCCTGAAGATTTAATATACGGAGAAATTTCCAATGCCACGTCGTCGTAGTATTGAACCACGCAAAATTCTTCCAGATCCGAAGTTCGGTTCAGAATTACTTGCAAAATTTATTAACGTTTTAATGGTAGATGGTAAAAAATCTACTGCAGAAAAAATCGTTTACGGTGCATTAGAAGCTTTAGCACAACGTTCTGGTAAAGAAGCGTTAGAAGCATTTGAAACAGCATTAGAAAACGTACGTCCAACAGTTGAGGTTAAATCTCGCCGTGTTGGTGGTTCTACTTATCAAGTACCAGTAGAAGTTCGCCCAACTCGTCGTAATGCATTAGCAATGCGTTGGATTGTAGAAGCAGCTCGTAAACGTGGTGACAAATCAATGGCATTACGTTTAGCTAACGAATTATCAGACGCAGCAGACAACAAAGGTTCAGCAGTGAAAAAACGTGAAGACGTTCACCGTATGGCTGAAGCTAACAAAGCGTTTGCTCACTTCCGTTGGTAATCGTTTAAGTAAGCTTATTCAAGGCTTCATCTCAGTTTGCGGTGAAGCCTTACCCTTATTAAGAATTTCAATTTAAAACCAAAAGGTAAGAATTAAATGGCTCGTCAAACCCCTATTGAAAGATACCGTAATATCGGTATTAGTGCGCATATCGACGCGGGTAAAACAACGACCTCTGAACGTATCCTTTTCTATACAGGTGTAAGCCATAAGATCGGTGAAGTTCATGATGGTGCTGCAACAATGGACTGGATGGAACAAGAGCAAGAGCGTGGTATCACAATTACTTCTGCTGCAACAACTGCGTTCTGGTCTGGTATGTCTCAACAATACCCACAACACCGTATTAACGTTATCGATACTCCGGGACACGTTGACTTTACTATCGAAGTAGAGCGTTCAATGCGTGTTCTTGACGGTGCGGTAATGGTTTACTGTGCAGTAGGTGGCGTTCAACCACAATCTGAAACTGTATGGCGTCAAGCTAACAAATATAAAGTACCACGTATTGCGTTCGTAAATAAAATGGACCGTACTGGTGCTAACTTCCTACGTGTTGTTGAACAAATCAAAACGCGTTTAGGTGGTAATTCGGTTGCATTACAACTTCCAATCGGTGCAGAAGATAGCTTCAAAGGTGTTGTTGACTTAATTAAAATGAAAGCAATCAACTGGAACGAAGCTGACCAAGGTATGACTTTCACTTATGAAGACGTTCCTGCGGATATGTTAGAAGCATGTGAAGAACACCGTGCAATGTTAGTTGAAGCAGCAGCTGAAGCATCAGAAGAATTAATGGAAAAATTCTTCTCTGGTGAAGAATTAACAGAAGATGAAATCAAAGCTGCGTTACGTCAACGTGTATTAGCAGGTGAAGTAATTCCTGTATGCTGTGGTTCTGCATTCAAAAACAAAGGTGTTCAAGCAATGCTTGATGCGGTAATTGATTACTTACCGGCACCAACAGATATCCCTGCAATTAAAGGTATCAATGAAGATGAAACCGAAGGTGAGCGTCATGCAAGTGATGATGAACCATTTGCTTCATTAGCATTCAAAATTGCAACTGACCCATTCGTAGGTAACTTAACCTTCTTCCGTGTGTACTCAGGTGTAATTAATTCAGGTGATACTGTTTACAACTCAGTAAAACAAAAACGTGAGCGCTTTGGTCGTATCGTACAGATGCACGCGAATAAACGTGAAGAGATCAAAGAAGTTCGTGCGGGTGATATCGCTGCTGCAATCGGCTTAAAAGATGTTGGTACAGGTGACACATTATGTGCAATCGATGCACCAATCATCCTTGAGCGTATGGAATTCCCTGAGCCGGTAATCTCTGTTGCAGTTGAACCAAAAACTAAAGCTGACCAAGAGAAAATGGGCTTAGCGTTAGGTCGTTTAGCACAAGAAGACCCATCATTCCGTGTTCACACAGATGAAGAGTCAGGTGAAACCATTATCTCTGGTATGGGTGAGTTACACTTAGACATCATCGTTGACCGTATGAAACGTGAATTCAAAGTGGAAGCAAACATCGGTAAACCACAAGTATCTTACCGTGAAACTATCCGCACTCGTGTGAACGATGTTGAAGGTAAACACGCAAAACAATCTGGTGGTCGTGGTCAGTACGGTCACGTTGTTATCGACTTGTATCCATTAGATCCAGAAGGTCCTGGCTATGAGTTCGTAAACGAAATCAAAGGTGGTGTAATTCCTGGTGAATACATCCCTGCAGTTGATAAAGGTATCCAAGAACAACTTAAATCTGGTCCATTAGCGGGTTACCCGGTAGTTGATTTAGGTGTACGTTTACACTTCGGTTCATACCACGATGTTGACTCATCTGAACTTGCGTTTAAACTTGCTGCATCATTAGCATTTAAAGCAGCATTCGCGAAAGCAAGCCCAGTATTACTTGAGCCAATTATGAAAGTAGAAGTTGAAACTCCACCGGATTATGTTGGTGATGTAATCGGTGACTTAAGCCGTCGTCGTGCAATGGTTAACGGTCAAGAAGCGAACGAGTTCGTTGTTAAGATCAATGCTGAAGTTCCACTTTCAGAGATGTTTGGTTATGCAACAGACTTACGTTCACAAACTCAAGGTCGTGCATCATACTCGATGGAACCTTTAAAATATGCTGAAGCACCGAAAAACGTTGCTGATGCTATTATTGAAGCTCGTAGAAAATAATATGTTTAACCTGAGCCATAGCAATAGGGCTGTGGCTCATTTTTTAGGAAGATATTAAAGTGTCTAAAGAAAAATTTGAACGTACAAAACCGCACGTTAATGTGGGTACAATCGGCCACGTTGACCATGGTAAAACAACTTTAACAGCTGCAATCACAACGGTATTAGCGAAACACTTTGGTGGTGCAGCGCGTGCATTCGACCAAATCGATAACGCGCCGGAAGAGAAAGCACGTGGTATCACCATCAACACTTCACACGTTGAGTACGATACAGCGACACGTCACTACGCACACGTTGACTGCCCGGGACACGCGGACTATGTTAAAAACATGATTACCGGTGCGGCGCAAATGGACGGTGCTATCTTAGTAGTAGCGGCAACAGACGGTCCAATGCCACAAACTCGTGAGCACATCTTATTAGGTCGCCAAGTAGGTGTTCCATACATCATCGTATTCTTAAACAAATGCGACATGGTAGATGATGAAGAGTTATTAGAATTAGTTGAGATGGAAGTTCGTGAACTTCTTTCACAATACGATTTCCCAGGTGACGATACTCCAATCGTACGTGGTTCTGCATTACAAGCATTAAACGGCGTTGCAGAGTGGGAAGAGAAAATTTTAGAATTAGCAAACCACTTAGACACATACATTCCAGAGCCTGAGCGTGCGATTGATAAACCATTCTTATTACCAATCGAAGACGTATTCTCAATTTCAGGTCGTGGTACAGTAGTAACAGGTCGTGTTGAGCGTGGTATCATCCGTACTGGTGATGAAGTTGAAATCGTAGGTATCAAAGATACAACGAAAACAACGGTAACTGGTGTTGAGATGTTCCGTAAATTATTAGACGAAGGTCGTGCGGGTGAGAACGTAGGTGCATTATTACGTGGTACTAAACGTGAAGAAATCGAACGTGGTCAAGTATTAGCGAAACCAGGTTCAATCACTCCACACACAGACTTTGAATCAGAAGTTTACGTATTATCAAAAGAAGAAGGTGGTCGTCACACTCCATTCTTCAAAGGCTACCGTCCACAGTTCTACTTCCGTACAACTGACGTAACTGGTACTATCGAATTACCAGAAGGCGTAGAAATGGTTATGCCTGGCGATAACATCAAGATGACAGTAAGCTTAATTCACCCAATCGCGATGGACGAAGGTTTACGTTTCGCGATTCGTGAAGGTGGCCGTACAGTAGGTGCTGGTGTTGTTGCGAAAATCATCAAATAATTAAGCGAAAGTTTATATTTGAGATAAGCGAACAAGCGAAAGAGAGGTGTATCGAAAGGTATGCCTCTTTTTTATTGCTTGAAATTGCTAGAACAAAGTCTCAATTTGCAAAATAGTGAATAAAAAAGACCGCTTGCAACGAGGTAGGCGTATGCAAGCGGTCAGATTTTAGGTATGTTTTGCAAAACGGAGAGGTTTTCTGTGATTTAGCCTCTCTAGCAATGAGTTTCTGCTCGACAGTTTATCGATAGAACGCTACAATAGCTGTCTATTTATGTATCTTTTTTATATCCCTAAACCGAGGTTTAAGAATGTCATTTTCAATTGAAACATTAGAAGGCTTACAACGCCGCGTAACAATTAACGTACCAGCTGACAAAATCGAAGCAGCATACAAAGAACAATTAAAAGGCTATGCGAAAAATGCTCGTGTAGATGGTTTCCGTAAAGGTAAAGTGCCCCACTCAATTATTGAACAGCGTTTCGGTATCGCAGCTCGTCAGGATGTATTATCTGAAGAAATGCAACGTGCATTCTTTGAAGCAGTGATTGCGGAAAAAATCAATCTTGCGGGTCGTCCAACATTCACCCCGAACAACTATCAACCGGGTCAAGATTTCAGTTTCACTGCAACCTTTGAAGTGTTCCCGGAAGTGGAATTAAAAGGTTTAGAGAATATCGAAGTTGAAAAGCCGGTTGTTGAAATCACAGATGCTGATTTAGATAAAATGGTTGATGTGTTACGTAAGCAACAAGCTACTTGGGCAGAAACTGCAGATGCAGCAAAAGCAGATGCACGTGTAACAATTGATTTCGTTGGTTCTGTAGATGGCGAAGAGTTTGAAGGCGGTAAAGCGTCTGATTTCGTATTATTTATGGGACAAGGTCGTATGATTCCGGGTTTTGAAGATGGTATTGTAGGCCGTAAAGCAGGTGAACAATTTGATATTGATGTGACTTTCCCGGAAGAGTATCACGCTGAAAACTTAAAAGGTAAAGCGGCTAAATTTGCTATCACCTTGAAAAAAGTAGAAGATATGGTATTACCTGAATTAACAGAAGAGTTTGTGAAAAAATTCGGTAATGCAAAATCTGTTGAAGAATTACGTGCAGAAATCAAGAAAAATATGCAACGTGAATTAAGAAACGCAGTAACTTCTCGTGTTAAATCTCAAGTGATCAACGGCTTAATTGCACAAAATGATGTTGAAGTGCCTGCAGCAGCAGTGGAAGAAGAAGTAAATGTGTTACGTCAGCAAGCTGTTCAACGCTTTGGTGGTAAGCCTGAAATGGCAGCACAATTACCGGCTGAGTTATTTGAAGCAGAAGCGAAACGCCGTGTGCAAGTAGGTTTATTACTTTCTTCAGTTATTGCATCTAACGAATTAAAAGTAGATGAAAAACGCGTTGAAGATATGATCGCAGATATTGCATCAGCTTATGAGCAGCCGGCAGAAGTGGTAGCACATTATGCGAAAAACCGTCAACTAACAGAAAATATCCGTAACGTGGTATTAGAAGAACAAGCGGTTGATGCTGTATTAGCAAAAGCGAAAGTAACTGAAAAAACAATGTCATTCGATGATGTAATGACACAACAGGCACAATAATTTCCTTGTTTAAGGTGGGCAAAAGCTCACCTTTTATTACTTACAAGCGGTTACTTTTTAGTAAAAATTTACCGATTAAGTCTCTTCTTACATAATCGGTATTTGCAAAATTTTAATGAAAAACGACCGCTTATTTATGTTAATTTTGAGGAAATTCAGCTATGGAACAACTTACTTTTGCAGAGCAGTTTCAGTTATTTGTAGCCAACCATACGATTATGGTTGTTGCATGGGTAGCTTTATTCGGAGCGGTAATTTTCAGCTTTTATAAATCTGCTACCAGCAAATACAAAATTGTGGATAATGCACAGGCAACGCAATTAATTAATAAAGAAGATGGTGTTGTGATTGATGTCCGTTCGGATGAAGAATTCCGTATGGGGCATATCATTGATAGCATTCACGTCTTACCTTCAGATCTGAAGTCTAATAAGATCCATCAGATCGAAAAATATAAAGATCGTCCTGTTATTTTTGTTGATACCAACGGATTAAGTTCTGCAGGCTTGGCAAATGCTATCTCGAAACAAGGTTTTAACAAGGTATATGTGTTAAAAGAAGGTATGGCAGGCTGGCGTGCGGGTAGTTTACCGACGGTAAAAAAGCATAAATAATTTATTTATAAGGAAATTTTATGTCAGAAGAAAATCAAGTTGCTTCAGCAGAAGAAGCTACTCAAGCCCCTTTTGAGCTTCAAATTCAACGTATTTATGTAAAAGATGTTTCTTTTGAAGCACCAAATTTACCGAATATTTTCCAACAAGAATGGAAACCACAACTAGGTTTTGAGCTTGATACGGAAACTAAAGAAATTGGTGAAGATTTATACGAAGTTACGCTTCACATTACAGTTCAAACTACACTAGAAGATAGTGGTGATGTAGCATTTATCTGTGAAGTGAAACAAGCGGGTGTGTTCACGATTAAAGGTATCGAAGGCATTCAACTTGCACATTGCTTAGCATCGCAATGCCCAAATGTGCTTTACCCTTATGCTCGTGAATTAATTTCTAGCTTAGTAAATCGCGGCACATTCCCAGCATTAAATCTTTCTCCTGTGAATTTTGATGCGTTATTTATGGATTATCTCCAACGTCAAGAACAAGAAAGTGAGAATGAGCCTGTTTTAGCGAACTAAGCATTTTCAATCAAAATAGGTATGCATTGCATACCTATTTTTTTATAAGCGGTTATATTTCTTTAATTTTTTGCAATTTTTGAGTATTTTGCGGAGTAAATATGAGTGAAATCTATTCTGAACCTATTACTGTTTTAGGGGCAGGCTCTTATGGGACTGCGTTAGCTATTGCTCTTGCTCGTAATGGGCACAAAACCTATTTATGGGGACATAATCCGCAAAAAATGGCACAGCTTGCCGAGCAACGAATGAACCAAGAGTTTTTACCGGATATTGTTTTCCCTGAAGCATTGGACGTGTTGGCAGATTTAGCGATTGCATTACAAAAAGCAAAAGATCTGCTGATTGTTGTTCCTAGCCACGTTTTTTCTGATGTGTTGGCACAAATTAAGCCGTTTTTATCCAAACAGCACCGCATCATGTGGGCGACCAAAGGGCTTGAACGCGATACCGGGCGGTTATTACAAACGGTGGCAGAAGAGATTCTCGGGAAATCTTATCCGCTAGCGGTACTTTCCGGCCCAACTTTTGCTAAAGAACTTGCAGCTGGTTTGCCGACTGCTATTTCGCTTGCTTCAACTGATCCTGTTTTTGCCGATGAAATGCAGCAGCGAATTCATTGCTCAAAGGCATTCCGTGTTTACTTAAATAATGATATGGTAGGCGTACAGCTTGGCGGGGCAATTAAAAATGTGATTGCAATTGGTGCCGGTATTTCAGATGGCATGGGCTTTGGTGCTAATGCTAGAACGGCATTAATTACCCGAGGATTAGCAGAAATCAGTCGCTTAGGCGTATCGCTCGGAGCTGATCCAAAAACCTTTACCGGCATGGCCGGCTTAGGTGATCTGGTGCTGACTTGTACCGATAACCAATCCCGTAACCGCCGTTTTGGTTTAGCATTAGGGCAGGGAAAATCGGCAGAATCGGCAATTGCCGAAATCGGACAAGTAGTGGAAGGTTTTTATAATACCAAAGAGACTTATCTGCTAGCGCAAAAACAAGGCGTAGAGATGCCAATTGTAGAGCAAATCTACCAAATGCTGTTTTGCCAAAAAAATGCAAAAGATGTGGTAACCACTCTATTAGGTCGTGAACGTAAAGGTGAATAAAGAGGATACTATGGATAAATTAGAAGTTGATAAAATCTGGCAGGAAATCCGGGCGGAAGCTCAGCAGTTAGTTGAGTGTGAGCCAATGCTTGCAAGCTTTTTCCATTCTACTATTTTAAAGCACTCACATTTAGGAAGCTCTCTTAGCTATATTTTGGCCAATAAACTTGCTAATTCCATTATGCCGGCGATTGCTCTAAAAGAGATTATTGAAGAAGCCTATCGTGCAGATCCTCGAATTATCCATAGTGCAGCCTGCGATATTAATGCTGTTCGCACCCGAGACCCAGCAGTTGATAAATGGACAACGACCTTACTTTATTTAAAAGGATTTCACGCTTTACAAAGTTATCGTGTCACCCATTATCTTTGGAATCAAGGTAGAAAAGCTCTCGCCGTTTATTTACAAAATGAAATTTCAGTTGCCTTTGATGTGGATATTCATCCTGCTGCCAAAGTAGGCTGCGGCATTATGTTTGACCACGCAACAGGTATTGTAGTGGGCGAAACCTCGGTAATTGAAAATGATGTATCGATCCTACAAGGCGTAACGCTAGGGGGAACAGGCAAAGAACATGGAGACCGACACCCAAAAATTCGTGAGGGTGTGATGATTGGGGCAGGAGCGAAGATTTTAGGGAATATTGAAATCGGACGCTATTCCAAAATTGGTGCAAATTCTGTGGTATTACAGCCAATTCCAGACCACGCAACTGCTGCAGGGGTACCGGCACGCATTATCGGCAAATCATCAGAACAAAAACCGGCATTTGATATGAACCAATATTTTGAAGATGAACAAGGCTTGTTTGGTGATGGTATTTAATCGGCAAGCGGTCGATTTTTAGCAAAATTTTGCAAATGAAAAGGGGCTTTGCCCCTTTTGATCTTTTTGTTCTACTTAGGATTTTTGAATTACAATTTCCCAAGCTGCATCGCCTATTTGTGCAAAATGAGTGACGGGATAATTGTTTTCTGCCGCCCAACGTGGAAGGTTTTCTGTAGCTTCGGCACAGGTAAATTGGATAGCTAATTCGTCACCAATGTTAAGATCAACGATTTTCTTTTTTGCTTCCATAAGAGGATAGGGGCATAAATGCCCTTTTGTATCAAGTTCATAACGCATCGTTATTCTCCTTATTTAGACTGCCTAGTTGGTCGAACATAGACGAAATGGGTCATAATCCATACGCCTATCATAATGAAAAAGAGGGAAATCCAGCCTTTGGCACTCATTACTGCAGTAGCGGTTAAGCCGTTTCCGATCGTACACCCGCCAGCCAGTGAAGCACCAACGCCCATTAGCAATCCGCCAATCACGCTATTACGGCAAGTGGCTAAATCAGGCATACGCCATTTAAATTCTTTGCTGCCTTTGGCTGCAATATAAGAGCCAAGCATAATACCAATAACAAGAAATACTCCCCAGTTAATCAATTTTGCATCGCCTGTGACTATATAGCGTACAATGTTGGCAGACGGGCCAGTAATGCTTAGGCCACCCGATTTACCGTTGCTCGCATTTACTCCCCAAGCAGAAAAGGCTAATAAACCAATCAGCACGGCGGCAAAGAATGGGTGATAGCGTTTTTCAAATAGATAGTGACGAAGCCCTGTCCATTTGCGCGGTAATGCAGCCACTTTTAAGGCAGGTCTGGATAAAGTGCGATAAACAAGGATAGCAGTAGCAATAACTAAGATACCGACTAATAACCAAATCGGCACACCAAAGATAGCAGCTAAATTTTCTTCCATTTTGCCGTATTGCATCATTGACTTGGTGAACTCACTTAATACACCGAAACGCATTGCCGCAGCACTGAGCATATACATTACCAAAGCAATCCAAGCACTGATCAAGCCTTCACCGGCATGATACCAAGTTCCAGTGGCACAACCGCTGGCTAAGATAATGCTCATCCCGAAAATGAGTGAGCCGATAATTGTTGCAGGAAGTGAAAAATCTTTATAAGGAGAGGCGATAAAACCCAACTCAATCAGCGAAACCACACCGATACTTTGTACAGAAATAGCGATGAGCAATGCATAGAACATTCGGTTGTTTTTGAGAAGATACATATCGCGAAACCCACCTGTCAGGCAGAAGCGGGAGCGTTGAAAGACAAAACCAAGTAATCCACCGATTAGCAAGGCTGAAAAGAAAGACCAAAACATAACTAAACCTTAGTATAATGTATTGAAAAATGAGAATTGGATTTTTGTTTAAATGAATATGGCTGTCAAGATTACTATGATCGTTTTGTGAGATAGGTCACACTATTTTTCAATAGTAGAATTCTCTCTACTTAGAATTTCGTATTTGCGAAATTAATAGAAATGAGCTGGGGTCATCTGAATTGACGTTGTTCAGGTATTGATAAATAAGGATTTGTCTCAATTCAAATTTCTCTTGTACTCCTAAATGTACTCCTAAAATCAAAAGTCACCCGTTTCTCTGGTCACAATATTGAGGCAATTATATTATGAAAAATAATTACCTAAACATTTTATGTTTTGTGTGAAGAATAAAGTGATAGAAAGTGATAAAAAAGCCCTTAATTTATCATTAAGGGCTTGGCGGCTGGATTAAGTCCAGTTTGTAATACTGTGTTTTAGAATAACATTTGTATAGCGTGTTCCGTCTAGTATTCTCTCGGTTAATGTAGGTGCATTTTTGTAGATGATAAGCCACACCTACATAAGCCCCTACAAAATATTTGAGCTGATATGATACTAGATGACACTTTTTGACACAATAAAAAAGGTCAAAACCTTGATTTACCAACGATTTTGACCTTCTGTGACACTGGGTGACATTTATTGGTGGTGGAGCTGGGGGGATTTGAACCCCCGTCCGAAACTTCTCTACCTTCAGTACTACATGTTTAGTCTAGTCTTTAATTTCGCTTATCCACAGCGGACAGACACGCAATGAATAAACTAGCTATGTTCAATTTAGTGCTTCGATCCTATAGCTGCGGCTTCAACACGATCTCGTTTTGGGTGACTTATCTTTACCCTCGTCTTACGAGCGGAAGCTGAGGAGATAAGGCTTTAAAGCAGGTTATTAAGCTGCTAAAGCGTATTGTTCGTCGTTTGCGACTATTTTTTTGCGGTTTGTTTACGAGGCCTACCGCACCTCGACATGCACCTTGGGCTTCGCCAATCCCGTCGAATCCAAAATCAGCCCCAAAAGTCTGGTAATTCTAGCGGAAAGCGGTCAGATTTGCAAAAAATTTTGCAAATATGTTTTTTGTTCAAAATGAGATCTAGATCTCTTGTTTTTTCGAATATTGGGAATAGTATGTGTCTAGATTTTCCAAATCTTCACTTCATCACAGTTATTTTAACTTAAGGAGTTCTCCATGACTTTGGCTTATGCTCAAAGAGAGCCTGAAAAATTTGCAACATTTTTGAAACGGCAAAAAATGATTTTTATTGTAGCGTTTTTAGGTTATGTCTGTGCTTATTTGGTACGTAATAACTTTAAACTCATGTCGAAATCAATTATGGTCACTAACGGTTGGGATAAAGCAGATATTGCAATGTTGCTATCTTGCTTAACTATTTCCTATGGACTGGCGAAGTTTTATATGGGGGCATTGGGTGATAAGGTTGATTTGCGTAAATTGTTCTCGATTTGTTTGGCGGCAAGTGCGGCTATTTGCTTGATTATCGGGTTTTATCATACTTCAATTATAGTCTTAGCTGTTCTATTAATTTTATGCGGTGTGGTGCAAGGGGCATTGGCCCCCGCATCACAAAATATGATTGCCAATTATTACCCGAATAAAACCCGAGGGGCTGCTATTGCCGGTTGGAATATTTCGCAAAATATGGGCTCAGCATTATTACCAATGATGATTGCGATGATGACGACAATGGGGTTCATTGTGCCTTCTACAGGTAATGTATTGCTTGCTTTCTTGGTGCCGGCAGTGTTGGTTCTTTTATTTGCGATTTTCTGTTGGAAATACGGAGGTGATAATCCTGAAGCCGAAGGATTAGATTCCTTACGTACAATGTATGGTGATGCCGGTGAGTCTAACGTGGCTTCAGAGGAAGAAAAACATAATCTTGGTTATTGGCAGTTAATTTGGAAATATGTTTTTCTTAATCCGGCGTTGTTGTTAGTTGCCGCAGTAAACGTAGCACTCTATTTTGTACGTTTTGGTATTGAAGACTGGATGCCGATTTATTTGCACGAAGTTGCCAAAATGGGCGATGCAGAATCCCATGTAGCCATTTCCGTTTTAGAATGGGTCGCTATTCCCGGTTCGCTTGTTTTTGCGTGGTTAGCGGTAAAATATCCAAATAAAATGGCAAAAATGGGCGCAATAGGTTTATTTATTATGGTTGGCGTGGTATTTGCTTATGAGCTGGTGACAGCAAGTGGTTCGCCAAATTACGCATTGCTATTAGTGATTTGTGGTATTTTAGGGGCATTAATTTATGGGCCACAGTTAATTGTAAATATCTTAACCATTAACTTCGTGCCACTTAATGTGGCAGGTACTGCAATTGGTTTTGTCGGCGTGACCGCTTATTTAATCGGTAATATGGGGGCGAACTGGATTATGCCTATTATTGCCGATAGTTTTGGTTGGTTCTGGTCTTATGCCATTATTGCCGCTCTTTCTGCCTTTTCAGCTGTTGGCTATTTAATTTTAGCTAAACATGAGGAAAAAACGGTAAAAGCCTAATTTTATCTATTATTCTTAAGTGTTAAAAGTTGAGTTTCAATCGGAACTCAACTTTTTTATTACGTTCTAAGAAAAGATTTACAATATTACTAAGATATAGTTTAACATTGTTATAATATGTCAGTTGCGGATAGTTTTAAGAGATAGAGAATGAAAAAATTTGACGAAAATGAAATTGAAGATGCCGAAATTATTGAGGCTGAGCTTGTTGAGCCGGGCGAGATAGTTGAAGATTCTCCAAATGTGGAAGCAATGCACCCTGCGTTAGTTTCTGCATCCATGCCGGTACCGCAAGGCAATTTGGATAGCTATATCCGAATGGCGAATCAATATCCGATTCTTTCCGCTGAGCAAGAAAAGGAGCTTGCCGAACGTTATTATTATGATGAAGATGTTGAGGCAGCAAAACAGCTTATTCTTTCGCATATGCGTTTTGTGATCCACATCGCCCGTGGCTATATGGGATACGGATTGCCGCTGGCGGATTTAATCCAAGAGGGCAATATCGGCTTGATGAAGGCGGTAAAACGCTTTGACCCGAATGTGGGAGTGCGTTTGGTTTCATTTGCGGTGCATTGGGTGAAGGCGGAAATTCACGAATATGTACTGAAAAATTGGCGAATTGTGAAAGTAGCAACCACTAAAGCCCAACGTAAGTTATTCTTTAATCTGCGGAAAAATAAAAATCGTTTGGCGTGGTTTAATGAAGAAGAGATCAAAAAAGTTGCCGATGATTTAGGCGTGACGGTGGAGGAAGTGCGTGAAATGGAATCGCGTATGACCGGGCAAGACCTCGGCTTTGATTTACCTGCCGGTGAAGATGACGAAGATACTTACGCTCCCTCTATGTATATTGAAGACAGCAGCTCTAATTTTGCCGATGATCTGGAAGATGAGCAGCATAACGGACAAGCAACCGCACAGCTTGCTTATGCTTTAGCAACGCTTGATGAACGCAGCCAAGATATTATTAAAACCCGTTGGTTAGATGATAATAAGGCGACCTTACAAGATCTCGCCGATAAATACAGTATTTCAGCAGAACGTGTTCGCCAGCTTGAAAACGCAGCCTTGAAGAAAATCAAAGAGGCGATTACCTTAGAAGATTAATAAATGATAAAACAAGCGGTTAAATTTTACTTAAAAATTGCAATGTATTTTTGCAAAAAATCAGGTAAAAATTATTTACAGCTTTGCTGCCATTGGCAAAGCCAACGTTCAAAAAGCAATACTTTTTGTAACTGCTTGTCTTTATTTTAAGAAGTAGATACGAGAGTCTTATGATTAATATTACCGATAAACAAATTGACCCAACCTTTTACCAGCGTGCGGATGGTTTTATTAATATTGCCAACGCACATTTGCAAAATATCGCACCAAACCAAGTCAGCAATGCAATGCTTTTTGCTTGTGCCAGATTTAACGCCTATGTCGCTGCCAGCAAAGCAGAGTATAAGCAACAATTAGTTGATTCGCGAGAAGAGGTGATTAACTATTTTATCGAACAGTACAAAGAAATGCTTACCGCCAATTTAGATGAATATATCAATAATTTCGAGTGTTATATTGAAGGGAAACAGGCGGATTAATCCGCCTTTGAGAGAAGCATTACTGTGCCATTTTTTCCGCAATCGTTAAAAAACCATCAGCAGTTTTAAAAATCTCGCCAAAGCCTTGGGCTTCTAGAATTTTATCGGAAACTTCACGGAAAGCCCCTTCGCCACCGGCTTTTTCAAGCACCCAATCGGCTTTGGCTTTGATGTAATCGTGAGCATTACGGGTGGCAATTGCCACACCACACACCTCAAAGGCAGGTAAGTCTAAGGTATCGTCACCGATATAGGCGGTTTGCTCGGGCGTTACGCCGGCTTTTTCCATTAATTCAAAACAGGCAGAACGTTTTTCCATTTTGCCAAGTAGGGCTAAGTCAATTTTCAACACCTCCAGGCGTTTGCGGAGTAGGGCAGTATCGCCACCTGAAAGTACCGCCACTTTAATACCGCAGTTTTGCAGCATTTTTACCCCTAAGCCATCGTGAACGTGGAAACGTTTCATTACCTCGCCTTGGTCGGTGTAATACATTCCACCGTCGGTTAAAACACCGTCAACATCAGTAATGACTAATTTAATCTTGGTTAGGTCTAACATTTTTTTGCCTCAAATATGGTATGATTTTGCCATTATAGCGTTTTGCTTTTAGTTTACAAAGGAACAGAAATGTCGATTTCAGAGAATTTAGCGCAAATTCATCAAAAAATTCAGCAATTTTCAAGTGATTATCAGCGAGAAAATGTCCGTTTGTTGGCGGTCTCTAAAACCAAACCAGTGGCAGCTATTCAAGAGGCAATTGAGGCAGGCCAGCTTGCTTTTGGTGAAAATTATGTGCAGGAAGCGGTTGAAAAAATCGAATTTTTTACAAATCGAACAGACCTAGAATGGCATTTCATCGGGCCGTTACAATCAAATAAAACCAAGTTAGTTGCGGCTCATTTCGATTGGATTCAAACGGTAGATAGGCTCAAAATTGCCGAGCGTTTAAACGAACAACGCCCGCAACATAAAGCTCCACTCAATGTACTGATTCAAATTAATATCAGTGATGAAAATTCTAAATCGGGTATTCAGCCTGAGGAAATGTTGCCACTTGCCCAAGCGATTTCCCAACTCCCAAACCTGAAATTGCGAGGTTTGATGGCCATTCCAAAACCTGAAACCGAACCGACACAACAAAAAGTTGCTCTTCGCAAAATGCAACAGCTTTTTGACCGCTTGCAAACGGAATTTGACGGCATTGATACGCTTTCAATGGGAATGTCAGACGATATGCAATCGGCAATTGAATGTGGTTCGACAATGGTGCGAATTGGCACCGCGATTTTTGGGGCGAGAGATTATCGGTAGTTGAGTAAGGTTGGGAGATATTTGCAAAATCTTTTACAAATTCCACCGCTTGTTTTGTAGCCAAAAAACGAAAAAGTCTGTATAATCGCACCTCTTGATTTTCTGACTCTCGCCAGTTTTGAAGGGCGAGAGTTTTTATTTTCATTCACTCAAAAAGATATTCCAATGCAAAATGTAGATATTAATAAATTGCGTAACATCGCAATTATTGCTCACGTTGACCACGGTAAAACAACGTTGGTTGATAAACTTTTACAACAATCAGGTACCTTTGAATCAACTCGTGGTGATGTAGATGAGCGTGTTATGGACTCAAACGATCTTGAAAAAGAGCGTGGAATTACCATTCTTGCGAAAAACACGGCAATTAACTGGAACGGTTATCACATCAATATCGTGGATACTCCGGGGCACGCAGACTTCGGTGGTGAAGTAGAGCGTGTACTTTCAATGGTTGATTCTGTGTTATTGGTGGTGGATGCCTTTGACGGCCCAATGCCACAAACCCGTTTCGTAACCCAAAAAGCATTCGCTCACGGTTTAAAACCGATTGTGGTCATCAACAAAGTTGACCGCCCGGGGGCTCGTCCTGATTGGGTTGTAGATCAAGTATTTGATCTATTCGTCAACTTAGGTGCAACCGATGAGCAGTTAGATTTCCCAATTATCTACGCTTCAGCATTAAACGGTGTGGCAGGCTTAGAACACGAAGAGTTGAGCTCTGATATGACGCCGCTTTACGAAGCGATTGTAAAACACGTTCAACCGCCACAAGTGGAATTAGACGCACCGCTCCAAATGCAGATTTCACAGTTAGACTACAACAACTATGTAGGCGTTATCGGTATTGGTCGTATTAAGCGTGGTTCGGTAAAACCTAACCAAGCTGTAACCATTGTTGATAGTGAAGGTAAAACACGCCAAGGTCGTATTGGTCAGGTGTTAGGTCACTTAGGTTTACAACGCTTTGAGGCAACAGAAGCTTTCGCTGGAGATATTATTGCGATTACCGGTTTAGGCGAATTAAATATTTCAGATACCATCTGTGATATTAATGCAGTTGAAGCTTTGCCGGCATTAACCGTTGATGAACCAACAGTAACCATGTTCTTCTGCGTAAACACCTCGCCATTCTGTGGTCAAGAAGGTAAATTTGTAACGTCTCGTCAAATTCTTGAGCGTTTAAACAAAGAGTTAGTACATAACGTAGCATTACGTGTGGAAGAAACCCCTAACCCGGACGAGTTCCGTGTATCAGGACGTGGTGAATTACACTTATCGGTATTAATCGAAAATATGCGTCGTGAAGGTTACGAATTAGCGGTATCTCGCCCGAAAGTAATCTACAAAGAAGAAAATGGCAAACAACAAGAGCCGTTTGAGCAAGTGACAATTGATATTGAAGAACAGCACCAAGGTTCAGTGATGGAAGCCTTAGGTATCCGTAAGGGTGAAGTGAAAGATATGATCCCAGACGGTAAAGGCCGTACTCGTTTAGAGTATGTGATCCCAAGCCGTGGTTTAATTGGCTTCCGTAACGAGTTTATGACAATGACCTCAGGTACAGGTTTACTTTACTCAACATTCAGCCATTACGATGATGTGAAACCAGGTGAAATCGGTCAGCGTAAAAACGGTGTGTTAATTTCAAACGCAACGGGTAAAGCATTAGCTTATGCGTTATTCGGTTTACAAGAGCGTGGTAAATTAATGATCGACCACGGTGTTGATGTGTATGAAGGTCAAATTATCGGTATCCACAGCCGTTCAAACGACTTAACCGTAAACTGCTTACAAGGTAAGAAATTAACCAATATGCGTGCTTCTGGTAAAGATGATGCGATTGTCTTAACCACACCAGTTCGTTTCTCACTAGAACAAGCATTAGAGTTTATTGATGACGATGAATTAGTGGAAGTAACCCCACAATCAATCCGTATCCGTAAACGTTTATTAACGGAAAACGACCGTAAACGTGCAAGCCGTACAACGACAAGCACTAGCACACGTTAATTGATAAAAAAGAGCGACTTAGGTCGCTCTTTTTACTTTTGAATTTAGGTTACAAATACAACGCCATAATCACGGCGTTTTCTTTGCCACCTTCGGGGGTGGGGTAGTAATTTTTCCGAATAGTCACTTCATTAAACCCTAGAGAATCATAGAGTTTTTGTGCCGCAATGTTGGATTCTCGAACTTCTAGCCAAAGGGTTGCTATACCACGTTTTTGTAGTTGCAAAATTAATTCAGAAAGTAACCGCTTGCCAAAGCCTTGGTGCCGAAAATCAGGATCAACTGCAATATTAAACAGTGTGGCTTCATCTAGTACTATTTGGCTGATAGCAAAAGCGACAATTTTGCCCTGTTCCACCGATTTCAAATTTAGATATTTTTCGCCTTGATTATTGAGCAATGTGCCTTTCGACCACGGCACCAAATGGGCTTTTTGCTCAATCTCAAACAAACGTTCAAAATCAGCCTGTCGGATTTCTTGAATCACTATTTTTCTCCAAATGATTGGAATAGGCTTCCATTTGCTGCCAAAGTTGGCGTTTGTGAGCAGAATAGGTTAAATCTTGCCAACAAGTATTTTGCCAAGCGGTCGAATTTGCAAAATTTTTTGCAATTTTAACCGCTTGTTCCTCCGCTTGAATCAGCCATATTATTGGCGAATGTTGGAAGACTAACCGCTGAGATTGCTCAGCATTCAGCCATTGATATTCCGATTTTTGCAACCCTAATGCCAGCAAAATATCTGAAAACAGGCGGCTGGTTTGGTGATCCTCTTCACACACCACAATCAATCTCACATTTTCATTTAAACGAATTTGGGCATCGCCTTTTAGCACTTGCGGTTTGGTTAAAACCCATTGCGAAATACCCATTTCATTTAACAGCAAATCACGCCTATTCATCTTAAACCTCATAAATTTTACAGCATAGTATCAAAACTCCAGCAAATCAGGAAATTTTTTGCAAAATTCAGCAGGTTTTGCAAGATTTCTCTGCTTAAATTCGGTATATTCAAAGCTAAATTTTTTAAGAAAGGTGAGAAAAAATGCTCTCATTAGAAAGCGAAGTGCTTGAACGCCATTTGGCGTTATTTGAAAATAAATCGGTATTATTGTTTGGTGATGTACGAGATGACTTTGCTCAACAGCTAAAAGCTGCCAAAAATGTGGCGGTATTTAGTAGCTATTTTGATTATGCTCGTCATAATACAAATGTGCAATTTGGCTTAGAATGTCATTTATCGGCAGAATTGGCGGTATTTTACTGGACTAAGAACAAACAAGAGTGTCAATTTCAATTGATTCAATGGCTCTCACAGTGCCAAGTGGGGCAGGAAATGTTGATTATCGGCGAAAACCGAGCGGGTATTCGTTCTGTGGAAAAACTGCTTGAACCATTCGGTAATATCGCCAAAATTGACTCCGCCCGTCGTTGTGGCCTTTATCATTTTGAGCTACAAAGCGTGCCGACTTTCGATTGCAAAAAATTCTGGAAATCTTACCGCTTGCAAGCGTTAGATATCTTCGCTCTGCCGGCAGTGTTTAGCTCGGCTGAACTTGATAACGGTACAAAATTACTGCTTTCCACCTTTAGCAAAGAAGACCGATTAAAAGGTAAATTGCTTGATTTAGGTTGTGGTGCAGGGGTGATTGGGGCAACGCTGAAACAGCAATTCCCGAAAATCAAACTGACAATGAGCGATATTCACGCAATGGCATTAGAATCTAGTCGCCGTACTTTGGTAGAGAATCAACTAGAAGGGGAAGTGTTGGCAAGCGATGTGTTCTCTCACATTTCAGAACGCTTTGATTTAATTGTGTCGAACCCGCCATTCCACGATGGCGTAGATACTGCTTATCGAGCTGTAGAAGAGTTAATTTTTCAAGCGAAAAACCATCTCACCAAGGGCGGTGAATTACGCATTGTCGCCAATGCCTTTTTACCTTACCCGGATTTGCTCGATAAAGCCTTCGGCAAACACGAAGTGCTGGCAAAATCCACCAAATTTAAGGTGTATTCGGCAAGGGCATAACAAATCTGACGACCAGAAAAAATGCAAAATTCGTATAAAAAACACTTGCTATTTAGAATGTCTTAGCGTAAATTCATTTCAACTGTTTTGGAGAAACACAATGAATTTTAACTGCACTTCACATCATCACCACCATTTAACCTGATATCTTTCGGGCATTTGGTGTGTGCGGAAGATAAATCTTCCGAGCAAGTGTAGCAGTCAATAAATAATCTCTCGGAAGGCAACTTTCGAGAGATTTTTTTATAGCTAGAATTTAGATTAATAACAGGAACACAATATGACAATCTCACAACTTTCCCGAAAAAACATTCAAGCCCTGACCCCTTACCAATCCGCCCGTCGATTGGGCGGCAGTGGAGATGTGTGGTTGAATGCGAATGAATATGCCGTTTCACCAAACTTTGATTTAACCGACCGCACTTTTAACCGTTACCCCGAGCCACAGCCGCAGGCAGTGATTGAGGGCTACGCCCGTTACGCAGGCGTTCAGCCTGAAAATGTGCTGGTTTCCCGTGGCGGCGATGAGAGTATTGAGCTGATTATTCGGGCGTTTTGCGAGCCGAACGATAGCATTCTTTACTGTCCGCCGACGTATGGAATGTACGCCGTGAGTGCCGACACTTGCGGCATTGCCACCAAAACCGTGCCACTGACGGCTGATTTCCAGCTTGATTTACCGCAAATCCAAGCCAATTTAGACGGGGTGAAAGTGGTGTTCGTGTGCAGCCCAAACAACCCGACAGGTAACCTGATCAAGCGGTCGGATTTGCTCGAACTTTTGCAAATGACGGAGGGCAAAGCGCTTTGTGTGGTCGATGAGGCGTACATTGAATTCTGTCCTGAGGCGAGCCTCGTAAGCGAGCTGAAAAATTTCCCCCATTTGGCGATTATCCGCACGCTCTCCAAAGCCTTCGCCTTGGCAGGTTTGCGTTGTGGCTTTACCTTGGCAAATGCCGAGCTGATTGGTGTGCTGCAAAAAGTGATTGCCCCGTATCCGCTGCCTGTGCCGGTGTCCGATATCGCCGCCCAAGCCCTTTCCCCTCAAGGCATTGCACAAATGCGTGAGCGAGTGGCGGACGTGATCGCCCTGCGTGCCGAATTGCAAAAAAATCTCGAAAACTTACCGCTTGTGGAAAAAGTATTTGAGAGTGAAGCGAATTATCTGCTGTTTAAATGCCAAGACGGGCAGAAAGTGTTTAAAGCGCTTTGGGAGCAGGGAATTATTTTGCGGGATCAGCACAAAGCGCTTGGGCTGGCGGATTGTATAAGGATTACGGTAGGGATGGCGGAAGAAAATCAGCGCGTTGTGGATTACCTAGGACGAGCCGTCCTAGGCTAGATAAACCCAGTCGCTCCGCGACTGATTAGATAGAGCTACGGAGTAGCGTAGATGATGTAGCCTCACACGGCGCGTGTGGGGTAGGAGAACAAGATGCAAACCCTCATTTGGAACACCCTCACCCCAGCTGAACAACAAAGCGCTTTGGCACGTCCGCCGATTTCCTCATCTGACGAAATCAAAAGTGCGGTGGAAAATATCTTAGATTTAGTGAAAACCGATGGCGATAAAGCACTTTTCGAGCTCACCGCCAAATTCGACAAAACCGAGCTGGCAAGCCTCGCTGTTTCTGCCGAACAAATCGCGGCGGCGGTCGAACGGGTTTCGCCTGAGCTCAAAGCCGCTATTCAAAACGCCAAAGCCAACATCACCGCCTTTCACGAGGCACAAAAACCACAAACGGTCGATATCGAAACCCAAACGGGCGTGCGTTGCCAAGTACTGACCCGCGCAATTGAAACGGTTGGTTTGTACATTCCAGGTGGCTCGGCACCGCTGTTTTCTACCGTGTTGATGCTCGCTGTGCCGGCCAAAATCGCAGGCTGAAAGGTCGTGCTTTGCACCCTGTCACTGATTGCCGATGAAATTCTCTACACCGCCAACTTATGCTGCGTGGAGACCATTTACCTCGGCTGGCTCGACAACGCAGGCTTGATTTTCCTCGGCGCATACAGCCCCGAAAGTATGGGCGACTACGCGGGTGGCACCAACTACGTCCTGCTGACCTACGGCTACACCCGCACCCATTTCAGCCTGGGTTTAGCCTATTTCAGCAAACGAATGACCGTACAAGAACTCACTCCCCAAAGCTTCAAAGCGCTTGCCCCGACCGTGATGGCGATGGCAGAAGCGGAGCAGCTTGCAGTGCATAAGTTGGCGGTGGAAGTGCGGTTGAAAAAGTTGGAGAAATAAAGAAACCGCCGTCGGTTTTGCTAATTTTTTATCAAAACCGACCGCTTGTTTTTATTACTTTTAATGTGCCGAGCTGGAAGAAAGTAAATTAATCACCAGCACGCCGCCAATAATCATCGCCATTCCGACAAATCCCCATAAATCGGGTTTCTGCCCGAATAGGAAAAAGGCAATTGCGGCGGTTAACACAATGCCCAGCCCTGACCAAATGGCATACACCAAGCCCATTGGCAAGGTTTTGAAAACAATGGAGATACAATAAAATGCAATACCAAACGCACACAAAGCCGCAAGGGTCGGCAAAGGTTTTGAAAAGCCTTCACTGTATTTTAAACTGGTGGTGCCGCACACTTCGGCAATAATCGAAACCGCCAATAAAAGCCAAGCATTATTCATAAAATAAACTCCTGAAATAATATTAAAGGGGACGCTTATTTTATCGAATCATAATAAATTGGGTAGACTTGTGTTTTATATTTATTTGTGCGCAACAACGAAATAAAGAGGGTAATAATGACACTAATCAGCGATTTAAATCAATTACTCGCTACAATGACCCCGTTTTAAACGACGGCGCTTATGTGTTCGTGAGCCTCAAAGACCAAAGCGTTTTGGGAACAGGGGATTATTTTAAGGGATCAGCACAAGGCGCTAGGGTTGAAGGATTGTATAAGGATTACGGTGGGGACGGCGGAGGAAAATCAGAGAGTGGTGGATTACCTAGGACGAGCCGTCCTAGGTTAGATAAACCCAGCCGCTTTGTGGCTGATGATACAAATATATAGAGCCACAAAGTGGCTCGGATTAAATAGCCCCGTACGGCTCGTATGGGGTATGAATGATTAGGTTCTATGAGCTATACAAAACTGTTCTACCACATCGTTTTTCGTACTTTACAAAGCGTTCCTGCTATTAAAGAGGAAAACGAAAAAGAGTTGTATCAATACATTTGGGCGTTTTGTCAGCAACAGCGTTGTACGTTGCATCGTATTAATGGAATGCCCGATCATCTGCATTTGCTGGTGGAAATTCACCCAAGTTTTGCAGTATCAGATTTTGTAAAACAGCTCAAAAATGCCAGCCATAAATGGCTCGAGCAGCACAGCGATCTTTTTCCTGATTTCTATGCGTGGTCGAAGGGCTATTGTGCTTTGACTTATAGCGAACACGAAAAAGTAAAAATTATGAATTACATCAAAAATCAGAAGGCACATCATAAACATATTGGTTTTATTGATGAAATGAAAGCCTTGATTGTGGATTTTGATGAATATTTAGAACGAGATTTGTAATCCTAGGACGAGCCGTCCTAGGCTAGATAAACCCAGTCGCTCCGCGACTGATAGATTAGAGCTACGGAGTAGCTCGGATTATTCAGCCTAGCACGGCTCGTGCTAGGCACAGATAGGAGAAACCCAATGCAACCAACCCTTTTCATCGACCGTGACGGCACGTTAATTGACGAACCAAAAACCGATTTCCAAATTGACAGCCTCGAAAAGCTGAAATTCGAGCCGAACGTGATTCCATCACTGCTCAAACTCAAAAGAAAATACCGTTTTGTAATGGTCTCAAACCAAGACGGCTTAGGCACGAGTTCGTTCCCGCAGGAAGATTTTGACAAGCCACACAATGCGATGATGGCGTTGTTCAATTCGCAAGGCATTGAATTTGATGAGGTCTTGATTTGTCCGCACAAGCCTGAAGACGGCTGCGACTGCCGCAAACCGCATACTAAACTGCTGCAAAAGTACATCGACCGCCAACTGTTTGACCCTGCCAACAGCTTTGTAATTGGCGACCGTGCCACCGATGTGCAACTGGCGGAAAACCTTGGCATCAAAGCGCTTCAATATCACCCTGAAAAGCTGAACTGGGATTTAATCACTGAAAAATTGTTGAATGAGCCCGTCACCAACATCGGCGACCGCACGCCGCGTTATGCCATCGTTGAGCGTAAAACCAAAGAAACCGACATCAAAGTACAAGTGTGGCTGGACGAAACAGGCGCGAACGAAATCAGCACAGGCGTGGGCTTTTTCGACCATATGCTCGACCAAATCGCCACCCACGGCGGTTTCCGAATGAACATCACCACCAAAGGCGACTTATGGATTGACGAACACCACACCGTTGAAGACACTGCCCTTGCCCTCGGCACTGCCCTTAAACAAGCGATTGGCGACAAACGTGGCATAGCCCGTTTCGGCTTCGTGCTGCCGATGGACGAATGCAAAGCCGAATGCACAATGGATTTATCGGGTCGCCCGTTCATCAAGTTCAAAGCCGATTTCAAACGCGACAAAGTGGGCGATTTCAGCACCGAACTGACCGAACACTTCTTCCAATCCATCGCCTTCACTCTGCTCGCCACCTTGCACATCAAAGCAAAAGGCGACAACGATCACCACAAAATCGAAAGCCTGTTCAAAGTCTTCGGCAGAACGCTCAGACAGTGCATTCGTATTGAAGGGAATGAGTTGCCGAGCAGCAAAGGTGTTTTATAATCAACGTAGGGGCGGGTTTTAACCCGCCCGAAAGTGCGGTTTGAATTTGCAAAGTTTTTGGGGATTTTAACCGCTTGTATTTATGGGGTAGCTTTAATGATATATTTACAGATTACGAAAAATTTATCGGGATTTTCTATTTGGGGAACTACAAATGATTTAATGTCTTTAAGAGAACTGATGGGAAAGCTATTAGAAGAAGGTAGCTTTTTTAAACATCAAAGATTGATTGATGAACTTTACAGTATTCCTTATGAAATAAGGAAGTCTTATGAAGGCCATAGACATATAGAAAAACACTTGGATTTTCAAGACAATGAATATTGTTTATATGGCTCAGAATGCATATTGATACTATTTATAGTTTTAGTATCTATGATGAGAAGTTCTATGTCATTTAATAATAATGATAAATATGAATTATCAATAATGTATGCATTAGAATTTCAACTTGAGAAAGAGCTGAAAAAATACTTTCCTAGAGATTGTGATGAAATAATAGAATTATTACCTGTAATAGCATCTCTAAATCAAGATATTTTATTTGAAAAATTACCGAGTAGAAATTATTTTTTCTTGACATTAAAAACAGTACAGGAAAAAGAGAAGTTTTTACTTCCTGTGTTAAAGAGTTTTCTTCCTTACTATAAAAATCCTAAATTAGATTTTTCTATAGATGAATATCCTAGGGATTTTGAATGGTAAAATCTAATTTCTTAATAGAGAGTAAACATGCAACTCACCATCATCGACACAGGCTGTGCCAACCTGTCTTCGGTCAAATTTGCTTTTGACCGCCTTGGCATTCAGGCTGAGATCTCTCGTGATCTCGGCAAAATACAATCCGCCGATAAGCTACTGCTCCCTGGTGTGGGAACGGCAATTGCAGCGATGAAAAATCTGCAGGATCGTCAGCTGATTGAAACGATCCAAAATGCTACTCAGCCAATGCTCGGTATCTGTTTGGGTATGCAGCTAATGACCGAATTTTCCCACGAGGGCGATGTAGAAACCCTGAGCCTAATGAGCGGAAAAACCGAGCTGTTGCCAAACACCGGCTTGCCGTTGCCACATATGGGCTGGAATAAGGTGCAGTATCAAGCCGACCACCCGTTATTCCACTGTATTGAGCAAGGCAACCATTTCTATTTTGTGCATAGCTATGCCGTCAGTCCGAATGCTCACACCATCGCTACTTGCGACTACGGCGTCCCGTTCTCGGCGGCGATTGCCAATAAAAATTTCTACGGCGTGCAGTTCCACCCTGAACGCTCGGGCGAAGCCGGGGCGAAGCTGTTAAGGAATTTTGTGGAGAATATCTAATTTTGCAAATTTTTGGCAGAATTTGACCGCTTGTTATACCTAGCACGAGCCGTGCTAGGCTGAATAAACCAAGCCCCTTTGGGGCTTCTAACTAGAAAGCCGCAGAGCGGCTTGGATTATATAGCCCCATACGGCTCGTATGGGGTACACAGGAAAACACTATGAAACACTCTCAAATCATCCCCGCCCTTGATCTCATCAACGGGCAAGTGGTGCGGTTGCACCAAGGCGATTATGCCAAACAGACCACCTACACCGATGACCCCATCGCCCAGTTTGCTGATTATGTGGCACAAGGGGCGAAGCAGTTGCACTTGGTGGATTTAACGGGGGCGAAAAATCCTGCCGAAAGACAGACCGCACTTATCGGCAAAATCATCGCCGCCACGAACTGCCCGATCCAAGTCGGCGGCGGTATCCGCACTGAGCAAGATGTGGCGGATTTATTGGCGGTGGGGGCAAGCCGTGTGGTGATTGGCTCTACAGCCGTCAAAGAACGAGAAACCGTCAAAAGCTGGTTTGAAAAGTACGGTGCTGAGAAATTTGTGTTGGCGTTGGATGTGAATATCGACCAAAACGGCAACAAAATCATCGCCATTAGCGGTTGGCAAGAGGCGAGCGGCGTGTCGCTTGAAGAGCTGATTGAAGACTTTCAAACCGTTGGCTTAAAACACGTTTTATGCACCGATATCTCCCGAGACGGCACACTGGCTGGCTCAAATGTGGAGCTGTACCGTGAAATCTGTTCCAAATACCCTGAAATCGAATTCCAATCCTCAGGCGGTATCGGCAATTTGGCGGATATTGCAGCACTCAAAGGCACTGGCGTGGCGGGTGTGATCGTGGGGCGTGCGTTGTTGGAAGGTAAATTTAATGTGGCGGAGGCAATCGAATGTTGGCAAAACGGATAATTCCTTGTTTGGACGTGCGTGACGGCCAGGTCGTCAAAGGCGTACAGTTCCGCAATCACGAAATCATCGGCGACATCGTGCCGCTTGCCCAGCGTTACGCCGAAGAAGGGGCGGATGAGTTGGTGTTTTACGACATCACCGCCTCATCGGACGGTCGCACGGTGGATAAAAGCTGGGTTGAGCGTGTGGCACAGGTGATTGATATTCCGTTCTGCGTGGCGGGTGGTATCAAAACCATTGCCGATGCGGAACAGATTTTCGCGTTCGGGGCGGACAAAATCTCGATCAACTCGCCCGCCCTTGCCGAGCCTGATTTGATTTCCCGCCTTGCGGATCGTTTTGGCGTGCAGGCAATTGTGGTCGGCATTGATAGCTGGTTTGAAGCCGAGACAGGCAAATATTGGGTTAATCAATACACCGGCGATGAAAAACGCACTCGTCAAACCAACTGGCAACTGCTTGATTGGGTGGCAGAGGTGCAAAAACGTGGCGCAGGCGAAATCGTACTCAATATGATGAACCAAGACGGCGTGCGTAACGGCTACGATTTGGTGCAACTCAAAC
Source organism: Mannheimia granulomatis (assembly GCF_011455695.1). Classification (NCBI taxonomy): domain Bacteria; kingdom Pseudomonadati; phylum Pseudomonadota; class Gammaproteobacteria; order Pasteurellales; family Pasteurellaceae; genus Mannheimia; species Mannheimia granulomatis. The sequence goes on along the minus strand of NZ_CP015030.1, from coordinate 1,559,814 downwards.
AAGTGCGTGAAGTCTGCCAAGTGCCACTGATTGCCTCAGGCGGAGCGGGTGAAATGGTGCATTTCCGTGATGCCTTTATTGATGCTCAAGTTGATGGAGCGTTGGCAGCCAGCGTGTTTCATAAGCAGATTATCAATATTGGCGAGTTGAAGGCGTATTTGGCGAAGGAAGGGGTAGAAATCCGTAAATAATCGTAGGGGAGGGTTTTAACCCTCCCGATAACCCAGAAATCTACGGGCGGGTTAAAACCCGCCCCTACGCACATTTTGCAAGCGGTCAAAAAAGGAAGAAAAAATGCGAAATAAAATAGATTGGAATAAAGTTGATGGTTTGCTCCCCGTTATCGTCCAAAACGCTCAAACCTGCGAAGTGTTAATGCTTGGCTATATGAATGAAGAAGCTCTAGCCAAAACGCTTAACGAAAAACGAGTGACTTTCTACTCTCGCACAAAACAACGTTTATGGACAAAAGGCGAAACCTCGGGCAATTTCTTAAACGTGGTGGATATGAGCTTGGATTGTGACAACGATACGTTGTTAATCCTCGCCAACCCCATCGGTGAAACCTGCCACACAGGGGCGGAGAGCTGTTTTCATCAATTTGAGCAAGAACAGCCAGATTGGATCTTCTTTTCTAAATTAGAGCGAATGATCGCTGAGCGTAAAAATGCCGATCCGGAAAGTTCTTACACAGCAAAACTTTACACCAAAGGCACGCACAAAATCGCCCAAAAAGTGGGGGAAGAAGCGGTGGAAAGCGTGATTGCAGCAATGAAAAATGATCGGGAAGAGTTGGTGTCAGAAGTGGCGGATTTGGCTTACCATTTAACGGTGTTGCTACACAATGCTGAGCTTTCTTGGGCGGATGTGAATGCGAAATTAAAGGAACGGCATAAAGGTATTGGTTTACACCCTGAAGGTTCAAATAAATAAAATGCAAGCGGTCAAATTTTTGAAAGATTTTGCAAATTGCAAAAAATTATCGAATTTTGACCGCTTGTTTAGCTAGATGGCTTAATTTAAGCCTAATGAGCTTAATTTTTCCGCCTCTTCTCTAAAGCTCTCAATGGCTGCTTTGTCGAAGAAATATTGGGTACCGCAACATTCGCATTGCATATCAATCACGCCCTGTTTTTCGGCTAACATTTCATCAATTTCCTCTGCCGGCACAAGTAACAATGCCGAGCTGGAGCGTTCTCTTGAGCAGCCGCATTTGAATTCGGTTTCTTGTGGCGGATAGACCTCCACTTGTTCTTCGTGGTAGAGGCGGTAGAGTAGCTCTTCGGCTTCTAAGCCGAATAATTCTTCGTCTTTTACCGTTTCAGTCAGCGTGGCTAAATGCTCGAAATCATCACGAGAGCCTGTGCCGTCCGGCATAATTTGCAGTAGCATTCCGCCTGCCACCACTTTGCCTTCATATTCGCCGTTGCGGATAATCAGATGCGTTTTAAGCTGTTCCGAGCGTTCAAAATAATCTTCCAAACATTCACGAATAGTCGGTTTGTCGAGGGCAATCACGCCTTGGTAGCGTTCGCCATCGGTTGGGATAATCGAAATTACCAGCACGCCGTTGCCAATCATTTCTGAAAGCGTGGCATTATCGGCAACCTCTGCCTGAACTCGAGCTAAGGCTCGTAGTTGTTGCTGATCGTTTCCGTTTACTACCGCTAATTTTAACGGACCATCGCCCTGAATTTGCACGGTGATTGTACCGTTAAATTTCATTGTGGCGGTTAAAAGGCTGGTGGCAACTAGCATTTCGCCCAATAAATTTTGCACTGCTTTTGGGTAGTGGTGGGTGTTCAAGGTTTCGGTAAAGGTGTTGTTTAAACGCACCCATTCGCCACGCACTGCTCGTTCTTTGAATAAGTAGCGGTAAAGTTTGTCGTTGTCTTTGGTATAGTTCATTGTGTTTCCTAGTTTGCAAGCGGTCGGTTTTTGGTAAAATTTTGCACAAACGCTTACGTTTGAACGTCGGCTCTGCCGACGGCACGAAGTGCGAGCGTAGCGAGTAAAAAATCACCGCTTGTAAAAATTAAAAAGGTGAGCAAATTGCCCACCGTGCTTCGCTGCCTCACAATATAAGGATAATTTTCGTAATTACAAGGGTTAATTTTAACGGTTTAGCTAAATTCTTGTTCTTTGAATTTAATTAAATCTCGCCGCTCTTTTTTGTTTGGTCGGCGGTCCGGGTGAGGCATTGAAAGTGCATTGGCTTTGCGGGCAAATGCCATTGCCTCACGGTGTTTAATACTTTTTTCCGTTTCTTGGTAGAGCAATTGTGCCTCGGGTGCGCCACGGCGTTGGTCGCTTAAGGCAAGCACTTCTACCTCTTTTTCTTCATTGCCTTGGCGAAGCTTGATAATTGCCCCGATTTCGACAGCTTTGCTGACTTTCGCACGCTGCCCGTTGTAATGCACTTTTCCGCCTTCAATCATTGCTTTTGCAATAGAGCGGGTTTTGTAGAAACGAGCCGCCCAGAGCCACTTATCTAAACGGACTTCGCTGTCGTGTTTTTCACTTTTATTTTTCATTTTCTGTCCTAAAATCAAAACAATGTAAGAATAATAGAGATAAAGTCTGATTTTTCAACTAAAATAACTCAAAAAGGTGAGATAACATGACCAAGCAACTTCCTAAAATTTTAAACATTGCAACTATTGCAAAAACTCACATTTTTGAGGTGCAAGCAGTTGATTTGCGTTTTTCAAACGGAGAGGAGCGGACTTATGAGCGTTTAACGCCGCAACGCCGTTCTTCTGTGTTAGTGATACCTATCCAAAATAATGAGCTGATTTTCATTAAAGAGTATGCGGTAGGCTCTGAGCGTTATGAATTGAGTTTTCCGAAAGGAATTGTTGATTCAGGTGAAGATCCGATTGAAAGTGCGAATCGAGAATTGCAGGAAGAAATTGGTTTCGGGGCAAGAAAACTGGCATTTTTGCGTTCACTTTATAGTGGCCCAAGCCATATGTATGGCTTAATGCACGTGTTTGTGGCGGAAGATTTATACCCCTCTCAATTAGAGGGTGATGAACCGGAGCCTTTAGAAATTGTACGTTATCCACTTGATAAAATTGATGAACTATTGGCTGATGTACATTTTGCGGAAGCCAGAAATTTGTCCGCATTGTTTATGCTAAGAGATTATTTAAAATAAAAATAAGCCTTTCGGAGGCAATTATGCAAACTTTAAATCAAACATTACTTGATACTATTATCGCTCTTGCTAAGGAAGCCGGTGAGCATTTAAAACAATTTTATGCTCGTGCGGTTGAGATCAAAATTAAGGCCGATGACACACCGGTAACAGAAGCAGATTTATTTATTAGTCAATTTATTACCCTGCGTTTACAGCAGCTTACACCGAATGTGCCGGTGTTGTCGGAAGAGAGCTGTGATGTTCCCTTAACAGAACGCCGTCAATGGCAGGAATACTGGATTATTGATCCATTAGATGGCACGCAGCAATTTATTAACCGAACAGATCAGTTTTCGATTGTGATTGGTTTAGTGCAGGAAAATCAGCCTGTGTTGGGTGTTATTTATGCCCCGATTCTTGATAAGCTTTATTTCGCAATGGCAGGCGGTGGTGCATTTTTGCAAGAAAATGGCAAAATTCGACCGCTTGTAAAACCTGTCTTTAATCAGAATGAGTTGGTAGTTGCGGTAGGTAGTCAGCATCATTCGAATAAAGCAAATCAAGCATTGGTAAAAAGCGGAGTACGCTTTTTGCAATATGGTTCAAGCAGCTTAAAAGCTGGGCTGGTTGCTGAAGGCAAGGCAGATTGTTATATCCGTTTTGGTGATACGGGAGAGTGGGATACCGCCGTGGCGGAAGTGCTGCTTAAAGAAGTCGGAGGAGCTATTTTTGATTTTAATTTTTCGCCATTAACTTATAATCAGCGTGAAACATTAATTAATCCTTACTTTTTGATGGTTGCAGATAAAAAACAAGAATGGGATAAAATATTTTTATTCAAATAGGGGCTTCCCATTAGCAATTTTTATGATAATCTTGCAGCATTAAACAATATTTTAACAAATACAGGATATATAAAAGATGAATGCTGAAAATAGTTGTGTGGTCATTTTTGGAGCCTCCGGCGATTTGACTTTTCGTAAATTAATTCCCGCCCTTTATAATTTATATAAAATCGGAAGACTCGGTGAGCATTTCTCAGTATTAGGTGTTTCTCGTTCAGAATTGACAGATGAATTATTTCGCCAAAAAATGCGTGATGCTCTGGTAAAGTTTGAAAAAGCAAGCGGTCCAAAATTAGATGAATTTTGCGAGCACCTTTACTATCAAGCTGTGAATACCTCAGATGCAGTGGATTACGCTAAATTATTACCTCGCCTAGATGAATTGCACGATAAATACCAAACTTGCGGTAATACACTTTACTACCTTTCAACACCACCAAGCTTATATGGTGTGATTCCTGAATGTTTAGCAGCACATGGCTTAACCACTGAAGAATTTGGTTGGAAGCGTATTATTGTGGAGAAACCGTTCGGCTATGATATTGAAACGGCAAAAAAATTAGACGTTCAAATTCATAAATGCTTTGAAGAGCACCAAATCTACCGTATCGATCACTATTTAGGTAAAGAAACCGTTCAAAACTTACTGGTTTTACGCTTCTCTAACGGCTTATTTGAACCACTTTGGAACCGCAATTTTATTGATTATGTGGAAATTACCGGTGCAGAATCTATTGGTGTGGAAGACCGTGGTGGTTACTACGATGATTCAGGGGCAATGCGTGATATGTTCCAAAACCATTTGCTGCAAGTGTTAGCGATGGTTGCGATGGAACCTCCTGCAATTATTAATGCAAACTCAATGCGTGATGAAGTAGCGAAAGTATTACATTGCTTACATCCGTTATCGGAAGAAGATGTAAAAAACGATGTGATTTTAGGTCAATACGGCAGAGGCACGGTTGATGGCGAAGAAGTGGTTGGCTACCTAGAAGAAAAAGGCGTGCCGGCAGATTCCAATACTGAAACCTTTATGGCAGTGAAGTGTGAAATTGATAACTGGCGTTGGGCGGGTGTACCGTTCTATGTGCGAACTGGTAAACGTTTGCCGACTCGTGTGACTGAAATTGTGATCCATTTTAAAACTACACCACACCCGGTATTCAGCCAAAATGCACCGGAAAATAAATTAGTTATCCGTGTTCAGCCGGATGAAGGCATCTCCATGCGATTTGGTTTGAAAAAACCGGGTGCCGGCTTTGAGGCAAAAGAAGTTTCAATGGATTTCCGTTATTCGGATTTAAGCACAGCTTCAAGCCTTCTAACTGCTTATGAACGTTTATTATTGGATGCGTTAAAAGGTGATGCAACCTTATTTGCCCGTACTGATGCGGTGCACGCTTGTTGGAGATTTGTGCAGCCGATTTTAGATTACAAAGCGAATCGTGGCAGAGTATATGAATATGAATCCGGTACTTGGGGGCCAACAGAGGCTGATAAACTCATTGCCAGACATGGCAAAGTGTGGCGTAAACCGTCTGGAATGATGAAGAAAAAGGTTTAAATTTGTAGGAGGGGCTTGCCCCGCCGATTATCCAATCAATATCGCAATGGTGGGGCAAGCCTCACCCTACGGAATGAAAATGAATACAAAAATTTTCCCAACCGCCCAAGCTGCGGTAGAACAAATCGCACAAGAATTTGTGGAATACAGCCAACAAAACCGCCCTGTGCATATTTCATTATCGGGTGGTTCAACGCCTAAATTACTGTTTAAAACTTTAGCGCAATCTCCATTCAATACTGAAATTCAATGGCAAAACTTGCATTTCTGGTGGGGGGATGATCGTATGGTTCACCCAACCGATTCGGAAAGCAATTATGGCGAAGTACAAAAATTGTTATTCGACCACATCGAAATCCCAGCAGAAAATATCCACCGCATTCGTGGCGAGGAAAGTGTGGAACAAGAACTTGCAAGATTTTCGCAAGAATTGACCGCTTGTGTGCCAAATCTAGAATTTGATTGGATTATTTTAGGAATGGGGAATGATGGGCACACAGCTTCACTTTTCCCAAACCAAACCGATTTTGCGGATCAAAACGTCGCAGTAATTGCTAAACACCCAGAAACAGGGCAAATTCGTATTTCTAAAACTGCTTTACTAATTGAAAAAGCTAAACGCATTACTTATTTGGTAACAGGTGCGGCAAAAGCAGAGATTTTAAAAGAAATCCAAACCACACCGGCAGAAAATTTACCTTACCCGGCAGCCAAAATTCAGGCCAAAAATGGGGTAACGGAGTGGTATTTGGATAGTGATGCAGCAAAGTTTTTATAGAAAAAGAAAAGAATATGAAAACACTTGGCATTTTAGGCGGAATGAGTCCGGAAAGTACGGTTTCGTATTATGTGAATATTAACCGTGCGGTGAATCAAGCATTGGGTGGAAATTCAAGTGCGAAGATTTTAATGTCGAGTGTGAATTTTGAGGAAATCGCTCAATGCCAAAAGCAAGGTAACTGGCAAAAAGCCGGTGAGATTTTAAGCGAACAAGCTCAATTGCTCGAACAAGCGGGGGCAGACGGTATTTTGTTGGCAACCAATACCATGCATAAGGTAGCAAATCAAATAACTGAAAATACTGCTGTCCCATTTTTACATATTTTAGATTGTGTTGCTGAAAATATTAAGCAGAAGGGAATTCGCAAAGCAGCGTTACTTGGCACTTAATTTACGATGGGCGATAATTTTTACCTTGACGGCTTAATGGCACGTGGCATTACGCCGATTGTGCCTAATGAAAAGGTTCAAAAAGAGATTCATCGGATTATTTTTGATGAATTATGCTTGGGAAAAATTGAGCAAAGTTCGAAAGATTTTTACCTTAAAGCTATTGAACATTTGGCTTTATTAGGAGCAGAAGGTGTAATTTTAGGCTGTACTGAAATCGGTTTATTAATTCAGCAGAAAGATTGCCATTTGCCATTTTTTGATACAGCGGAATTACATAGCCAAATGGCGGTAGATTTTATTTTAGAGTAATAAATTTCGGCATTAATTAAAGTGCGAAATCATATTTACAAGCGAGTAAATTTAATCGCTTGCACAGAATCAAAACTAACAGGAGAAAACAATGTCAGTAAAAGGCGACATCGGCGTTATCGGTTTAGCGGTAATGGGCCAAAACTTAATTTTGAATATGAACGACAACGGCTTTAAAGTTGTAGCGTATAACCGCACGACTTCAAAGGTGGATGAGTTCTTAGAAGGTCCGGCAAAAGGTACTAATATTATCGGTGCTTATTCTCTGGAAGATTTAGCCGCTAAGTTAGAAAAACCACGCCGTGTAATGCTTATGGTACGTGCCGGTGAGGTAGTGGATCAGTTTATTGAGGCGTTAGTGCCACATTTAGAAGAAGGTGACATCATCATTGATGGCGGTAACTCAAATTATCCGGATACTAATCGTCGTGTGCAAGCTTTAGCAGAAAAAGGCATTCGCTTTATTGGCTCCGGTGTTTCTGGTGGTGAAGAAGGCGCTCGCCACGGACCATCTATTATGCCGGGTGGTGATGAATCTGCGTGGCCACATGTGAAACCGATTTTCCAAGCGATTTCAGCCAAAACCGAACAGGGCGAACCTTGCTGTGATTGGGTTGGTCGTGATGGTGCAGGTCACTTTGTAAAAATGGTGCACAATGGTATTGAGTACGGTGATATGCAGTTAATCTGTGAAGCTTATCAGTTCTTAAAAGACGGTTTAGGCTTAAGCTATGATGAGATGCATGAAATCTTCAAAGAATGGAAAAATACCGAGTTAGACAGCTATTTAGTTGATATTACCACCGATATTCTTGCCTATAAAGATGAAGATGGTGAGCCATTGGTAGAAAAAATCCTTGATACCGCAGGTCAGAAAGGAACAGGTAAATGGACGGGAATTAACGCACTTGATTTCGGTATTCCATTAACTTTGATTACAGAATCGGTATTTGCTCGTTGTGTTTCTGCTTTCAAAGATCAACGTTTGGCAGCTTCAAGATTGTTCAATAAAGAGATCGGTAAAGTTGAAGGTGATAAAAAAGAGTGGGTGGAAGCAGTTCGCCGTGCATTACTGGCTTCAAAAATTATCTCTTATGCACAAGGCTTTATGCTGATTCGTGAAGCTTCTGAACAATTCGGTTGGGATATTAACTACGGTGGCACGGCATTATTATGGCGTGAAGGTTGTATTATTCGCAGTCGTTTCTTAGGCAACATTCGTGATGCATATGAAGCGAACCCATATTTAGTGTTCTTAGGCTCTGACCCATACTTCAAAGATATCTTAGAAAACTGCTTGGCAGATTGGCGTAAAGTAGTGGTAAAATCAATTGAAATCGGTTTACCTGTGCCATGTATGGCATCTGCTATTACTTTCTTAGATGGTTATACTTCAGATCGCTTACCTGCAAACTTACTCCAAGCTCAACGTGATTACTTCGGTGCTCATACTTATGAGCGTACTGATAAACCACGCGGCGAGTTCTTCCATACTAACTGGACAGGCCGTGGCGGTAACACCGCTTCAACCACTTATGATGTTTAAATAAAATATTTAAAGCCACTTAATTTCAAATTAAGTGGCTTTTATTTATTCGAAGTAAAGCGGTCAGATTTTTACTCGCTACGCTCGCACTTCGTGCCGTCGGCAGAGCCGACGTTCAAACGCAAGCGTTTGTGCAAAATTTTACAAAATTCCGACCGCTTGTATTCAATTAGAGTGCTTCAATTTCTTGATATTGCACCTGCAATTTCTCTAAACCACTGAGATACTCTTGCATTTTCTCCCGTTCTTTGGCAATCACTTGCTCTGGGGCTTTGGCAACAAAGGCTTCGTTGGAGAGTTTGCCTTCTATACGAGCGACCTCACCTTTAAGTTTATCCATCTCTTTGCTTAAACGAGATAACTCAGCTTCTTTATTGATAAAGCCTGCCATTGGGATCAAGATCTCGCCGTTTGCTACCAATTTCGCCACCGATAGCGGTGCGTTCTCGCCATTTTCCAGCACTTTCACGCTATCGAGTTTCGCCATCGATTTGAGCAATACTTCGTTGGCATTGAGAATAGCCACTTCATCCGCCGAGAAGTTGCGTGCGATCAGGTCTAAACCTTTGCTTGGGGCGATATTGCTTTCCGCACGGATATTACGCACTGCCACAATCACTTCTTTAATGAAGTTGATTTGGTTTTCGGCCGCCTCATCAATTGCAAGCGGGTCAAATTGCGGGAATTTTTGCAACATAATCGTATCCGCTTCAATGCCGACAAAGCCTTTCACTTTCTGCCAGATCTCTTCGGTGATGAACGGCATCACTGGGTGGATTAAACGCAGTAATTTTTCCAACACATTCACCAACGTGCGGCTTGCACCACGGCGTTGTGCGTCTGTGCCTTTGAAGAAGATCGGTTTGGTCAGCTCCAAGTACCAGTCGCAGAATTGATCCCAAGTGAACTCGTAGATTGCATTTGCCACTAAGTCGAAACGGTATTGGGAGAGTGCAGTACGGAAAGTTTCCACCGTGCGGTTGAATTGGCTCTCAATCCAACGGTCTGCAAGGCTAAATTCCACCTCGCCTTCACTTAAATCCAGTTTGTCATTAGTCAGCACATAACGGCTTGCATTCCACAATTTGTTGCAGAAGTTGCGGTAGCCTTCGAGGCGTTTCATATCCCAGTTGATGTCTCGGCCGTTGCTCGCAAGGGCTGTTAAAGTGAAACGCAGTGCGTCCGTGCCGTGTGCCACAATGCCTTCGCTAAACTCTTTGCGAGTCGCTTTGGCGATTTTCTCGGCAAGTTGCGGTTGCATCATATTGCCGGTGCGTTTTTCAAGTAGATCGTCAAGGGAAATACCGTCAATCATATCAATCGGGTCAAGCACGTTGCCTTTTGATTTCGACATTTTTTGCCCTTGTTCGTCACGGATCAAACCAGTCACATACACGGTTTTGAACGGCACTTGCGGCTTGCCGTTTTCATCTTTGATGAAGTGCATCGTGAACATAATCATACGAGCAACCCAGAAGAAGATGATGTCAAAGCCAGTGATTAACACATCAGTCGGGTGGAACATTTTCAGTTCTTTGGTTTGCTCCGGCCAGCCAAGTGTTGAGAATGTCCATAAGCCTGATGAGAACCATGTATCTAATACGTCCTCATCTTGTTTTAACGCTAAATCCGCAGGCAAGTTGTGTTTCGCACGTACTTCGGCTTCATCACGAGCCACATAGACATTGCCTTGCTCGTCATACCACGCCGGAATACGGTGTCCCCACCACAGTTGGCGAGAGATACACCAGTCTTGAATATCACGCATCCAAGAGAAGTAGAGGTTCTCGTACTGTTTCGGCACGAATTGAATTTCGCCGTCTTCCACTGCTTTGGTCGCCACTTCCGCCAAAGGTTTAACAGAAACGTACCATTGGTCGGTCAGCATCGGCTCAATTGGCACGCCCCCACGGTCGCCATACGGCACTTTTAAGTCGTGAGGTTTGATTTGGTCTAATAAACCAAGGGCTTCAAAGTCAGCAACGATTTTCTTACGAGCCGCAAAACGTTCCAAGCCTTGATAATCAAGCGGTATGTTTGCGGCATAATTTTGCAAAGGTTTGCCGTCTGTGCCGATAATTTCCGCTTCCGCACGAATATCCGCATTCAGCGTCATTACATTCACCATCGGCAAGCCGTGGCGTTTGCCCACTTCGTAGTCGTTGAAGTCATGTGCAGGGGTAATTTTTACTACACCTGTACCAAATTCACGATCGACATACTCATCGGCGATAATCGGGATTTCACGGTTGGCAAGCGGTAGAACAACAGTTTTACCAATCAGCGATTGGTAACGCTCATCTTCGGGGTGAACGGCAACGGCGGTATCACCCAGCATCGTTTCCGGGCGGGTAGTCGCGACCACCAAATAATCCAAGCCGTCGGCGGTTTTCGCCCCGTTCGCAAGCGGATAGCGGAAATGCCACAGCGATCCTTTGCTCTCTTTGTTTTCCACTTCAAGGTCAGAAATGGCAGTGTGCAGTTTCGGATCCCAGTTTACCAAGCGTTTGCCACGGTAAATCAAGCCTTCTTCGTGCAAGCGAACAAACACTTCTTTCACCGCATTAGATAAGCCTTCGTCCATCGTGAAACGCTCACGATCCCAGTCAATCGAGTTACCCAAACGACGCATTTGCTGGCTGATTGTACCGCCCGAATAGGCTTTCCAATCCCAAATTTTGTTGATAAAGGCTTCACGGCCGTAATCGTGGCGGGTTTTGCCTTCTTCGGCAGCGATTTTACGCTCTACCACCATTTGGGTTGCGATCCCTGCGTGGTCAGTCCCCGCCTGCCAAAGAGTGTTGTTCCCCTCCATACGGTTAAAGCGGATCAGCATGTCCATCAAGGTCTGCTGGAAAGCGTGCCCCATATGTAAGCTGCCCGTCACATTCGGCGGCGGAATAGCGATACAGTAACTTGGTGTATTAACATCTTCGCTCGGTTTGAAATAGCCTTGCGATTCCCAGTGTTGGTAGAGAGCTTGCTCTACGGCGGAAGGGTTGAAACGGTCTTCCATTTTGAAGTTTTGGGTCATTGTTTATTCTCTTTTTGTAGGGTGGTTTCAGTCCACCATATTTACTTAAAATTAAAATGGTGGGTTAAATTCCACCTTATGAAACTAGTTTATTAATTTAATAAGCTCAATTATTTTTTGTTCAATTTTCTGATTTTCTTCTTGACAGGGATCTACATATTCTTCTTTTCCATCTAGGGGTTCTATCCAATGAATACCACAAATTTTCTTTTGGCTTTCTAATTTATTAATTTGATCTTCAATAAGATCATTTTTTGTTTTCGGTCTACTTTTGATTACTTGGGTAGATTTCTTTATTTGATTGTAGCTATTCTCTAAGATTTTATATTCTTTATTTATAGTTTGGTTCTGATTAGTTAATTCTTTTAATAAACTATTACTTTTTTCTAATTCTGATTGAATATTTTCAAGTTTATTTTTGAGTAGTTTATTATCATCTTTTAAAATAGAATTTTCTCTCTTAATTTCTTCATGCTCTTGTTTCAATTCGGTGTATTCATCTTTAAATGGTTTAAGGTATTCAATATTCTTATTTAAGGCTTCATTATGCTCTGAATTGACATATTGCATAAGACTAAACATTCCTATTGCGACTAAAAGGCAACTATTAAAGACCCAAACAATTGGCCGTTTCTTAATGTGTTCGTCAAAACTCATATTTTTCCCCTAATAGCGTTTGCCTCTGACGCAGTATTTTATTTTTTAGTACTCGTCAGAGTCAGGCTCTATCATTTTTCTTTTACAAGCGGTATATATTGAGTAATTTTTTACAAAATTTTCCCTAAATTCAACCGCTTGTAACCCCACACGAGCCGTGTGGGGTTAAGCATAGTTGAGCCACGCTGTGGCTCTTTATTCTTTTCTAACTTCTAGCTCCGGAGGAGCTGGGATTATCAAGCCTAGCACGGCTAGAGCTAGGCAGAGTACACCATATCCAAATGCGGTATCCCATCTTCCAAATACACGCCTGATACCGCCTTGAACCCAAAACTCTCATAAAACCTTTGTAGGTAGCTTTGAGCTTGGGCATGAATGGGTTGAGTAGGGAAATGCTCACCGCAATAATCCATCGCTTTTTGCACCAACTCCCTTGCCAAGCCAGAACCACGAGCCTCTTTCGCCACCAACACTCTACCGAGATGTACGCCATCATCGCTTGGAATTAGGCGGCAGTAAGCGGTCAGATTGTTTGCATTTTTTGCAAAGAAATGCACCGCTTGTAGGTCTTTGGCATCTACTTCTTGGTACGGACAGTTTTGTTCTACTACGAACACTGCTGTGCGTAGTTTGTAGATTTCAAATAGCTCTTGGGTGGAAAGTTGCTCAAAGGTTTTAGTTTGCCAATTTATTATGTTTAGCATTGTACAGTTTCCAACTGCCAACCCATTTGGCGGTACTGTTTATAACGCTCACGGGCAATCGCTTTTTCGGCTTCATCGCTCGGCACAAAATCGATCACTTGGTTGAAACTGGCGACAAAATCGGGGATTTGGTGTTGTAGTGAAATCAATAGATCCCGATGTTGTGCATTGCGTTTGCCTTTCCACGAAATTTCAACCGGTGTGGAGTAGGTAGTAATTTCACCTGATAAATTATGCGGTACAAAGGAGTCCGGTTCTCTTGTCCAGAGTGCCTCATCAATATTCATCGCTTGTTGTTCGGTTTCACAGGCAATTAGCACACGTTTGCCGGATCTCCAAGCTTGAGCGGCTAACTCGCAGGCTTGAATTTCAGCGGCAGATATCTCGGCTGAATCAGCCTGGCTTAATAGATAAAATTGCACCTGTTTCACAGCATATTCCCAAACAATCTCTTGATATATTTAAACAGTAGATTTTAGCTGAAAATCAGTAAAATATGAAATCTAAGCGGCATTTTTTGCAAAAAATATGTGAAAAATTACCGCTTGTAGCTGTTTTCAGTTGGCGGGTGGTTGAACTAATTAAATTTTGCTTGTTCTAATATTAGGAATGCACTATTTCCCGTAGTGGAAATTGTGTAGAATAAAACCCCTGTACTATTATGAGGAACTTACTATGGGCTTATTTGATTTCGTAGGCGACATTGGTCGTAAATTATTTAATAAAGAGGAAGATGCGTCAAAAGCAGTTACTGAACATTTAGCGGAAGATAATCCGGGTGTGGAAAATGTGAATGTGACTGTTGAAAACGGTGTGGCAAAAATTTCAGGTATTGCTTCAACAGCAGCGGCTGTTGAAAAAGCAGTCTTGATGGCAGGTAATGTGGCTGGTATTACTAAAGTGGATATTGAAGCATTAGAACTTGAAAGAAGCCAACAGTTAGCGGGTGACGATGAGTTTTATGTTATCCAAAAAGGCGATACTTTATGGGAGATCGCAGCTAAGGCATACGGTAACGGTGCAAAATATAAAGCGATTGTGGAAGCAAACAAAGAAGTAATTAAAGACGAAAATAAAATCTTCCCGGGTCAAAAAATCCGTATTCCAAAAGGTTTATAATTAATCCTTTTCTAAAAGCCAGGCTTATTGAAAGCCTGGCTTTTTTAGTTTCTATGAGCAATAAAAAATTTAGAGCCTATACAGGCTCTTTATCAATTACGGTAATATTTATATGTAGGCAAACTTATGATGGGCGCGTTTATGCTTTTTGGGCGAGTGCTTTTTATGTTTATTCCATTTGGATTTTGATTTATGTGATTTTTTATCACCTTTATTTCTATAGTCTTTGCTATCTTTTCGTTTATGGTCATTCCATTGGCTACCAATTACACCGCCTAATGCTGCTCCAGATACAGTTGAAACCATATCATTTCCTATGGCTGCCGCTGCTCCACCAATTACAGCTCCAACTACAGTATCCTTTTGTTGTCGGTTTAACGCAGTAGCTTGAGTAGAAATTGATGTAGCAAATAATGCAACTATAAAGCTTTTTACTAGAATTGTTTTCATTGTATTTCCTTTACTCATAGATTCTTGATTTCTTGAATCATCGTACATTTGAGACAAAATAGTAATTAAAGTGAGTTCGAATTGATATAAAAGTCCTGCATAGCAGGACTTTTGCATTTGGTAAAAAATTATTTATTTTCTACCGCTTGTTTTACTTCTTCAACTTTGGCTTCCGTAGCTGCTTTGACTTCATTTGCTTTTTCCGTTATAGCTTCTTTTGCTTCGGCTGCTTTTTCTGCTACTTCATTTTTAATTTCAGTTGCTTTTTCAGCGGTAGTTTGAGCTGCTTCAGAAGTAGCTGTTTTAACTTCTTCTAATTTTGTTGCTGCAGCAGCTTTAATTTCACTGGCTTTTTCCACAACGTCATTTTTAATTTCAGCTGCTTTGTCTGTTGTTGCTTGATCGCAGGCTGCAAGGGTGATCGTTGTTCCCAACATTAATAATGCTAAAATTGATTTTTTCATTCCGAGTTCCTTAAATAATCAAATAATTACACTTAATAAGTGCAATTTATTAGTCAAAATTTCCTAGAAATAGTTCATCGGTTTAATAAAAAATGCCTATTGTTTAATCAACAATAGGCATTATAAGCTAGGGGCTTCTACTATACTTAAGTATTAGTAGATCGAGGTGCAGACTCTACTTGGCTCACTGCACTGCTATAGCCTCCAAAGCCTTTTCCGTAGAAGTAATATTTTGAATTTTGCCATTGAGTAATAGCAAAGCTTTCTGGGCTTTCTGCCGGAGCAGCCGCAACCGTCATGGTTGATTGAGTATGTTTAACACGAGAGAATGTGCCAAGTTTTCCATCGAAAGTATAACTACTTTCGTAATTAGAACGTGGTGTTTCGATCGTTTGGTTTTCCGCAACTATTGCCGGTGCAGCAGTCGCTTTTGATTGGAATTTACCTACGCGTTCATTCTTCTCTTTGACTAAATCACGTTCAGAATGTTGAGAAACAACACTGCCAAATGGAGCAATATGTTCTTTCACATCTGATTTTTGGATTTCAGGTGCTGGTTGTGCAACTTCTTCCGTTTTTGTTTTTGCTTGTCCCAACTTTTCCTTCACTAAGTCGCGTTCGGTTGCTTGTGCAACAAAACCGCCTAATGGAGCAACAGAAGTAGATGGTTTAGCTGAGATTTTATGCTCTGGCTGTTCTATTTCTGTAGTGACTCTATTTTCTTGCTGCTCAAGCATTTCATCAACAGATAGGAATTGTACTTTCTCTTCCACTTTTGCTGATG
Source organism: Mannheimia granulomatis (assembly GCF_011455695.1). Lineage (NCBI taxonomy): Bacteria > Pseudomonadati > Pseudomonadota > Gammaproteobacteria > Pasteurellales > Pasteurellaceae > Mannheimia > Mannheimia granulomatis. The sequence continues at coordinate 1,544,023 of NZ_CP015030.1, read as the reverse complement.
TCGCCAGTGCTACCCAAACTTTACCGCTAGCAAGTTCTGGAGATGCAACTGCTGAGGTTAATGGCATTGGTGAAGGTGTAGCACGTTGATTTTCACGACGACGCTGATTGCCTACGCGCAGATGACGAGGTAAACGGCGTTGGCGGTTATTTTCACGTGTTTCCGTGTTATTTTCCGCTACCGGTTCAGCCACAAGCGGTTGAATTTGTGAAATATTTTGCACATTTTCAACTTCAGCTGCTTTTACAGTAGTTTCGGCAGTATTCACATTTTCTGTTACAGCAACGTCTGAGGTTTCTACACGAACTTTTTTGCGTAAATCACGTCGTTGACGACGTTCAGTTTGATTTTCGCGAGAGTGAGTTCGTGTTTCTTGTTCAGTAACCCCGGCTACTTCTTCAATCACCGCTCGGCGTTGTTTTTTCTCAGGGCGGCTTGCTTTTTCTTCTTGCTGTGCCACTTGAGCTTGTTGCTGTTTACGTTCTTGATTTTCTGCTTTTGTATTACGGCTAGAACGTTCACGGCGTTGGCGACGATCGCGTTGGTTCCGTGATTTCGGTTTTGGTTTTTCTTCTACTTTTTCTTCAGTTGCAAACCAACCTTTAATTGCAGCAACGAGACGGCTAAATAGTGATGGTTTAGCCGGTTTGGCTGGCATTGGTGACGGCTGAAGGTTTAGTTCAGAGCTTTGTAATACAGATTCGACCGTAATAACAGGTTCATTACGAGTGACTAATACATCATCATTACTGTGGTTGTGATAATGAGGATGATCGTCTTCTTCTCGCGCCTCATAATGCTTAGTTAAATCATAGCTTAAGGTTGGTGTTACTTCATTTTCACGCAAGCGATAAACGCTAAAATGTGGCGTTTCCATACTTTCAGCCGGTACAACCACAATTTGTACATCGTGACGTTTCTCAATGCTGGAGATGGCTTTACGTTTTTCATTTAATAAGTAGCTTGCAATTTGCACCGGCACAATGGTGTGAACCTGAGCGGTGTTTTCTTTAATAGCTTCTTCTTCCAATAGACGCAAGATTGATAAGGCGATAGATTCGTTATCACGTACTTTACCTGTGCCTTGGCAGCGAGGGCAGATGTGCGATGAAGCTTCACTGAGTGATGGACTTAAACGCTGGCGGCTCATTTCTAATAAACCGAAACGAGAAATGCGAGCAAATTGGATTCTTGCACGGTCCTGGCGTGTTGCTTCACGGATGCGGTTTTCTACTTCACGTTGGTGACGAACCGGGGTCATATCAATAAAGTCGATTACGATTAGGCCACCTAAGTCGCGTAAACGTAATTGACGGGCGATTTCATCTGCTGCTTCTAAGTTGGTATTTAATGCCGTTTCTTCAATATCGCAGCCACGGGTTGAGCGTGATGAGTTGATGTCGATTGAGGTTAATGCCTCAGTTACATCGATAACGATTGAACCGCCTGACGGTAAACGTACTTCACGTTGGAATGCTGATTCAATTTGTGATTCAATTTGGTAGTGGCTGAATAGCGGTACTTCACCTTCGTATAAACGTACACGGTTGATGAAATCAGGGCGAACCAAACGAATATGGTTTTTCGCTTTCTCAAACACTTTTTTGTTGTCAATTAAGATTTCACCAATATCACGGCGTAGGTAATCGCGGATTGCTCGCACAATCACATCGCTTTCTTGATGAATTAAGAACGGTGCAGGACGAGATTCTGCCGCTTTTTTGATCGCTTCCCAGTGATGTAATAAGACTTTTAAGTCCCACTGCAACTCTTCAGGCGATTTACCGACACCAGCGGTACGTACTATTAAGCCTACATCTTCAGGCACTTCCAAGCAGTCTAGAGCCTCTTTTAACTCTAAACGCTCATCGCCTTCAATTCGGCGGGAAATGCCACCGGCACGAGGGTTGTTTGGCATTAATACTAAATAGCTGCCGGCAAGAGAGATAAAGGTGGTTAAGGCTGCTCCTTTGTTACCTCGCTCTTCTTTGCTGACTTGAACAATGACTTCCTGACCTTCTTGGATAATATCTTTGATATTTGGGCGACCGTTAAACACATAGTCTGACGGGAAGTATTCGCGGGAAATTTCTTTTAATGGTAGGAAGCCGTGGCGTTCTGCACCGTAATCTACGAATGCTGCCTCAAGGCTGGGTTCAACGCGGGTAATTTTACCTTTGTAGATGTTTGATTTTTTTTGTTCGTGACCCGGGCTTTCAATATCCAAGTCAAATAAGCGTTGCCCATCAACAAGAGCAACACGCAACTCTTCTTTTTGAGTTGCATTGATTAACATTCTTTTCATTGTGTTTTCTCATTATTTTGTTTCGTTTTGTTCTACATGGTCATTCCGACCCATTTTTTCAGGAATTATTTTGTGTCTATCTCACGACTGTCTAGATTCCTGATGAAGTGTTGATAGTTGTCTTACGTTCATTTCTTCTTGTCTCAAAGAAACTGCAAAATCAATCACTTAGGGCTTGTTTATTCCTTTTACAAGCGGTTGTTTTTACCCAATTTTTTGCAATTGTTCTGTTGCTTTTTGAAGGCAAAAATAACGAGGTATTATCGCATTTTAACGCTCGAAAAGGCAAGGTAATTATTGGTCGGTTGAGAAGTAATTTCATTGGAGTCAAAAATAGCTTTATGCACTTTGTTTGTAGTGAAAATCATAGGAGAACTCCATAGCTGCTACAGTAATTAAGTTCTGGATTTTAAGAGAATTTTTTGCTGAATTTAAAGCTTGTTAAAATCAGATGCTGATTATTGGTGGAGAAAGGTAAGTACATATAACGCAGCTTTTGGCCGCGTTATACAAGAGTTAGGGGATAACTAACAAAATAGCAAAATGTAGTTAACTTAGTTATTTATTTGATTAAATAACGGTTTCATTACTTTTTCTTCTTGATAAATTCGAGTACATAAAACCAACAAATAAAGAGGAAAAATGTAAATTAACGTATTCCAAGCATGGCAAAGAAATACTAAACCAATTAATTCCGGCAAAATATTTAAAAAATAGTTAGGATGTTTAATTGTCCGAAAGAGCATTGATGTATTGATTTTGTGATTAGGTAGGATATAAAGTTTTACCGTCCAGATTTCTTTTAACTGAGAAATTACCCAAAATAGTGCGAGGTAAGCCAATAACATGACTAGCATACCTAAAAAGCTAAATGAATCCCAAGTATGCCCAAAATAATTTGCCTCAAAGATTGCTGAAAAATAAAACAAAACATGTAGAGCTGAAAGTAATATTGAAATTTTTTTGCCATATTGTACAGCTCCATTTTTAATTAGCCTTTTTTCATTTTTAATTGAAATACTAAGGCTATATAAGCGGACAATAAAAAAGATTATAAAGGTTAAATTAACCGATAACATAAGTTCTCCTTTTAAATATTATAAAAATAATTAACCACAGAATATATAAGGCCCCAAAAGACAAAAGTTGTAAAATTTCTAATAAATTCAACCGCTTGTATAGATTGGGGAGTTCGTAATTCTGTGGTTAATCGATATTATAGACCAAGCTGGTCCCAAATTTCATCAACGCGTTTGACCACTTTAGGATCTTTTTTAATTGGAGTACCCCATTCTCTAGTGGTTTCTCCCGGCCATTTATTCGTTGCATCAATCCCCATTTTTGAGCCCAACCCTGCAACTGGTGAGGCAAAATCAAGATAATCAATCGGGGTATTTTCAATCAAGGTTGTGTCTCGTGTAGGATCGCAACGGGTGGTAATTGCCCAAATGACATCTTTCCAATCTCTTGCGTTTACATCATTATCACACACAATTACAAACTTAGTGTACATAAATTGGCGTAAGAATGACCAAACTCCCATCATTACCCGTTTAGCATGACCTGCGTATTGTTTTTTGATGGTGACTACAGCCAAACGATAAGAACAACCCTCAGGTGGTAAGTAGAAATCCACAATTTCCGGGAATTGCTTTTGTAAAATCGGGATAAAGACTTCATTTAATGCTTCTCCCAACACTGCTGGTTCATCAGGTGGTCTGCCGGTGTAGGTAGAATGGTAAATCGCATCTTTTCGCATTGTAATATGAGTTACGGTAAACACAGGAAAATATTCTTGCTCATTATAGTAGCCGGTGTGATCGCCATAAGGTCCTTCCAATGCGGTTTCTTCAAGGTCGATATAGCCCTCAAGGACAATTTCTGCACTTGCCGGCACTTCTAATTCATTGGAGATAGATTTCACCACTTCCGTTTTTTGCCCGCGTAATAAACCGGCAAAGGCATATTCAGATAATGTATCTGGAATAGGAGTCACTGCTGCTAAAATTGTAGCTGGATCAGCCCCTAACACCACAGAAACTGGAAATGGCTTATCCGGATTTTCTGCTTTCCACTCTTGGAAATCTAAAGCACCGCCACGGTGAGAAAGCCAACGCATAATTAATTTGTTTTTACCCATGAGCTGTTGGCGGTAAATACCTAAATTCTGGCGTTTTTTATATGGTCCTTGGGTAACGGTTAGCCCCCAAGTTACAAGAGGAGCAACATCGCCTTTCCAGCAGTGCATAATGGGAAGTTGAGTTAAATCTACATCTTCACCTGAAATTATAATGTGTTGGCACTCTGCTTTACTCAATATTTTTGCTGGCATATTCAGCACTTGTTTCCATTGAGGGATCTGACCGATTAAATCTTTAAAACCTTTTGGTGGCTCGGGTTCTTTTAAAAAAGCAAGTAATTTACCAAGCTCGCGCAAGGCTTTGGTATCTTCTTGCCCCATTCCCATTGCGACCCGTTTGGGAGTACCGAATAAATTGCAAAGAACAGGAATATTACTGCCTTTTGGGTTTTCAAACAGCAATGCCGGTCCGCCTTTTCGTAAGGTGCGGTCGGCAATTTCGGTCATTTCTAAATAAGGATCGATCTCGTGCTTTATGCGAACCAATTCCCCTTGATTTTCAAGAAAATCAAGAAATTCTCGTAAATTTTTATATTTCATAGCGGTCAAATTTGTTAGTTTTTTTGCAAATGCAAGTATATAGAAAAACGCAGGTGAAAAATACCCATAAAAAAATTATAGAAAATTTATATGATTTTGTTAGAATATCTAGGTTTAAATTATTCGTGAAAAATAGGAAATAGGGGAAAACATTATGTTCAAAAAAACATTAATCGGATTAGCCGTTTTAGGAGCAGGTGTTGCTCAAGCGGATGTATTAACCAGTATTAAGCCGTTAGGTTTTATTGCTAATGCTATTACCGATGGAGTAACGGAAACTAAAGTATTACTCCCTGCGTCGGCTTCGCCACATGATTACAGCTTAAAGCCTTCAGATATGTCTCAATTGCAATCTGCCCAGTTAGTGGTTTGGATCGGAGATGGTTTGGAAGGCTTTTTGGAAAAAAGCATTGAAAAATTGCCTAAAGAGAAAGTGCTGACATTAGAAGATGTAGAGGCTATTGAGGCTATTGTCGATAAAGCAAGCAAAAAAGCAAGTAAAGATGATGCTCACAAGCATGAGCATGCACATAAACATGAACATAAGCACGACCATAAGCATGAAGGTCATGAGCATCACGGTCACAGCCATGATGAAGATTGGCACATTTGGCTTTCAGCTGAGGCAAGCGAACTGGCTGCTGAACAAATTGCAGCACGTTTGAGTGAGCAATTACCAGAGCAAAAAGCAAAAATTGCGGAGAATTTAGCAAAATTTAAGGCAAGTTTAACCACTAAAAAAGCAGAAATTGCGAAACAACTGGAACCACTAAAAGGCAGAGGCTATTACACTTTCCATGATGCTTATGGCTATTTTGAGCGTGATTATGGTTTAAATTCACTGGGTTCATTTACTATTAACCCAACGGTCGCTCCGGGAGCAAAAACATTGGCTGCAATTAAGAAAAATCTTGTAAAACATGAAGCAGAATGTTTATTTGCAGAACCGCAATTTACGCCGAAAGTGATTAAAACTTTGGCTAAAGAAACGAAAGTGAATGTAGGGCAGTTAGATCCGCTGGGTGCAAATATTAAGTTAAGTGCAACGGCTTATCCAGAGTTTTTACAATTGCTGGCAAATGAATTTAGCCTATGTTTAGGAAAAACAAAATAAGATCCTATAGATAAAAATAGCCCCATTTAATATTGTTAGTTAAATGGGGCTATTTTTGTAACTGATTATTTTACAACGATTTTTTTTCCATTAGTAAAATCAATCTGTTTTGCTACAGTTAAATGACCAACCGACACTTCATTTGTAGAGAAAATTTGTTTTGCCGGCTCAGGTAAATTATCTAGTGGTAGAGTAACAGTAATACTTTCTTTTTTACCTGATGCAATATCTTTATCCAGTTTAGTTTTGATTTCTTGGATAAAGAAAACTTGATTGTTTACAGTAAAAGCAGATGACCAGTTGAGATTTTTGATTCTATTTTTACCTTTGTTAGTGACTTCGTAGATGAGTACTACAATATTTTGATTATTTTGAGTTGCAATGCCTCGTTGAGTTAAATTGATACTGACATTTTGATTAAAGGATTTTAAATTTGGATCTTCTGCCACCTTTTGCTGTGTTGCTGCTTTTGTAGTATTCGCAGCTTGCGTTTTTTCTGCAGCTTGTGCATTAAAGGTGAATAATGAAAAGACAGATAAAGCCAAAAGTGTGTTTTTAAATAACATAGCACGTTTCCTTTTTGAATAATATTTGCAAAAGCAGCCTAATTTAGACCAATTATATATTCAGATTTTATGCCTTTTTCAGAAATTCAGATTTAAGCATAATTTTGCCGCAATCGACATTATGATCGCCATTGACTAAGCGTATCCCTTTGAATTTAGTGCCTTTTTTCAGTACCTCAGAAGAGCCTTTTAATTTTAGGTCTTTGATTAATAACACATCATCGCCGTCGGATAATAAATTACCATTGCTGTCTTTAACAATTAAGACATCTTCTTCTTGTAGATTTTCTTCACCCGTCCATTCATAAGCACAATCAGGGCAAACAAATTGAATTGAATCATGATAAGTATTTTCGCTTTTACATTCAGGGCAAGTTGGGTAAGTCATTATTTTTCCTCAAATAAAATAAAAAACTAATTATATAACGAAATCTGGAAAAATGGTAAGCGGTCAAATTTGAGTGATTTTTTACCACTTTATCTGAAAGTCAGTTAGAATAGGGCAAGATATTACCAATAAAGGAGGATGCTATGATAGTCGATCCAAATTATCAAAAAGAATTAGAAAAATATGAAAATCCGGTGCCAAGCCGAGAATTTATTTTAGAGACCATCCGTGAATATAACGCTCCAATGAGCCGCGATGAGTTGCTAGAAGCATTTCATATTTATGATGAAGAGCGAGCGGAAGGTATTCGTCGCCGTTTACGTGCGATGGAAAATGACGGTGAATTGGTTTTTACTAAAGGTAAGCGTTATGCCTTGCCGGAAAAAATGGATTTAATTAAAGGAACGGTGATAGGCCATCGTGATGGCTATGGATTTTTACAGGTAGAAGGTAGTGAAAAATCCATTAAAAGTGAAGATTGGTTTATTCCTAATGCTCAAATGGTTCGTGTAATGCACGGTGACTTTGTATTAGCCCAACCAAATGGGACCGATCGCCGTGGGCGTAAAGAAGTACGAATTGTACGAGTGCTTGAAGCACGTAAGAAACAGATAGTCGGCCGCTTTTTCCTTGAAAGCGGGATTGGTTTTGTCGTGCCGGATGACAGCCGTATCAATCAAGATATTTTGATTCCCGATGAATATCGTATGGGAGCAAGAATGGGACAAGTTGTTGTGGTTGAACTACAAGAACGGAAAGCCAGTTTCAGCCGCCCGGTCGGTGCTATTACCGAAATCTTAGGGGATAATTTGGCTCCGGGGATGGAAATTGAAATTGCTTTACGCAACCATGATATTCCTCACGCTTGGCCGGATGGCGTAGAAAAACAGATTCGCCAATTTACCAGTGAAGAAGTGCCGGAAGAGGCAAAACAAGGTCGAGTTGATTTGCGTGCATTACCACTTATTACCATTGATGGTGAAGATGCCCGGGATTTTGATGATGCGGTGTTTGCTCGCAAAGAGGGGGATGGCTGGCGTTTATGGGTGGCGATTGCTGATGTAAGTTACTATGTTCGCCCAAAAACGGCATTAGATCTTGAAGCTCTAAATCGAGGAAATTCAGTTTATTTCCCAAATCGAGTAATCCCAATGTTGCCAGAAGTGCTTTCAAACGGCTTATGTTCACTTAATCCACAAGTAGATCGTTTATGTTTAGTAGCAGAGATGACGCTTTCTGCAAAAGGTGAGCTAACAAGCTACCAATTTTATGAAGCAGTAATGAATTCACACGCTCGCCTCACCTATACAAAAGTATGGAAAATGTTAGAGGGAGATGAAGCCTTACGTGAACGTTATGCTCCGCTAGTGCCTCATATTGAAGAGCTTTATGCTATGTTCAAAATTCTCATGAAAGCACGTCATAAACGTGGGGCAATTGAGTTTGAAACCATTGAAAATCAATTTATTTTTAATCCGCAAGGTCGGATTGAACGCATTGAGCCGCTTATTCGTAACGATGCTCACAAGCTAATTGAAGAGTGTATGATTCTGGCAAACATTGCTGCGGCTCGTTTTGTCGAGCAAGCCAACGAACCGGCACTATACCGCATTCACGACAAGCCAAGTGAAGAAAAAGTGATGAGCTTTAAATCCTTTGTGCGTGAATGTGGTTTGACTTGGGATGTGGGTTTAGAACCGAGTCCGAAAGATTACGGTATTCTGCTTGAGCAAATTGCGAAGCGGGCAGACAAAGAACTTATTCAAACCATGTTGTTACGTTCGCTGAAACAGGCTGTTTATGCAGCGGATAATATAGGGCACTTCGGTTTAGCATTAAGCGAATATGCTCATTTTACCTCACCGATTCGCCGCTACCCTGATTTATTGTTGCATCGAGCAATTAAATATTTAATTGAAAAGGGTAAAGGCAATAAAAGGCATTACACTGATGGTGGCGGTTATCACTACAAGCTCGATGATATCGACCAGTTTGGTGATAAATGTTCCGCTACCGAACGCCGTGCGGATGAGGCGACAAGAGAGGTCGCAGATTGGTTAAAATGCGAATTTATGCAAGATCATCTTGGTGCAGAATTTGATGGTGTGATTTCAAGCGTAACCGGCTTTGGTTTGTTTGTGAAGCTCAACGAGCTACTAATTGATGGCTTGGTGCATATTTCAACCTTGGATAATGATTATTATCACTATGATGCTGACCGTCAACGTTTAGTTGGTGGTAGCGGGGTGATGTATCGTTTAGGCGATGCGGTGCGTGTGAAGGTGATTAATGTCAATCTCGATGAGAAAAAAATTGATTTTGAACTGCTTACCGAGCACAAAAAAAGTGGTAAAACAGCAAGGAAAAAGGCTAAGTTAGAGGCGACAAAGCCTATTTTCAAAGAACCTAAAACGGTGAAAAAAGCCCAAAAAGCAGAGAAAAAGCCGGCAAAATCGGTAAGAAAAAGTAGAAAAACAACCGCTAGTAAACCGAAAGTAGCTAAAAAGAAAAGCTCGGCTAAAACTAAAAAATCAGAGGAATAAATGAACTACAAAAAACAGATTCTGTTTAGCATTTTATTTGCATTATTGATGGCGGTAATCAGTTATTTTGTGTTCACTTATCTCCCTTATGATTGCGGTAATTTAACTCAGTTAACCGATACGCAACGCCTAGAATGCCGTACAGTTGAAGTGTTAGGGATCTATTATTGGTTGCCTCACACCACTACGCTATTTTTTGGTTCAATTCTACTTTATTGGATCGTTTATGGCGTGATTGCAGGGGGAAAGTTCGTGCTAGAACGTAAATAGAACTAAATGGAAGTAGCCGCTTGTATATTCAATGATTCAAGCGGTTTATTTTTAGTAAAAATTTGCAAAAACAGTTAAAAATCGCAAAAGCCTATCTGAAAAGATGGGCTTTCATTTTGTAAAGAAACTAAAACTCCTTGATAGATGTACAACTAATCTATAAAATTCATCAATTAAGTGGGAAAAAGTGGAGTATTGTGGAACTTTTTCCTAATTTCATCTCTTCTAAATAAGGTAAAGATCAAAAATGTTTCGTGGTGTTAGTTCAATCAGCATTGATAGTAAAGGGCGGATCGCAATTCCGACACGTTATCGTGCCGAATTGTTAGAAAAGCATCACGGCATTTTGGTTTGTACCGTAGATATTCGCCAACCATGTTTGTTGCTTTATCCATTACATGAATGGGAAACGGTTGAGCAAAAATTATTGGCATTGTCGAATTTTGACCCCGTTCAGCGAAGAATCCAACGTGTGATGCAAGGCTTTGCAACCGAATGTGAAATGGATTCTGCAGGGCGTGTGTTATTAAGCCCGGCGTTACGTCAGCATGCTCAACTTGAACAGCAAATTATGCTAGTTGGGCAGTTAAATAAATTTGAAATTTGGCAAGATAAACAATGGCAGGCTCAAATTGCCGAGGATCTTGCTTTTGGTAGTTCAGCAGAAATGTTGGATTGCGATGCACTGAAAAATCTTTCTCTATAACAAATAATCGGAACCGCAGATGAGTGATTCTCCAAAACATATTACCGTTCTTTTGCACGAAGCTGTTGAAGGTTTAGCAATTAAGCCAAACGGTATTTATATTGACGGCACTTTCGGGCGAGGAGGTCATTCTCGTTTAATTCTTTCTAAGTTAGGTGACTATGGTCGTTTAATTGCAACAGACCGTGATCCTCGTGCTATTGCAGAGGCGAACACTATCAGCGACGTTCGTTTTCAAATCAAACATACGGCTTTTTCTGCTATTCCTGAAATCTGTGAGGAGATGGGATTAATAGGCAAAATTGACGGAATATTATTAGATTTAGGTGTATCTTCCCCACAGCTTGATGAAGCTGAACGCGGTTTTAGCTTTATGCGTGATGGGCCTTTGGATATGCGCATGGATACTACCAAAGGTTTATCTGCTGCAGAGTGGCTGGCACAAGTTTCAGTGGATGATTTAGCATGGGTGCTGAAAGAATTTGGTGAAGAGCGTTTTGCTAAACGTATTGCACAAGCGGTCGTTTCTTACAATAAATCTGCAAATGAAAAAATTTCCCGTACTTTACAATTAGCGCAAATTATTAGCGATGCAGTGCCGTTTAAAGATAAACATAAACACCCTGCGACTCGTTCATTCCAAGCAATTCGAATTTTTATTAATAGTGAATTAGATGAGTTGGAGAAAGCCTTAAATGCAGCTTTAAGTGTATTGGCACCGGAAGGCCGTTTGTCGATTATCAGTTTCCATTCTCTTGAAGACCGTATGGTCAAGCAGTTTATGCGTAAGCATAGTAAAGGAATGGAAGTACCGAGAGGATTACCGATTTTAGAATCTGAGCTGAATAAAAATATTCCACTAAAAACCATCGGTAAAGCAATTATGCCGAGTGAAGCTGAAATTGAAGCAAATGCTCGCTCGCGTAGTGCAGTATTACGTATTGCCGAAAAGCGTTAATTTATAGGAATCGCTATGTCAAACGAACGTTATCCTTTACATCAAATTATTATTGATGACATTTTTAGTCATAACAAGGTCGCGATTTTACTATTGATAGGCGTGGTTATTTCAGCGGTTGCTACAATTTGGGTAACACACCAAACCCGTTTATTAGTTAGTGAGCAAGGGCAGCTTATACAAGCTAATCAGCGATTAGAAAGTCAGTATACGAATTTGTTGCTGGAAGAAAACAGTCGCAGTGGAAGGGCAAGGGTAGATGCTGCAGCGAAGTCCTTTGGTTTACAACCGATTAAAAAAGAGCAAGAAATAATTTTAGTTGAATAAAAATGGTTACATCAGTCAAATTAAAGCGTAAAAAAGAAACGCCTATTAATAAAGCAGAATCTCCAAAAGCAGACAGTAAAAAATTACCGAGTTTTTTACCAAAACGTTTTGCGGTTGTTGCTTTTTTGATGGTTGTCATGGTTGCCGGCTTGTTAGGCCAAGCAGCTTATATTCAACTTGTTGATTCGGAAAGATTAATTAAAGAAGCAAATAACCGCTCACTGCGGACTAAAGAACTACAATTTACTCGTGGTAGAATTTTAGATCGCAACGGACGCTTCCTCTCTATCAGTGTGCCAATGTATTCATTAACTTTAGATCCAAGAGAATATTTTGACACTAAGCTACGCCGATCAAACGAAAGTTGGCGAGCCTTGGCAATTGAGATGGAAACATCTAAAAGCAAGATTGAGGCAAGCGTTAATAAATTTATTGAAAAGAAAAATGTTTCCAAAGAGAAAGTGGATTTTGACCCTCGCTCTACGCTAAATACTAAAAGTGAGGGCTATTGGACACAGCTTTCTCAAGTAACAGGATTGGATTACAACACCTTACTTGAAAAAGTACGAAATAATCCGAATTCTGTTTTTTTGCGTTTGGATAATGAAAATGCCGAATTAGAACGCAAAAAATTTCAGGCATTAAGTAAAGAAATCGGACGTGCATACAATGATGTAATGACCGAACTTTATGCAAAAAACCGTCAGCGATTTGTTTATCTTTCCCGCCACGAATCGGAAGCGATTAGCGAATATGCAAAAGAACTTGATATTAGTGCATTGGTAGTGAAAGTGGAATCTCGCCGTTTTTATCCATTAGCGGAAGAGTCTTCCCAACTTATCGGTTTTACTGATAAAGATGATATGCATGGCTCTGAAGGTTTAGAGCGTAGCTTTGATTCACTGCTTATCGGTAAAAACGGTAAGCAAATTATTCGTAAAGATGCTAAAGGTAATATTGTTGAAAATATTCGTTCGGAAAAACAATACGATCCGCAAGATGTGATGCTTAGCATTGATGAAGAATTGCAATCAATGGTTTACGGTGAGATTAAAAAAGCGGTTCAGGAAAATAATGCAGAGTCGGGTACAGCCGTGTTGGTAGATGTACAGACCGGTGAGATTCTGGCGATGGCAAATGCACCATCTTTCAACCCGAATAAGAGAGACAGCTTCAAGCCTGAGCTAATGCGTAACCGCGCAATTACCGATACTTTTGAACCAGGATCAACAGTAAAACCTTTTACTGTTTTAACTGCATTACAGCAAGGGGTAACTTATCGTGATGAAGTTATCAGCACTCGTCCGTTTGTGGTAAATGGACATACCATTAAAGACGTTGCTCCAAGAGATAGCTTAACGCTTACCGGAATTTTGCAGAAATCCAGTAATATTGGGGTGAGCCGCTTAGCATTACGTATGCCATCGACTGCTTTAGTAGATACTTACACCAAAATCGGCTTTGGTAAAGATACCGGATTAGGGCTAGGCGAGCAGCGAGGGTCTAATGGTGATCGCAAACGCTGGGCAGATATTGAACGGGCAACGCTCTCTTATGGATATGGCTTAAATGTAACGCCATTACAACTTGCACGAGCTTATGCAACCTTAGGCAGTTTCGGTATTTATCGTCCGCTGTCGATTACTAAAGTGGATCCGCCAGTGATCGGTGAGCGTGTATTGCCGGAAAAAATCACCCGAGATGTTGTACATATGATGGAAAGTGTGGCAGCTAAAGGCGAAGGTGGGCAGCGTGCGGCAGTAGACGGCTACCGTGTTGCGATTAAAACCGGTACAGCCCGTAAATTAGAAAACGGCAAATATGTAGAAAAATATATCGCTTATACCGCCGGTTTAGCCCCGGCAAGTGATCCGCGTTTTGCGTTAGTAGTATTAGTGAATGAACCAAAAGCCGGTAACTATTACGGTGGTTTTGTTTCCGCCCCACTTTTCTCCCGCATTATGGGTTATACGCTGAAACAACGTAATATCAAGCCGGATAATTTAACTGAAGACACACAAAGTGCAGTACGTGAAATAAAATTAGAACGCAGAGTTAATTAAGGCACACTATGAAACGTTTACTTCCTTTTCTGACAGAGCTAGATGCTTGGGTTGAAGAATTAACCGAGCTAAATGAAATGACCTTGGATAGCCGCCAAATCAAACAAGGCGATCTCTTTGTGGCATTAAAAGGTCACCAAGTTGATGGCAGACAATTTATTAATAAAGCGATTGAGCAAGGTGCAAGCCTTGTGTTGGCAGAAGCGGATGATGATCAATTTGAAGTTGAGTTAGATCCTGCATTTGCAAAATTTAACCTAGATCGTACCGCTTGTTGTAAGGTAGTTTCGGTACCACATCTTCCCAAATTACTGTCTGAGATTGCCGGAGCGTTTTACGACAATCCATCACAAAAACTAATCTTATCGGGCATTACTGGCACTAACGGAAAAACGACTACGGCTCAATTACTAGCACAATGGCGGAATTTATTAGGTGGAAAATCTGCAGTGATGGGAACCATCGGCAACGGTTTATATGGCAAAGTACAAGAGGCAGTAAATACCACAGGCTCTGCGATTGAAATCCAACGCAATTTAGCTGATTTTGTAGAACAAGGGGCAGATTTCTGTGCGATGGAAGTCAGTTCACACGGACTAGCTCAATTTAGAGCGGAAGCTTTAGAATTTGATTTGGCAATATTCACAAACTTAAGTCGCGATCATCTCGATTACCACAACACAATGGAAGAATACGCCGAAGCCAAATTTCGTTTATTCAGTGAGCTGAAAACCCAAGCTCAAGTAATCAATGCTGATGATGAAATCGGTGCAAAATGGCTAAACAAATTACCAAATGCGGTTGCTGTTAGCTCTCAGCCGGATTTTTTAAGTAACCACCGTTTTGTGAAAGCCACAGAGGTAAAATTTACCCTCCAAGGGGCAAGCATTAAATTTGCTTCAAGTTGGGGAAATGGTGAACTTAGCAGTCGCTTAATCGGGGCGTTCAATGTGAGTAATCTACTCACTGCTTTTGCCGGCTTGCTGGCGCTTGGCTTTAATATTAATGAATTAGTAAAAACCGCCCCAAATTTAGTGGGTGTAGCCGGCAGAATGGAATGTATTACCGCACCAAACAAACCGATGGTGATTGTGGACTATGCCCATACGCCTGATGCCTTAGAAAAAGCCCTACAGGCTGCACGTTTGCATTGCAAAGGCGAACTTTACTGCATTTTCGGCTGTGGCGGAGACAGAGATGCGGGCAAACGCCCATTAATGGCAACAATTGCAGAAAAACTTGCGGATAAAGTGATTGCTACGGACGATAACCCTCGTACAGAAAACAACCAAAATATTATGGCAGATATTGTTAAAGGTTTCGAAAATCCAGCTGCTGTGCAAGTTATCCACAATCGTGAAGAAGCGATTAAAACGGCAATCGAACAAGCTAAAGCTAGTGACGTGATTTTAATTACAGGTAAAGGCCACGAAGATTATCAAATAATTGGGGCGGAGAAGTTGCATTTTTCGGATCAGGAAACAGCGAGGAAATATCTAGGATGATTTTATTACTTTCTTTGCATAAGCAAAGAAAAGTGACAGAGATAAAATGCTCTTAATTAATTTTATAAAGAAAAAGATAAATCAATGATAAAACTAACAACCCAGCAAATTGCTGAAATCTTAAATGCTCGACTTGTCGGAAATGGCGAAACAGTGGTGGAAACCACTAGCACAGATACCCGTCAAGCGGTCAAAAACGGCTTATTTTTTGCATTAAAGGGTGAAAATTTTGATGCCCATAATTATCTTGCCAATGCTGTTGAACAAGGCTGTGTGGCAGTAGTGGTTGAGCGGGAATGTGAGATTAACGTACCGCAAATTATTGTGGCGGATACCCGTTTAGCATTGGGTGAATTAGCAAAGTGGTTAAAGGCGAAACTAAATCCGAAAACGGTCGCGATGACAGGTTCTTCCGGTAAAACAACTGTGAAAGAGATGACTGCAAAAATTTTGCAAAAAATGACCGCTTGTGAAGATGAAGTTCTCTATACTTTCGGTAACTTAAACAATGAGTTAGGTGTGCCTATGACCTTGCTTCGCTTAACCGAACAGCATAAATATGCGGTGATTGAGCTGGGGGCGAATCACATTGGCGAAATTGCTTACACAACCTCGATTGCACAACCTGATGCTTGCTTGGTAAATAATGTTGCCGCCGCTCATTTAGAGGGGTTTGGTTCGCTAGAAGGTGTGGCAAAAGCCAAAGGTGAGATTTACCGCGGTTTGAAAGAAGGTGGTAAGGCGATTGTAAACTTAGCCTTCTACTATCCACAGTGGCAGCAGGAAATTAGCCCTCACGAATTAAACTCTTTCTCTTATGTCGGTTCAGATTCCGATTCTGCTGCAGATTACTGGGCGGATAATGTTGAGCTGCAATTAAATGGCTCACGTTTTACGTTACATACGCCACAAGGTGAAACTGACATTCAGTTGCCCTATTTAGGCAGCCATAATATCAGCAATGCGTTGGCGGCAACTGCACTTGCAATGTCGGTGGGGGCAACACTTGAGGCGGTTAAAGCAGGGCTTGAGCAGCGCTCCATGGTAAAAGGGCGTTTGTATCCGGTGCAGATTAATGAGGATTGCTTGTTCATTGATGATACTTACAATGCCAATGTAGATTCAATGAAATCAGCAGTTTCAGTATTACAAAATTATCCTGCTTATCGAGTTTTTGCAGTAGGGGATATGGCAGAATTAGGGGCAGAAAGCGAAGCCTGCCATCAAGAGGTAGCGGATTTTGCTGCTCAGGCAAATTTAGATTTAATCGTTAGCTTTGGCAAAGAGAGCGCGGTAATTAGTAATAAGGCAGAAAATCATTTCACTGATAAACAAAAAATGGTTGAATTTCTAACGCCGATTATTTTGCAAAAAATTGAGCAAAAACAACCGCTTGTATTACTAGCCAAAGGCTCTAGGAGCCAAAAAATGGAAACATTGATTTCCGAACTGTGTAAACAATTTAACGTAAATTTCTAATTATTATTTTAAGGACTAAACAATGTTAGTTTGGCTTGCTGAATATCTTGTTCAATATAATACAGCATTTAATGTTGTATCTTATATTACTTTCCGTGCCATTATGGCGTTATTAACGGCAATGGGAATTGGGCTTTGGATTGGGCCGAAGGTAATTCGCCGTTTGCAAATTTTGAAATTTGGCCAAGAGGTGCGTAATGACGGACCGGAAAGCCATTTTAAAAAACGTGGTACCCCAACTATGGGCGGTATTATGATTTTGATTGCTATCGGTGTCAGTACATTATTATGGGCAAATTTAACTAATCCTTATGTTTGGTTCACCTTATTTGTGTTATTTGGTTATGGTGCCGTGGGATTTATTGATGATTATCGTAAAATCGCGCGTAAAAACACGGATGGCTTAATTGCCCGTTGGAAATATTTTTGGTTATCCGCTATTGCCTTAGTCGCTGTATTTGGGATGTATGCTGTTGGGAAAGATACCGCAGCGACTCAATTAGTTGTGCCGTTCTTTAAAGATGTTATGCCGCAATTAGGGCTGTTTTATATTGTCCTAGCTTACTTTGTGATTGTTGGCACCAGTAACGCAGTGAATTTAACCGATGGTTTAGATGGCTTAGCGATTGTACCAACCATTATGGTGGCTTCAGCCTTTGCTTTAATTGCGTGGGCAACGGGTAACTTTAACTTTGCACAATATTTGCATATTCCATTTATTCCAAATGCTGGCGAGCTTGTGATTCTATGTACTGCTATTGTGGGAGCGGGTTTAGGCTTTTTATGGTACAACACTTATCCGGCGCAAGTATTTATGGGCGATGTAGGTTCTCTTTCATTAGGTGGTGCATTAGGTGTGATTGCCGTACTTGTTCGCCAAGAATTATTGTTAGTTGTAATGGGCGGTGTTTTTGTTGTTGAGGCTCTCTCGGTTATTTTACAAGTTGGCTCTTATAAATTGCGTCAAAAGCGTATTTTCCGCATGGCTCCGATTCACCACCACTTTGAATTAAAAGGCTGGCCTGAGCCACGGGTTATCGTCCGTTTCTGGATTATTACGTTAATGCTTGTGTTAGTGGGCTTAGTGACGCTTAAATTACGTTAAAGTACATAAGGTGCATTTTTATTAATGCACCTTATACTGTTTTTTAGATTTAGAGAAAAAAGTATGCAAAACCAATACCAAGATAAAACAGTTACTATTATCGGATTAGGCACAACAGGCCTATCTTGTGTTGATTTCTTTATGCGTAAAAAAGCGAATGTGCAAGTGATTGATACGCGAGAAAAACCGGCAGGTGCAGAGCGCTTAGATAAAAATATTCCTTTACATACAGGCAGTTTAAATAGTGAGTGGTTGCTTAAATCGGATTTAATTGTCATAAGTCCAGGGCTTGCATTGGCGACACCTGAAATTCAGCAGGCAATTCAAGCCGGGATTGAAGTTGTGGGTGATGTGGAACTCTTCTGTCGTGAAGCAAAAGCGCCAATTATTGCTATAACTGGTTCAAACGGTAAAAGCACGGTAACAACCTTGACTACTGAGATGGCAAAACAAGCCGGTATTAAGGTCGGAATGGGTGGTAACATTGGTGTGCCTGTGCTGAGTTTGTTAGAAGAAGATTATGAGCTTTTTGTTTTAGAACTATCCAGTTTCCAATTAGAAACTACTTATTCGCTAAAAGCTCAAGCAGCAACGATTTTAAATATCAGCGAAGATCATATGGATCGCTATAATTCGATTGCAGATTATCGTGCGGCAAAATTACGTATTTATGACAATGCTAAA
Organism: Mannheimia granulomatis; assembly: GCF_011455695.1. NCBI lineage: Bacteria > Pseudomonadati > Pseudomonadota > Gammaproteobacteria > Pasteurellales > Pasteurellaceae > Mannheimia > Mannheimia granulomatis. The sequence continues at coordinate 1,525,330 of NZ_CP015030.1, read as the reverse complement.
TATATTATTGTGAATGGTGAAGATCCGCAAACTTATCCTGATCAAGCGGTAGAAAATTTGATACGTTTTGCACAGCAGAATGCAGAATACACAATGAGCAACGGTTTGCTTTATGCGGGTGATATTGCGGTGATGAATACCTCTCAAATGCTCATCAGCGGGCGTCATAATGAAATGAATGCTTTAGCGGCGATGGCATTGGCGGAGGCTGCGAATGTACCACGTGAAGGAATTGTGAAAGCACTCCAAGTTTATGGAGGTTTACCACATCGTTTCCAAGCAGTTCCAACTCAGGACGGCGTACGTTGGGTGAATGATTCTAAAGCAACCAATGTTGGTAGCACAGTTGCAGCATTAAACGGTTTAAATGTGGCAGGTACGCTTTATTTATTATTGGGTGGAGATGGGAAAGCCGCTGATTTCTCAGAATTAAGACCGCTGATTAATAAACCGAATATTGTTTGCTACTGTTTCGGTCAAGACGGTGCAGATTTAGCGGAATTAAGTGAGCAGAGTGTTTTAGTTGAAACAATGGAGCAAGCTGTTGAAGCAATCCGAGCGAAATTGAAAAGAGGTGATATGGTGTTGCTTTCACCTGCCTGTGCAAGTTTGGATCAATTTAAGAATTTTGAACATCGTGGTGATGTGTTTATGGCACTCGCACAAAAACAAGAGCCACAAGGATAATAGGTGTAATGTTAGAAAAAGTTAAAACAGAATGGGATAAATGGGTAAGGTTAACGCCGGTTAATTCACTTTATGATAGAACACTGATCTGGCTATTTTTAGGTTTGTTGATAATTGGTTTTGTGATGGTAACATCTGCCTCTATTCCTGTTAGTACAAGATTGAATAACGATCCCTTTTATTTTGCGATTCGTGATGGCTTATATATTATTGCCTCTATTATCTTTTGTTATATTTTTGTACAAATTCCGTCTGAGAAGTGGGAACGATATAACGTTGTTTTATTTTTCGTAGCAATCAGCTTTTTGATTGCGGTATTGATTTTTGGTCGTTCTATTAATGGTGCTGTGCGTTGGATTCCGCTTGGGATCTTGAATTTCCAGCCGGCGGAACTGGCAAAGCTTGCGGTCATTTGTTATTTCGCCAGCTTTTATGTACGTAAATATGATGAAATCCGTACCGAAAAAGCCAGTTTCTGGCGACCGGCAGTAATTTTGTTTATATTTGGTTTCTTGCTGATTTTACAGCCAGACTTAGGTAGTACCTTTGTATTATTCGTGCTCACATTCTCAATGCTTTTTATTGTTGGTGCGAAAATAATGCAATTTATGTTTTTAGGCGTCGTTGGTGCAGTTTTATTTGCCGTATTGATTTTAACCTCAGAATACCGTCTAAAACGTGTAACCTCCTTTATGGATCCTTTTGCGGATGCTTATGGTGATGGCTTTCAATTATCTAATTCTCAAATGGCATTTGGGCAAGGTGAATTTTGGGGGCAAGGGCTAGGCAATTCGGTGCAAAAATTAGAATACTTACCTGAAGCCCATACCGACTTTGTAATGGCGGTTGTTGGCGAAGAATTCGGCTTCTTCGGTATTATGTGCATTGTGCTTTTATTGGTGTTATTGACGGTTCGGGCATTAAAAATCAGTAAAGAATCGCTTATTCTAGAAGAGCGTTTTAAAGGTTATATGGCATTTGGAATTGCGATTTGGATCTTCTTACAAGGCTTTGTAAATTTAGGGGTGGCATCCGGCTTATTACCTACTAAGGGCTTGACTTTCCCTCTTGTAAGTTACGGTGGTTCAAGTTTAGTGATTATGTCCGTTGCTATTGCCGTGTTGTTAAGAATTGATCACGAAAACCGAACAGTTAGGATCGGGCATGCGAAAATTAAAGCCTCTTAGTTACAAGCGGTCAGATTTTTATTTTATTTTGCAAAAATAGTGATCTTCTACTTGCTTTGAAAGCACAAGCATAGTGAGTAAAAATCGGGTAGAATATAGCGTTTTTATAATCAAAGAGTTCAGTATGACTAAAAAATTATTAGTGATGGCTGGTGGCACCGGTGGGCATGTTTTTCCGGCAATTGCAGTAGCTCGAGAGCTACAAAAACAGGGTTGGCAAATTCGCTGGTTAGGTACAAAAGATCGTATGGAAGCCACCCTTGTGCCAAAACATGGCATTGAGATTGATTTTATTGAAATTTCAGGGCTGAGAGGTAAAGGTTTGGGTGCATTATTAAAAGCCCCTTTTGCTATTTTTAAAGCGGTTATGCAGGCACGCAAAATTATTCAAAATTATAAACCTGATGCAGTTTTAGGAATGGGGGGCTATGTCTCGGGCCCAGGCGGTATCGCCGCTAAATTATGTGGTGTCCCCGTGATTTTACACGAGCAAAATGCGGTAGCAGGTTTAACCAATGTGTGGCTGGCAAAAGTAGCTCGCCGAGTGTTACAAGCTTTCCCGACGGCTTTTAAAAATGTCGAAGTGGTTGGTAATCCTGTGCGTGAAGATTTATCAAACTTGCCTACACCACAAGAGCGTTTTGCTGAAAGAGGGTATCCAGTCAATATTTTAGTGATGGGCGGTAGCCAAGGGGCAAGAGTAATTAATCAGACCGTGCCAGAAATTGCTAAGGTGCTAGGAAGTAATGTGTTCATTAGCCATCAAGTCGGTAAAGGGAATTTAGATGGTATAGCAGAAGTTTACCAACAAACCGGCAATGGCATTGCGTCTGAATTTATTGATGATATGAAAGCGGCCTATGAATGGGCGGATATTGTGATTTGTCGTTCGGGAGCTTTAACTGTGTGTGAAATTGCAGCGGTAGGTTTGCCAGCAATTTTTGTGCCGTTTCAACATAAAGATCGCCAACAATTTTTAAATGCTTATTATTTGGCAGAAGATGGAGCTGCAGTCATTATCGAGCAAGCGGATTTTAATCCACAGTCGCTACTAAAAGTATTAGAGCCATTAATTGCTGAGCGTCAAAAATTATTGGAAATGGCGATCAAAGCCCGCTCCAAAGCAACCCCAACAGCAGCACAACGTGTGGCTGAGGTAATTATTCAAGAAGCGAATTGATCTACAAGCGGTTAAATTTTACGTAAAATTTGCAAAATAATTGAAATTTTTAACCGCTTGCAAACAGATAACAGGATAGAAGATGAAAAATTTCCAAGACAAAATTAAAAAATTAGTCCCTGAAATGCGTCGTGTGAGCCAAATTCACTTTATCGGGATTGGTGGTGCAGGCATGAGTGGTATTGCCGAAGTATTATTAAACGAAGGTTATGCTATTTCGGGATCAGATATTGCTGATGGTGTGGTAACCCAACGTTTATCGGCGGCAGGAGCAAAAGTTTTCATCGGGCATCAAGCCGAAAACGTAGCTGGTGCTAGTGTGGTTGTGGTGTCAACGGCGATTGATGAAACCAATCCTGAAATTATGGCTGCCCGTGAGGCCCGTATTCCTGTGATTCGTCGTGCAGAAATGTTGGCTGAAATTATGCGTTTCCGTCATGGTATTGCGATTTCGGGTACGCATGGTAAAACCACCACTACGGCTATGATCTCAATGATTTATACGGAAGCGAAGTTAGATCCAACTTTTGTAAATGGTGGTTTGGTAAAATCGGCTGGGAAAAATGCTCATTTAGGCGCAAGTCGTTATTTAATTGCAGAAGCGGATGAAAGTGATGCTTCATTTTTGCATTTGCAGCCTATGGTATCGGTCGTAACTAATATTGAACCTGATCACATGGATACCTATGGTGGTGACTTTGAGAAAATGAAAGATACCTACGTGAATTTTTTACGTAACTTACCTTTCTATGGATTAGCAGTGATGTGTGCAGATGATGCAACAGTGATGGAAATTGCTCCGCGTGTTGGTCGCCAAGTTATCACTTATGGTTTTAGTGAAAAGGCTGATTACCGTATTGAAGATTATCAGCAAACAGGTTTCCAAGGGCATTACACCGTGGTTTGTCCAACGGGTGAGCGGATTGATGTGCTGTTAAATGTACCTGGTAAGCATAACGCATTAAACGCTACAGCAGCGCTCGCTGTGGCAAAAGAAGAAGGGATTGAAAATGAGGCGATTCTTGCAGCACTTGCAGATTTCCAAGGTGCAGGTCGTCGCTTTGACCAATTAGGTTCATTTATTCGCCCTAACGGCAAAATTATGTTAGTGGATGATTATGGTCATCATCCAACAGAAGTGGATGTTACCATTCAAGCTGCTCGCCAAGGTTGGGAAGGCAAACGTGTAGTGATGATTTTCCAGCCACATCGTTATTCTCGAACCCGTGATTTATTTGATGAGTTTGTACAGGTTCTCTCTAAAGTGGATGCTTTGATTTTATTAGATGTGTACGCTGCAGGTGAGTCTCCTATTGTTGGTGCGGATAGTAAATCTTTGGCTCGTTCTATCCGAAATTTAGGTAAGGTCGATCCAATTTTGGTCTCTGACACTGAACAATTAGGTGACGTGTTAGATCAAATTATTCAAGACGGTGATTTGATTTTAGCTCAAGGTGCAGGAAGTGTAAGCCGAATTTCTCGTGGTCTGGCGGAAAGCTGGAAAGATTAAAAAGGATAAAATAAATGAGCATTAAAAACGAAAAAATTGCGGTATTGTTTGGTGGTGTATCACAAGAGCGTGAGGTTTCTCTTAATTCGGGCGCTGCGGTAACAGAGGCGTTAAAAAGTCTAGGCTATAATGTAGAAGGTATTGATACTAAAGAATTTCCGATTGAAAAATTAAAAGAAAAAGGGATTCAGCGTGTATTTAATATTCTACATGGTGGTATTGGAGAAAATGGTGTATTGCAAGGTGCTTTAGAACAAATGGGCATCCCTTACACGGGGTGTGGTGTGATGGCATCAGCGGTAACCTTAGATAAATTCCGTACTAAATTATTATGGAATGCCGTAGGCTTGCCAACCGCAGATATGGTTGTTGTTCAGCGTGGACAAGCGGTCGATTTTGACGGAATTATTGCAAAATTAGGTTTGCCGGTATTTGTTAAGCCATCATGTGAAGGCTCAAGTGTTGGTGTTTTCAAAGTTAAAACCAAAGAGGAGTTAGAGCCTGCTATTATTGAAGCTTTAAAATTTGACTCAATTGTTTTAGTTGAGGAGTTTTTAGCTGGTAATGAATATTCTGTACCGGTGTTGGATGGTCAAGTCTTGCCGGCAGTGCAGGTTATTCCGGATGGTGAATTTTATGACTACCATGCGAAATATGTATCGGATAACACACAATATGTTGTACCTGCTTTAAATGATGAACGTCAGGCAGAAGTGGCGAAATTAGTTAAAGCCGCTTACGATGTAGTAGGCTGTCGTGGTTGGAGCCGTATTGATGTGATGGAGGATGCGAAAGGTAATTTCCGCTTGGTAGAAGTTAATACTAATCCGGGAATGACAAGTCACAGCATTTTCCCTAAATCGGCTGCAACTGTTGGTATTTCATTTGAGAAATTAGTTGAGCGAGTATTGGAGTTAAGTGCTTAATGGGGATTTTCCGCAAGAAAAACAGCACAAATGTGCGTTTGAATGTTATTAATCCAAAAACTTCAGTTTCTTCACGTAGATGGCTAGTATTCATTAAGCCGTTAATTGTGTTATTATGTATACTATTTATATTTGGTATTTATAGTAAGTGGCAGAGCATTCTTGAGAGTTGGGATAAAACTCCGATTCGAGCTTATGCTTTGACTCATAAAACAGAATTTACAACGAATGCAGATATTCGGGAAACTTTATCAAGAGAACCGGCTCTAAAAGGATATTTTGGACAAGATATTCAAGAGGTCAAAGATAAACTTTTATCTATGCCTTGGGTCAAAGATGTGGTTGTTCGTAAGCTTTACCCTGATCGTTTAAGCATTACGTTAGTTGAGCATAAGCCTGTTGCTGTTTGGAATGATATTAATTTTGTATCGGAACAGGGAGTCGTGTTCTCTCTACCTAAAGAGAGACTAGAGCAAAATGGGTTGCCTTTGCTTTATGGACCAGATACAGAAGGTAAAAATGTACTGGATGCTTGGAATAAAATTCGTACAGATTTAAATGCTCGTAAGTTAGATTTAACATCAGTTTCTGTCGATAGTCGAGGTTCATGGACAATTAGACTTACCAATCAAGTTGAGTTAAGGTTGGGAAGGGGAGAGTGGACTTCGAAAATAGATCGTTTTGTGACGATTTTTCCTGAAATTAATGTACCTGAAGGGAATCGATTAGCTTATGTTGATTTACGTTACCCACATGGTGCAGCAGTTGGTTTCAGCCCTATAAAAAATTAAACATAGTAAGTATACAATAGTATGACAAAAGCAGCAGAATCAAAAATTATTGTTGGCCTTGATATTGGAACATCAAAGGTAGTCGCAGTTGTTGGTGAGGTATTACCCGACGGTGTTATTAATGTTATGGGGGCAGGTGTGTGCCCGTCTAAAGGCATAGATGGTGGTGGTGTTATTGATTTAGATGCCGCAGTAAATTCGATTCAACGTGCAATTGAACAAGCGGAATCTATTGCTGATTGTCAGATTATGGGCGTAACTTTAGCTATCTCGGGTCAGCATATCATTGGCTTAAACGAAATTGGCTCGTCAACATTATCAAGTGGGATTGTTACTCAAGATAACATCGAAAGTGCTGTTGATATGGCAAAAGCAATTAAATTGCAAGATGGGCTGGAAACTTTGCATATGATTCCTCAGGAATATCATGTTGATAGATTACCGGCAACTAAAAATCCGATTGGTTTATCCGGTATGCGTTTACAAGTACAAGCTCATTTAATTGCTTGTCATCAAGCTTGGCTTAAAAATTTAAAAAATGCCGTAGAGCGTGCGAAGTTAAAAGTTGATCAAGTCGTGTTTTCAGGACTTGCATCTAGCTATTCTGTATTAACTGAAGATGAAAAAGAATTAGGCGTATGCTTAATTGATATTGGTGGCGGTACCATGGATGTTCTGGTTTATACAGATGGTGCACTAAGATTTAGTAAAGTGATTCCATTTGCTGGCAATACGATAACAGATTATTTAGCTAGAGTATTTACAACATCTCGCCCTGAAGCGGAGAGCCTTAAAGTAAGCTATGGCAGTGCTATTTCGCCACCAACGCATAATGCAGATAAAAAAATTGAGGTAGTGGGATTAGGCGGACGTATGGCTCGTACGTTTACCCGAGCTCAAGTATCAGAAGTAACATCGAAGTGCTATAGTGATTTATTGGAAGTAGTCGAAAATGAATTGAGCCAATTACGTCATGAACTCTTCCAAAAAGGCATAAAACAAGAATTAATTGCCGGAATAGTTATTACAGGTGGTGGCTCACAAATTGAAGATCTTGTAGAATGTGCTAAATCTATTTTTGGTTCGCAAGTACGAGTAGGCTATCCATTAAATATTACAGGTTTAACCGATTATGTGAATAAACCTCAGTATGCAACAGCATTAGGGCTTTTACAGTATAGCCACTATAATTATACTGAACAAAGCACAATTACAGATTCTAATGAAGATATTTTAGGCGCTTTTGGTCGAGGTACCAAAAAAGTTATTGATTTCTTCAAATCAAAATTTTAATAGTGTTATATAACACGCAGGGAGATAAAAATGTTTGAACCTATTATTGAACAAACGCAAGATGCTATCATTAAGGTAGTGGGTGTTGGCGGTGGCGGCGGTAATGCTGTAGATAGAATGTCTCGTTCTGCCGATGATATTAAAGGTGTTGAATTCTTTGATGTTAATACGGATGCTCAAGTTTTAAGAAAAAGAACGACACGTCAAACTATTCAAATTGGTGCAAGTACCACTAAAGGCTTAGGTGCAGGCGCTGATCCGATGGTAGGCAAACAGGCTGCAGAAGAAGATCGCGAGGCCATTGCGAATGCATTAAAAGGTGCAAATATGACCTTTATTGCTGTAGGTATGGGAGGTGGTACAGGAACAGGTGCAGCTCCTGTAGTGGCTCAAATTGCAAAAGAGCAAGGCTCATTGACTGTGGGGGTTGTAACTAAACCTTTCCGCTTTGAAGGGCCTCGTCGTATGCGTTTTGCTGATCAAGGTATTAAGGAACTTTCTCAGTATGTTGACTCTCTAATTATCATACCTAATGATAAGTTACGTGGTCTTGGTAAACAAACGACAGCTGTAGATGCTTTTGCGGCAGCAAATGACGTATTAAGTAACTGTGTGCTAGGTATTACTAATATGATTACCAGCTCGGGCGGTTCAACCGGGGCAGATATTAACGTAGACTTTGCGGATGTTCGTACAGTAATGTCTGGTAAGGGTCATGCTATGATTGGTACTGGCTTTGCTGAAGGTGAAGTAGGTGAAGGCCGTGCTGAAAAGGCAATGAATGATGCAATTTCAAGCCCATTACTTGAAAATGTGGATATTTCTGGTGCAAGTGGTATGCTAATTAACATCAGTGCAGGTACAGATTTCTTATTAGAAGAAGTTTATGCTATGATGGACCTAATTTATGGTTTTGCAACAGAAGATGCTGCAATTGTATTCGGCTGTAACTACTATCCGGAAATGGATGGAAAAGTAAGTGTAACACTTGTTGCAACTGGTATTGGTCAACCTGAGGAAGCATTGCATATGCCAAAGGCTCCACCTGTATATCCACCTCATGGACATCAACCTCAAGTTGCTCAATCTTTACAGCAGCCACAGCAACCAACATTTACTCAACCGGGTTATGGGCAGCCAAATCAATTTGGTGGTCAGACACAACAAGTACAGCAACCTGTTGCACCAAAACCTCAATCGGTAGATACAGCACAGATTTTTAACCCTAATTCCATTCCGGGTTTTATGAGAAATAGTCAATAACTTCCAAAATTTTGGAAAGTAAGGGCAAAATATGATTAAACAAAGAACATTAAAACAAGTAGCAAAAGTAACTGGGATTGGCTTACACAGTGGCAAGAAAGTAACTTTAACGTTACGCCCTGCGCCTGCTAATACAGGTATTATTTATGCTCGTACCGATTTAGAGCCTGCAGTTTATTTCCCTGCAAGTGCAGATTCTATTCGCGATACACAGCTATGCACATGTATGATTAATGATGATGGTGTACGTATCTCAACGGTAGAGCATTTAAATGCAGCTATGTCAGCATTAGGCTTAGATAATGTCATTGTGGAAGTAGATGCACCTGAAATTCCAATTATGGATGGCAGTTCAAGTCCTTTTATCTATTTATTTTTAGATGTAGGTATTGAAGAACAAGATGCTCCTAAAAAATTTATCCGCATCAAAGAAACAGTGCGTGTTGATGAAGGAGAAAAATGGGCAGAGTTAAAACCATATAATAATGGGTTTAAATTAAACTTTACTATTGATTTTGAACACCCTCTAATTTCAAAAGATGTGTGTTCCTACTCAATGAATTTTTCTGCTGAAAATTTCATTCATCAATTAAGCCGCGCGAGAACTTTTACATTTATGAAAGATGTTGAGTATCTTCAGTCTATTGGCTTAGCTCTAGGTGGAAGCTTAGATAATGCAATAGTACTAGATGAATATCGTATCTTAAATGAAGATGGTTTACGTTTTAAAGATGAGCTTGTTCGCCATAAAATGCTTGATTCAATCGGAGATTTATATATGTGTGGTTATAATATTCTTGGCGAATTTAGTGCTTATAAATCAGGTCATGGCGTAAATAACAAGTTATTACGTGCAGTATTGGCTAATCAAAATGCTTGGGAATTTGTTACTTTCGAAGATAAGGAGCAAGTGCCACAAGGCTATCAAGTTCAACAAGAAGTCTTTATCTAAATTTCTTTCTATTTAAAGCGAGCAAAATAATATGCTCGCTTTTTTTACTCCCTTTTTTAATTTATTGTATAAATTTTCAGTTTTTTACTTTCATCTCTTTACTGTTTAAAAAAACAGTTGTACTATATTTGTATACAGTTATTTTTAGATGGGGCTTCTCATGCTCAATCAACTTACGATTAATAATTTTGCGATTGTACGAAATCTTATTTTAGAGCTTAATGATGGAATGTCTGTGATTACTGGGGAAACCGGTGCGGGTAAATCAATAGCAATTGATGCTTTAGGTTTATGTATTGGCTATCGCTCTGAAGCTGGCATGATTCGACATGGGGCAGAAAAAGCCGATATTACCGCTACTTTCACTATGCAGCAAGATAGCCCTGCACATAAGTGGCTTGAAGAACATGAATTACTTGATGAAGATACGCCTAATGAGTGTATTGTGCGTCGTATGATTAATATAGATGGTCGTTCTAAAGCCTTTGTAAATAATCGTCCTTTACCCATTTCCCAACTAAGAGAATTAGGGCAATATCTTATCCATTTGAATGGGCAACATGCACCTCAATTACTTTTAAAAAATGAGTATCAGCTTGAAATTGTTGATAACTATGCGAGTTTACAGCCTTTATTGCTAAAAATGGCGGAGCAATATAGCAAATGGAAGAGTTTGAATAAACAGGTGCGAAGTTTCCAGCAACAATGCCAAGAAAATGAAGCTCGTAAACAATTGCTACAATATCAAGTAGAAGAATTAGATGAATTTGCTATTAAAGAAAACGAATTTGAGGAGTTGGAAGAAAAACATAATATATTGTCTTCTTCAGAAGAATTGACGGAACTTTCAGATGAGGTACTAAATTTATTAAGTAACAATGATATAAATGCACAGGATCTTGTCTATAAGGCGTTACGTGATTTAGAGCATTTGGTTGAGGTAGATAGTAACTATCAAAGTGCTCAGGAAATGCTTAATGAGGCACTGATTCAAGTACAGGAGGCAAGTTCGGAAATTGCTCAATTAGCCGGAAGGATTGAGCAAGATCCTATATTGTTAAATGAACTAGATAATCGCATTTCTCAAGCACTCTCACTTTCTCGTAAGCACCATATTCAAGCTAATGAATTATGGCGACACCACGTTAAATTGAAAGAGGAATTACAGACATTAATTGATTTTGAAGACAATGAAGAGCAATTGATTCAAGATGAAAAACAAGCTTATCAAGAGTGTTTGGAATTAGCTGAAGTGATTTATCAAAAGCGTACTGAAGCAGCAAATAAATTAGCTCAGCAAGTAACTAAACAGATTAAACAGTTAGCAATGGAGAATGGTGAGTTTTTTATTCATATACAGCATGATATTAAAAAATTATCCTCCAATGGGGCTGACTTTGTAGAATTTAACTTGCAAAGTAATTTAGGTCAGCAACCTCAACCATTAGCTAAAATAGCTTCTGGCGGAGAGCTTTCCCGTATCTCTTTAGCGGTACAAGTTCTCACTGCCAATAAGCTCTCTACGCCTGCCATTATTTTTGACGAAGTTGATGTCGGAATTAGTGGTGCAGCTGCTACAACGGTAGGTAAGTTATTACGTAAATTAGGGGAAAAATGCCAAGTATTATGTGTTACCCATTTACCACAGGTGGCAAGTTATGGAAATCACCATTTTAACGTACATAAATATGTTGAAAATAATCAAACGGAAACTCAAATGACGTTACTTTCAGAAAAAGAGCGTGTTCAAGCCCTAGCGAGGTTATTGGGTGGAAGTCAAATTACCGAAACAGTGTTAGCTAATGCACAAGAAATGTTAGATTTAGCAGCTAATTCTTAGAAATAATGTATAAAAAAATCGTATCAATAAATATTGATACGATTTATGAATTTGGTGGAGGTAAACGGGATCGAACCGATGACCTCTTGCATGCCATGCAAGCGCTCTCCCAACTGAGCTATACCCCCTTGATATGGACGGAATGATATGCTTTCCGCCCTAATATGTCAATCGCTTTAATGAATGTGATTTCCGATTGGTTAAAAACTAGCTGTTTGATTGAATGAAGCTAATTGCTTTCTTAAGACGAGCTAATGTTCTCTCCTTTCCAACCAATTTGGCGGTAATATCCATGGAGGGAGATTGCCCAGTGCCTGTAACAGCTAAACGGAATGGCATACCTACTTTACCCATACCAATTTCCAGCTCTGAGGCTGTTTGGTTCATTGCTTCATGGATATTCTCAACTGTCCAGTCGTTACAAGCGGTTAATTTTTCCAATAATTTTGCAAGTGGAGTAATAGCTTCAGCTTTGAAATTTTTAGCAGCAGCTTTTTCTTCGTAAGATTCGAAATCTTGATAGAAATAAGCACTAGCTTCAGCAATCTCTTTCAATGTTTTGCAACGTTCACCTAAAACAGGAATGATCTCGGCAAGGGCTGGACCTTTGCTAAAATCAATACCTTGCTGGTTCATATGCCATTCTAAATGTTTTGCTACATAGCTTGGCTCAAGTGAGCGAATGTAGTGATGGTTGAGCCATTGTAGTTTTTCAGTATTGAATGCGCTTGCTGAACGACTCACAGAGTGAATATCAAATAGCTCAATCATTTCTTGTCGAGAGAAAATTTCTTGGTCGCCGTGGCCCCAGCCTAAACGTACTAAGTAGTTAATTAAGGCTTCTGGTAAATAGCCATCGTCACGATATTGCATCACACTTACTGCACCATGGCGTTTAGATAATTTCTGTCCATCGTCACCATTAATCATTGATACGTGTGCATAAGTCGGTACCGGAGCACCTAACGCTTTTAAAATATTGATTTGCCGAGGGGTATTATTAATATGATCTTCACCACGTACAACGTGAGTAATGCCCATATCCCAGTCATCTACTACAACGCAGAAGTTGTAAGTTGGTGAACCATCTGTACGGCGGATAATTAAGTCATCTAATTCACTATTGCTGATTTCAATACGCCCACGTACCGCATCGTCAAAAATTACAGAACCTTCTTGTGGGTTTTTAAAGCGTACCACGTGTGGCTCATTTTCTGAGTATGCTTGGTTATCTAAACAATGTCGATCATAACGAGGCTTTTCTTTATTTGCTTCTTGCGTGTTACGTAATTCTTCTAAACGTTCTTTTGAACAGTAGCAACGATAAGCTGTGCCAGCCTCAATCATTTGGTCGATAACTTGGTTATAACGTTCAAAACGTTTTGTTTGGAAATAAGGACCGTGTTCCCAAGCTAAGTTTAGCCATTCCATACCTTCTAGAATGGCAGCGGTTGCTTCAGGAGTTGAGCGTTCTAAATCGGTATCTTCAATACGTAATACGAATTCACCGTGGTTATGCTTTGCATAAAGCCAAGAATAAAGAGCAGTACGAGCACCACCTACATGTAAGTAGCCTGTTGGGCTTGGTGCAAAGCGAGTACGTACTTTAACATTTGGATCTAAAGGGAAAAGGGTTTCAATTTTCATCTTATATTGCCTAATCATTATTTTTTAAGGAAAACTCGTCTATTTTACTACTCTTGAGAATGAATAATAGTAAAAAATTGACTTTCTGGGGTAAAAAATCAGCAAACAGGGTAAAAAGAGCAAAAAGCGTTTGACGAAAGAGCAAAAATCTCTATAATTCACTTCCACAACGTCGGGCGATTAGCTCAGTTGGGAGAGCACCTCCCTTACAAGGAGGGGGTCACTGGTTCGAGACCGGTATCGCCCACCATTTCAATATTTTGAAATGTTCCGTACGTTGAATACAATCCAATTTTTGAAAACGGGCGATTAGCTCAGTTGGGAGAGCACCTCCCTTACAAGGAGGGGGTCACTGGTTCGAGACCGGTATCGCCCACCACTTCAACTTAAGTGTTTCGTTTTCAAATCCCTTTGATTTAAGTCTCAAGTGGGCGATTAGCTCAGTTGGGAGAGCACCTCCCTTACAAGGAGGGGGTCACTGGTTCGAGACCGGTATCGCCCACCACTTAAGACTAAAATCATAAACTTCAATTGCGAATTTATTCGTATCTGAAGGGCGATTAGCTCAGTTGGGAGAGCACCTCCCTTACAAGGAGGGGGTCACTGGTTCGAGACCGGTATCGCCCACCACTTTCTTCAATATTACAAGTAGACTAAATAAAAAAATCCCTTTCAGGCTATTTGCTAGAAAGGGCGTTTCGTTAACAAGCATTTTGCTGCATTTGCATAAAGGATTTTCGGCGTGATGAGATAAGCCGTTTTCGCTCCTTAATTTGTTTGATTTGGCGTAGTCTTAGTTTCCTCGTAGATAGGGATTTCTTTTTCTTCAATTTTCTCATTGGAAGAATTCTCCTGTTTTGTTTGCTCATTAGTAATATTTTCTTGTATTTTTTGTTCTTCTACACGTTGGTAGTTGATAATACTGCTGTAATAGCGTCTGATATTTTCTACATATTGTAAGGCTTCATATCCACGTGCATAGCCATATTTTAAATGAGTATAATAGCGTTTTTCTGCCAGAAGTGGGAGGTTCTTTTTCACATCTAACCAGTTATCAGGATTGCCACCTAATTGCTTTGTTAAACGGCGCAGATCAAGCAAATGCCCTAATCCCATATTATATGCAGCTAAACTATACCAAATTCTATCTGCTTCCGGAATTGATTCCGGCATTTGTTTCATTAGCATATGTAAATATTCAGAGCCTGCTTTGATACTTTGGGCAGGATTAGTCCTATCTGAAATTTTCATTCGTTCCGCAGTATCTTTAGTGAGCATCATAATTCCTCGAACTCCTGTTGGAGAGGTGGCATTTGGATCCCAATGGGACTCTTGATAAGCGATCGCTGCTAACATTTGCCATTCTAATTCACCCTTATATGCTTGGAAGAGTGGTTCATATTTAGGTAGAACGGTTTTTATTGCATTCAAATAGCTTTGAATATCAACATAATCAAACTTGGCTAGGTGGTTAAAATATTTTTCTTCAATTCTTGAGACTAAGCCTGTTTCAATAGAGTCTGACATAAAATCCAATAATGCGGATTGTAGCTCGCTATAAGAGCTTCTTGCTAAATACCATAAAATCGGATTTTCATCAGTTAGGTCAAAACCGACTGCTATGTTTGGATTAATATGTTGGGCTGAAGAAATATCTACTGACATTGCAATAGTATAGGGAATTTTCCCTTGAGCCACTTTTAGCAATAATTCCTCTTGTGTGAATTTATCCGAAATTTGCCATTTTAACTCAGGGTTTTCCTGTTTAAGCTGATTTAGTATAGGGATAACAGCAGAACCGCTAGGAATGATTATATCCTGTTGTAAATCTGATAGTCTATAAGGTCTCGATGTTCCTTTTTTATAAGCCACTTGCCAAGATGCAGAATAATAAGAAGGTCCAATTTGGAACTCTTCTGTTAATTCAGCATGATACGGTAAACCGGCAGCAGCAATATCAATATCATTATTTCTTAAGGCATCAAACAGTTTTTCACTACTATCATAAGTTTTAATTTCTAATTTAACATTTAAATATTGAGCAAATGCGCTGGCTAAATCGTATTCGATGCCGCTTGTGCCTTCAGGTCCGACAAAATAAGAGAGAGGGTGGTTGATCATCCCAACTTTTAGATTTCTACTCTGCTGAATTTGTGTATAGTGATTTGCTTCCGAATGGACGATTTTCTGCCAAGGCGAAACCATATCCCAAGCCCAAAGTAGCAATGTAACTGCTATAAAGAGACTGGCAATTAATCCTTTCAATTTAATATCCTCATCATGTCGACTTCGTGATAAGTCTAACTGAAATTATATAGGAGCGAAAACAATAGTTTAAAAAAACTGATAATAAAAGAGTTAGGAAAGATTGAACTTGAGTGAAATGGCGCACCCGAGAGGATTCGAACCTCTGACCGCTCGGTTCGTAGCCGAGTACTCTATCCAGCTGAGCTACGGGTGCGTATTTGAATTTGTGAGATGATTTAATTTATCCGCAGCCATTTTATTTTAGAGTAATCAATAAAATGGCGCACCCGAGAGGATTCGAACCTCTGACCGCTCGGTTCGTAGCCGAGTACTCTATCCAGCTGAGCTACGGGTGCGTGATAAAGTAAATGGCGGTGAGAGAGGGATTCGAACCCTCGATGGAGCTTTTGAACCCCATACTCCCTTAGCAGGGGAGCGCCTTCAGCCTGCTCGGCCATCTCACCACTCACTGTGTCTGTGGGCGTCATATTACTAGAATTTGAAAAGATGTCAAATTCTTTTTCCGTAAAATTGCAAAATACAGATTGTTTGCCTATGGAATAAGCAAAACGTTGTTTTTTTAAGATTTTGATGAATAAAGATCAAACATTTCATAAGGTTATAAATAAAGCGGTAAAATTTTTCAAAAATTTTACCGCTTGTAGCACTAAGTTTTATTTTTTACGCTTAGTTTTTTTATCTTTAGTTTTATGTTCATCTTCTGCAATGGTTTTTACGCAAAGGTGTAAAATCTGCTCAACGCCATTTTTAATATATTCATCACCACGAACTTTGTTTTTTTGTAAGTCTAACATAGCATCGTGAATACCTTGAGTGATACTTGTAGGTTGTACAAGCCCCCAGCAGTTAGGGTCTAAATGATTAAAGTTGCTTTGTAAATCAGCGGCATAAAGCACACCACTATAGTAAGCGTAAATATTATGATCCAGCATACGGTTCATTGTCATCGCTCGGATTTGCTCAACAGGTAAGGTAACTTTTTTTGTATACCAATCATTTACTCCATTCATAAAAGCATTAATGTCATAACTTTTATTTACTCTGTCTGCATAAGTTTGAGCGGTAGCACCATAGGCAATTGCATAGGATTTTTGATCAACTTCATTGTCATTTAAACGAGTCCAGCTGCTGTTCTTTGATGAACAAGCAACTAAAACAGATAATGTAGTGAAGACTAAAATGGATTTAATAAAATGTTTCATATCCATAACTCCTTATTGTAGTGGCTCATAAAGTTTTAGCTATTTTACCGAATAAATGGCAAAATTACTTAAAATTTTTTAGGGGGTGAAGATGAAGCAGTATTTAGATTTGTGCAATCGTATTGTGCATGAGGGAAAATGGGTCGCTAATGAGCGAACAGGAAAGCGTTGTTTGACTGTGATTAATGCTGATTTAGTTTATGATGTCGAGAACGGGGAATTTCCGTTGGTGACTACTCGTCGCAGTTATTGGAAGGCCGCCATTGCAGAGCTTTTAGGCTATATTCGAGGCTATGATAATGCGGCAGATTTTCGTAATCTGGGGACCAAATCTTGGGACGCGAATGCCAATGAAAATACGGCTTGGTTAGCAAACCCATACCGTAAAGGTGAAGATGATATGGGGCTGGTTTATGGTGCGGTAGGGCGTAATTTTCCAAAGCCAGATGGTGGCTCAGTGGATTTACTTCGTCAAATTGTAGATGATTTGAAAAACGGCATTGATAATCGTGGTGAAATTTATACTTTCTACCACCCCGGTGCTTTTCATATGGGATGTTTACGCCCTTGTTTGCATAGCCACCATTTTTCATTACTTGATGGTACGTTATATTTAAACAGCACACAACGTTCAGCTGATGTGCCACTTGGTTTAAATTGGAATATGATACAATGTTATACCTTTTTAGCACTAATGGCACAGATTACCGGTAATAAAGCAGGAAAAGCCTATCATAAAATTGTTAATGCCCATATTTATGAAGACCAATTAGAGCTAATGCGTGATGTGCAATTAAAGCGTGAACCTCTGGTTGCTCCGAAATTAATTATTAATCCTGATATTAAATCGCTGGAAGATTTAGAAACTTGGGTAACTTTAGCGGATTTTAAAGTGGAAGGTTACGAATATCATCCTGCTATTCAGTATCCATTCTCTGTTTAACTAAAGAAAAAAGCCTAGATAATTTATCTAGGCTTTTCTTTTTCATATTCTTTAAAAGAATTATTTTACTAAGTCTTTTAATGCTTTACCTGAAACGAATGCAGGTACTTTTGCTGCAGCAATTTTGATCTCTTCACCAGTTTTTGGGTTGCGACCAGTACGTGCTTTACGCTCATTTACTTTAAAAGTACCGAAGCCGATTAATTGAACAGCATCACCTGCTTTTAAGCTTGCAGAAATTGCATCAAGAGTTGCTTCTAATGCAGCTTTAGCATCTTTCTTCGTTAAGTTTGCACCTGCTGCGATAGCATCGATTAACTCAGTTTTGTTCATAGTTTTATCCTCTAAGATATGTGTTTTTAATAAATGACGTAAAACGTCTGATAAGTTCTTTTAAACCTTACCATAGCTTAATTCAAAGTTGAGATTTCTCAAAGAGTTATTAAGCAAGATTTTGTAAATATTTATGTTATTGGTTAATATTTAACCCGATATTGCTAATGCCACTTGCACGAATTTCATCCTTTAAGCCAAAAATGAGATCGAGATCACGTTTTTCACACTCATTCAATAAACGGTAGATTTGCCATTGCACATCTAGCTCTTCTTGGATTTCAGAAGCATTTTTCAATTCTTGATCATTGAGTTCTTTTTCTTGCTGCATTTCCAAATAGCTGGCTACTGTTCCAAGAGAAATTTGGCTGATTCGTATAGCTTGCTCTAATGTTGAACCGGCAATAATACTGTGGAGTAATTCAGAAAGTGCTTCACAGGCTTCTTGTGCAGGTAAAACACCGAAAAACTCATAATCGTTTACATCCGGAATAATCTCTTCTAATTTTTCCAGTTGATTATCAAAGTTGATTTTAACCCCTTTTACAGTTAGATATTCCCATACCAAATTCAAAATATTTTGGAAAATTTTTGCTTTATCGCCTTGCTCGGTTACTTCGCAAAAAAGTTGATAATTAGGGTACATCCTTTCACAAAGGCATGCCATAAAGGTAAGGTTTTGCCAAGGTTCAAAGCGTTCCATACGTTTATGAATCGGATTTCGCATATTGTTTCCTTATAAGTGCAAGCGGTCAAAAACATCTAGATTTTTACATGTGCAAAAAATTGCTGATTTTCGACCGCTTGTAAGATTATTTATGATACGGCTTAGAGAAGTTATGGATAGCATCCACAAATACTTTCGGGCTTTCTACCGGCACATCAAGGTGAATGCCATGTCCGAGATTAAAGACGTGACCACTACCGTTACCGAAGCCGGCAAGAATATTTTTCACTTCTTGTTCAATGCGTTTTGGGTTTGCATAAAGTACACCTGGATCCATATTACCTTGTAAAGCTACTTTGTTACCCACACGGCGACGGGCGTCAGCAATATCGACTGTCCAATCTAAGCCTAAGGCATCACAACCTGTTTCTGCCATTTTTTCCAGCCACAAACCACCACCTTTAGTGAAGAGGGTAACCGGTACTTTACGCCCTTCATTTTCACGAATTAATCCATCCACGATTTTGTGCATATAGCGTAGTGAAAATTCTTCATAATCTTTGTGAGCCAATACACCGCCCCAAGTATCAAACACCATCACGGCTTGGGCTCCGGCTTTGATTTGAGCGTTAAGGTATAAAATTACGCTATCAGCTAATTTATCCAGTAATTTATGTAGAATTTGTGGGTCGGCATACATCATTTTTTTGATTTTAGTAAAGGCTTTGCTTGAACCGCCTTCAACCATATAAGTCGCTAGTGTCCAAGGGCTACCGGAAAAACCGATTAATGGCACTTCACCTTTTAGCTCTCGGCGAATGGTGCGAACAGCGTTCATGACATATTGTAATTCGCCTTCCGGATCAGGAATCGGCAAGTTTTTTACATCAGATAGGCTTGATACAGGGTGTGCAAATTTAGGCCCTTCACCGGCACCAAATGTTAAGCCTAAGCCCATTGCATCGGGAATAGTTAAGATATCGGAAAATAAAATAGCCGCATCTAAATCATAACGGCGTAAGGGCTGTAACGTCACTTCGCAAGCTAACTCTGCATTACGGCATAAAGACATGAAATCACCGGCAACGGCACGAGTAGCTTTATATTCCGGTAGATAACGTCCTGCTTGACGCATCATCCAAACGGGTGTCATATCCACAGGTTCACGCAATAGGGCTTTTAAATAGCGATCATTTTTTAATTGTGACATCGTTTTTTCCTTTAATTTTGATTATGCAAGCGGTTATTTTTCTTGAAAATTTTGCATCTAATTTAATTGGTATGGGGAATAGTGATTCCCCCATCTAGTGTAGATTTAGTGTAATTGTGGTTTTTCCTCTGAAGCTGCCACACCTAATGCAAAATGGCTATGTAAGAATAGTGCTAACACACGTAAGTATTCTAACACTTCTTCGCCTGCTTCGAGCAGTTCTTCGTTATTATCATCGTCATTGTAACCTAATTTTGCGATTTCATCTAAATCATCAATAGCTTCGCCAACTTCTTCTGTTTCTTGTTGCAATCTAGGTTGAGATACGCCCAAGCCTAGTAAGAAGTTGTTTGTCCATTCAGAAATGCCATCAGCAAGTGCAAAGCCATCCTCTTCATTTTCTGGTAACCAAAGGGAAAATAACGGGTTCGCTTCAGTAAAACTCTCGGTTAATTGTTGATAAAATTCGCTTAAGGTTTGTAATGGAGCGACCGAAAAAGCATGGCCATCATTGGTAAATTGATAGGTAAGTGTTTTCCAAGAATCATCTTGAATACCGCCTGCAATTAATCCACATAAAAAACCATGAAATTCAGCGGGTGTATATTCAATCTGTAATTGAGTAATAAGTTGTTTAAATTCGTTAGAGGTGTTAATAGCCATAATTGTGTTATTTGTGATTTTGCTAAAGAATGGCATAATATAGCAAAAATTTTAGACCTTAAGTGAGGATTTCGTATTTATGTCGGCAAATAATATCGAATTACAGATTTTTGGACAGGTTTTACGCTTGCAATGCCCTCCAGACCAACAAGAAAATTTACTGGCTTCTGCTCAGCGTTTGGAAGAGCGTGTAGCGACATTAAAAGAGCAGTCCGGTATTATTCAACTTGAAAAAGTGCTGGCGATAGTTGCACTTAATCTGAATTATGAATTAGAGCAAGCGCAGCGTCAAAATGCGGAGAATAAAAATGTATTGGTTGCTTGTATTGAACAATTAGATAACTCACTCGGAAAATTTCAATCCAACTAGTTGATTTTTCATCTAATTGATTAGGAATAAGGCTAAAAAGTCTAGAATTTGAAATTTTATTTTATTGAACACTAGGAAAATGTATTAAATTCCGTTACTATAAATCTTGCCTGGGGTGTGCGTTACAAGTTACGTCCCTGAGCCGATAATTTGAAACTTTGAGTCGGACATCTAATGCTGGTGAGCAAGCTTACCTTGAGCCAAAAGCCTAGAGTAAGAAGCCTAAAAGCAGTTAAGTTTGACTCCCTTGAACCGACTGGTTCAAGGACCATTACTGGTAGCGGCATCTCGGGTCTTTATATGAATTTATCAACTGTTACCGATCTTCGTCGTCAATTACGGCAATCTATGCGGCTTAAACGCCAAGCGTTAACTTCAAAACAGCAGTTGCAAGCTGCGCAATCTATTATTCCTCAAGCCATTTCACTTATTGAATCGTACCAAGCCTCGCATATTGCATTTTATTTGCCCTTTAATGGCGAAATTTCTCCCCAACCTTTAATGGAACAGCTTCTTGTTCAAGGAAAAAAACTGTATCTTCCTGTATTGCATCCTTTTACAAGCGGTCAATTATTATTTTTAAATTACAATTGCAAAACTTCGTTAAAAATTAACCGCTTGGGTATTCAAGAACCTGTTTTAGATGTAAGAAATGTGCTGCCATTGCCTGAATTGGAGATGATTTTCACCCCTTTAGTTGCTTGTGACAAAGCTGGAAACCGCCTTGGTATGGGGGGCGGTTTTTACGATAGAACCCTTGCACAAACCAAGAATGTGATTAGTGTAGGTCTGGCACACCAATGCCAGCAAGTTGAACAATTACCTATTGAGAGTTGGGATGTGCCGCTAGACCATATAATTTTGGGAGTATCAACATGAAAGAAAAAAAAGAAAAGGAATCAACAGGGAATCAAAGTTTAATTCGAGGCTTAACCCTGTTAGAACTTCTGGCTAAGTTCCCTAATGGCTGTCCGCTGGCGCATTTAGCGGAATTATCCGGGCTGAATAAGAGCACTGTTCACCGATTATTACAAGGCTTGCAGCAAGAAGGTTATGTTCGCCCGGCGCCAACTATGGGAAGTTATCGCCTAACGACAAAATGTTTGGCAATTGGGCAAAGAGCCTTAAGTTCGATTAATATTTTGCATATTGCAGCTCCACATTTAGAGGCTCTAAATCTCAAATTAGGGGAAACCGTCAATTTTTCTATGCGTGAGAAAGACGAGGCAATTCTAATAAATAAACTTGAAGCAACTACAGGACTGATGCGAACACGAGCCTATATTGGACAGCGAGTGCAGCTCTATTGTTCTGCAATGGGAAAACTGTTTTTAACTTATGGGTCGGCAGAGTATATTCCTCAATATTGGCAAGAAAAATCGGCCGTCATCCAGCCCCTTACTGTCAATACGATTACGACTATTGAAGGAATGAAAAAAGAGCTTGCCGCTATTCGGGAAAAGGGGTTTGCGATGGATGCAGAGGAAAATGAATTGGGTGTATCTTGTATTGCTTGTCCGATTTTTGATCATCAACAAAAAGTGCATTATGCAGTGTCTGTTTCACTTTCTACCGCTCGTTTAAATCAGCTTGGGCTGGATAATTTACTGCCGGCAATTCAAGAAACGGCCGATAATATTTCTGCTGAATTGGGTGGGCGATAATTTTGCGGGAATAGGTAACTATTCCCCACATTTCGATAAAAAACACAGGTTAAGTGTTGCCATTTTGATTATTTCAGGTAATCTTCTTCCCTTTATAAAATATCAACAAAATCTAAGGAATCATCAATGTTTGTTTTTGATCCAACAACAATAATGTTTGTTGTCTATATTTTAGGCATGATTGCAATTGGTTTTATTGCCTATCGTGTAACTAATAATCTTTCAGACTATATTTTAGGTGGTCGCCGTCTAGGTAGCTTTGTTACTGCACTTTCTGCAGGTGCTTCGGATATGTCTGGATGGCTGTTAATGGGGCTGCCGGGGGCAGTTTATGCCGGCGGTTTGATTGAAGGGTGGATTGCAATCGGTTTGACTATCGGTGCCTATTTGAACTGGAAATTGGTAGCAGGACGTTTACGTTCACACACCGAACACAGTGGTGATGCTTTAACTTTACCTGAGTATTTTCACAACCGTTTTGGCGATAAAACCCGCTTAATTAAAATTTTATCAGCGGTCATTTTTTTACTGTTTTTTGCAATTTACTGTGCCTCAGGCGTAGTTGCTGGTGCTAGAGTGTTTGAGAACCTGTTTGGTTTACCTTATCATCAAGCGATTTGGTACGGTGCTATTGCTACCATTCTCTATACTTTTATCGGTGGTTTCCTTGCAGTAAGTTGGACAGATACTATCCAAGCTTCATTAATGCTGTTTGCTTTAATTTTAACACCGCTATTTGTAATGTATAACCTTGGCGGTTTTGATGAAATGCAGGCATTAATCAGCCAAGCAGGTGAAATGGCACAAAAAGATTATAATGATATCTTTACCGGTGCCAGTGTGTTAGGCATTATCAGCTTAATGGCATGGGGCTTAGGTTATTTTGGTCAGCCACATATTGTCGTACGCTTTATGGCGGCAGAAAGTGTGAGATCACTAGAGAATGCCCGTCGCATTAGTATGACTTGGATGATTATCTGTTTAGTGGGGGCGATAGGCATTGGCTATTTTGGTATGGCTTATTTCTTTGGTAATCCTGAAAAAGTGGGCACCGTTAGTCAAAATCCGGAGCAAGTTTTTATTGAGTTAGCGAAATTATTATTCAATCCTTGGGTGGCAGGTATTTTATTATCAGCTATTTTAGCTGCGGTAATGAGTACCCTTTCTGCACAATTGCTGATTTGCTCAAGTGCGATCACCGAAGATTTATATAAAGGTATTTTACGCCCTAAAGCGACCGATAAAGAATTAGTTTGGTTAAGCCGTTTGATGGTACTTGCAGTTGCAGCGCTTGCTATTTACATTGCCCAAGACCCTGAAAGCAAAGTATTTGGTTTAGTACGTAACGCGTGGGCAGGTTTCGGTTCAGCATTCGGGCCTGTGGTATTACTTTCTCTCTTCTGGAGACGTATGAATGGCTTTGGAGCTGTGGCAGGTATGCTCACAGGAGCGTTAATCGTGCATTTCTGGGGGGATATTACCGCTCAATTTAATCTTCCTGAAATTTACTCAATGATTCCGGGCTTTATCAGTGCAATGGTGATGATTGTGGTGGTTTCTCTCTTAACACCACAACCGAATCAAGCAATTTTAGATACTTTCGACCGTGCGAATAAAGCATATTTGGATGAAGTAAAATAATATAAAAAGTGGCTTACAATAAGCCACTTTTTATTTGCAAAAAATTCGAGAAAATTAACCGCTTGTTAAACCTATGGCAAATCTTCTTTTAGCAATCATTTACCTCTCTTTCATCAGCCTTGGCTTGCCTGATGCGATTTTAGGGGCGGCTTGGCCTTCTATGCATCAACAGCTTTCGGTACCGCTTTCTTATGCAGGCATGCTGTCTGTGATTATGTCAATTGGCACGATCTCTTCGAGTCTGATGTCGCAAAAACTGACCTATCACTTGGGGACAGGCAAGTTGATGGTGATTAGTGTAGCTTTAACTGCCTTAGGTTTATGGGGATTTTCTATCAGTAGCTCTTTTGGGATGCTTTGTCTTTGGGCGATTCCTTATGGCTTTGGGGCCGGTGCGGTGGATGCAGCGTTAAATCATTATGTCGCGCTTAATTATGCTAGCCGCCATATGAGCTGGCTACATTGTATGTGGGGAGTAGGTGCATCACTTGGACCGCATATTTTGGGTATTGCCTTACTGCATGGCAAAGGTTGGGATTCGGGCTATTTTTACATTTCGTTGTTCCAATTAAGTTTGACGATAGTGTTATTTTTATCGCTGCCGCTTTGGAAAGATCGTCAACAGGCGGCATATTCAGAACCATCTGCTGCTCCGTTACCGCTGCGAGAAGTGATAAAAATCCCCGGAGTGAAGTATGGCGTGTTAGCCTTTATTGGCTACTGTGGCGTGGAACAAACTGCCGGCTTATGGGCGAGTAGTTATTTTGTGTTGGCAAAAGATGCTGCGGTCGAACAAGCCGCTGCTTTTGGTAGCTTGTTTTTTATCGGCATTACCGTGGGCAGGGCTGTGAGCGGTTTTCTTACGTTCAAACTCAAAAACCATCAAATGATCAAACTTGGCTTTAGCCTGATTTTAGTCGGTATCGTCATTCTCTTTTTACCTCTTGGTAAATATATAACTTTGATCAGCTTGATTATTATCGGGCTAGGTTGTGCACCGATTTACCCTTGCTTTATCCATTCTACTCCGGATTTTTTCGGGAAAGAAATATCACAATCGGTCATCGGCATTCAAATGGCGAGTGCTTATATCGGCGTGTTAGCTTTACCCCCGCTGTTTGGGCTAATTGCAAGTGTGATTGGCATTCAACTGCTGCCGGTTTATTTACTTATAATGTTTGGGGTGATGGTTTATGCTTATTGGAATCTGTTAAGAAAAATTGAGAAATAACAAGCGGTTATATTTTCTGAAAATTTTGCAGATTTTTACCTTTATTTATATTTTAAGCTAAGTTTTACCTCTTATTATCATAGTTTAAATAAATCAGATCTATTGATCTTGCTCAAACTATCATATTCACTTTTTGTTAATAATGAACACCCTTATACCTAGTTTTAATTATTAAGGGTGGTTATTATGAAAAAACTCCTTCTTTCAAGCATTGCGGTTGCAGCAATCGGCTATTTTTCTTTAGTGGGGTATGCTGCTTACTTTGATAAATCCAATTCAGAAAAGCTTTTAGCTGCAACGGAACTGCCGGAATCACATAAAGCAGTTATGCAGGTAATGTATAAAAACGGTTGTCAGTACTGTCATACACCAAATGCAGAATTGCCGGCTTATGCTAAATTGCCTGTAGCAAATCAAATTATCACTAGTGATATTACTTCCGGAAATCGCTTTTTCCGTTTAGATAAGATGATAGAGGGAATGAAAGATCCAAGCCAATTATCAGAAGCAGATTTAGCCAAACTGGAGCAAGTGATCCGAAATGGTGAGATGCCGGCAGCGAAATATATCCATATCCATTGGAGTTCTCGCCCTGATGAATCTGAGAAAAAAGTGATTTTAGATTGGATTGCAGCTCAGCGTAAAGCTTATTTCTTACCGCGGAACACCGAGGGTGTGGATGCTAAAAATTTAGTTCAGCCTATTCCTGAAAGCTTGCCCACTCATCCTAAAAAAGTGGCTTTAGGTAAAGAAATTTACTTTGATGGGCGTTTATCTTTAGACGGTTCTATTCAATGCCATACCTGCCATTTATTGAATCAAGGTGGCGTAGATAATTTACCTGTTGCAGAAGGTATTCATGGTAAAAAAGGCGGTATTAATGCTCCATCTGTGTTTAATGCTGCCTTGAATAAATGGCAGTTCTGGGATGGACGTGCGAAAACCTTAGCCGATCAAGCCGGCGGTCCACCAACTAATCCTGTTGAAATGGGTTCAAACAGTTGGGAAGAGATTGTGGCAAAATTTGAGCAAGATGAGGAGTTCAAAAAACGCTTCTTTGAGGTGTATCCAAATATTTCGCAAGCTAACTTAACCGATGCGATTGCAGAATTTGAGAAGACTTTATTAACGCCAAACAGTGCTTTTGATAAATTCTTAAAAGGCGATCAAACAGCATTAACCGAGGCACAGAAACGAGGCTATGAGCATTTCAAAAATGCGAAATGTGATACTTGTCATACCGGTAGCTTGATGGGCGGACAATCTTTTGAATATATGGGCTTATATGACGATTACTTCAAAGCTCGCGGTACCGAAATGACGGATGCGGATCAAGGTCGTTATGCTCATACTCAAGACCCTGCTGATATGCACCGCTTTAAAGTGCCAACTTTGCGTAATGTGGCATTAACTGCACCTTATTTCCACGATGCTTCAGCGAAAGATTTGAAAGAAGCGGTACGCATAATGGGACGTTTCCAAAGCAATAAAGACTTTACCGATGCAGAGCTAAATGAAATTGTGTCGTTCTTAGAAGCCTTAACCGGTGAATATCAAGGCAAATTGCTTACTAACGAGAAAATAGCAAAATAATGCTGAAATAATGGAAAAGCAAGCGGTGATATTTTACAAATTTTTTGCAAAATATCACCGCTTGTATTACTACTCAAAATGCTCTAATCCATATTGATACAACGCATTTTTCTTATAGCCAAAGGTTTCTGCCACAATAGCAGCAGCTCTTTTAAGCGGGAGTTCTTGGCAGAGAAGGTGTAATAGTTTTACCGCTTGACTGGAAAACTCGGCTTCTTCTGAGGTAGCTTTGCCTTCTACAATCAATACAATTTCGCCTTTAATACGATTGCTGTCTTCATTCAACCAATCCATTAAATTTTCTAAGCTATCGCCGTGAATGGTTTCCCATGTTTTAGTGATTTCGCGAGCCATGACTACATAGCGCTCTGGCCCGAAGACACTTTTCATATCAGAAAGGGTATCTAAAATACGGTGGGTAGATTCATAAAAAATCAGTGTGCGAGGTTCATTTTCTAGTTCGGTTAATTTATCGCAGCGGGATTTTGTTTTTGCCGGTAAGAACCCTTCAAAGCAAAAGCGGTCTGAAGCAATACCGGAAGCACAAAGAGCGGTCACGGCAGCACAAGCACCTGGCACCGGTACGACTTTAATGCCGGCTTGATGGCAATGACGGACAAGATGAAAACCAGGATCGCTGATAAGCGGAGTACCGGCATCGGAAATCAGGGCGATATTTTCGCCTTTTGTTAATTTTTCCACTAAAATGACCGCTTTCTGTTGCTCGTTATGATCGTGTAAAGCAAAAAACGGCTTTTTAATACCGTAGTGGCTAAGCAATAACCCGCTATGGCGGGTGTCTTCGGCAGCAATTAAATCTACATAGGCAAAGGTGTCTAATGCCCGTTGAGTAATATCGCCCAAATTGCCAATAGGTGTTGCGACAATATATAAAATTCCGTAGTCTGAATGAGTTTCTGTTGAATTTTGTCTGTTTTTCATTTGCTTTTAGCTCATTTGATAAGTAAGATTTCACCCGTAAATTTTTTAAATTTAGCACATTATATTCTATAGAGGTAAATACAATGGCAACTATTTTAAATTTGAGTATGAAAAAGGCATTCATACCAACTGCAATTGCTCTTTTCATTTCTGCCTGTACATCTGTGAATCCTGTTACTGAATCTATTAAAAACGAAGCTTATTCAAGCTCCGAATTCTATATTAATAAAGCTGAACAAACAAAAGAGCAAGAAGATAAAACCTCTTATCAGCTCTTGGCCGTGCGTAAATTAATTGATGAAAATAAAGAGTATGAGGCACAAAATACTTTTAGTGAAATTTTGACTTCTGAGATGAATGAAGTACAAAAACTGGAATATGCATTAGTTTCTGCTCAATTAGCCGCCTTGCAAGGTAAAAATGCACAAGCAAGTAGCCAATTAAAAGCGATTCAAGAACCATTATTAAGCTCAGCACAGCGTTTGCGTTATATCCAAACTCAAGCCCGTATTGCGGAAAATCAGAAAGATGTGATTGGAATTGTGCGTGCGAGATCGCTTTTAAACAGTTATTACAAAATGAACCGCGAGCGGCAAGAAAATAATGATTTTATCTGGCAGACTCTGCGTGATGCCAACCGTGGCATGCTTGAAAAAGCCACGCCGGAGGCCGGTGAAATAGAACTGGCAGGTTGGCTGGCATTAATTAATATTTATAACCGAAATGTTACCACACCGGCACAAATGCCACAGGCAATCAATCACTGGAAAAATCAATATCCAAGCCATAGTGCGGTAACGGTAATGCCTAGCGAATTACAGGGTATTAGCAACTTCCAACAAACGCAGTTAAATAGTGTGGCGTTATTATTACCATTAAGCGGTGATGCTAAAATTTTAGGGGATATTATCAAACGTGGTTTTAATGATGCCAAAGCAGAAGACCCAACAGCGGTGCAAACTTTTGATACTGATGCATCAGATGTTAATTCATTAATCTCACAAGCAAAACAGCAGGGGGCAAATATTATTGTCGGACCGTTGCTGAAATCTCGTGTAGATGAAATGTTAAGCGGTTCGGAAATTCAAAATATTAACGTACTTGCTTTGAATGCGACCGAAAATGCCCGTAGTATTCCTCAAGTTTGTTATTATGGTTTATCACCTGAATCAGAAGCACAATCCGGTGCAGAGAAAATGTATCGTGATGGTCATACGGTGGCGATTGTTGCAGCACCGCAGGATGATTTTGGTAACCGCTCTGCTGAGGCGTTCTCTAAACGGTGGCGTCAGCTAACTAAAACCGATGCGGATGTGCGTTATTATAATCAACCGCTTGATTCCGTTGCCTCTATTCAAAATGCAGGAGTAACTAAAGCAGGTTTATATGTGTTAGGGAATGCCGAACAAGTACTGGAGATTAAACAAGGTATAGATAATTCAACCTTGAAAGAGCGTTTGGCTATTTATACATCATCACGTAGTAATTCACCGAATAACGGCATTGATTTTTATACTTCTTTAGAGGGCGTAAAATTTAGTGAGGTGCCATTATTATCTGATACCTCTTCAGCAGAGTATAAAAAAGCAGAAAATCTGGCAAGCAGTGATTTCTCAATGATGCGTTTATATGCAATGGGGGCTGATGCTTGGGCAATTGCGTCTAAATTTAATGAATTCCGCCATATTCCGGGCTATAAAATTTCAGGTCTCACAGGGGAATTAAAAGCAGGACAAAATTGCAATATCGAACGTAACTTGTCTTGGATGCAGTATCGTAATGGAGCTATTCAACAAGCTGATTAATCGACGGAAGCAAGGGTCGATTTATGAGCAAAAAGCCCGAGAGTTTTTAGAAGCTCAAGGACTTCGTTTCGTTGCTGCTAATCAATCCTTTAAATGCGGCGAATTGGATTTAATTATGCAAGACGGACAAACAACGGTATTTATCGAGGTTCGTCAGCGTAAAAGTAATCGTTTTGGCTCTGCGGTGGAAAGTATTGATTACCGCAAACAACAAAAGTGGCAAAATGCTGCCAATATGTGGTTGTTGAAACAAAATCAAAGCTTAGACACAGCAAATTGCCGTTTTGATGTGATTGCATTTGAAGGGAACCAAATACCTTTATGGATTCCTAACTTTTTAGGTTAGATAAAAATAATGTTAAATAAGATCCAAGACAGATTTACTGAAAGTATTCAAACTCAAATTTCAGCAGCAGAATTACTACCGCAAAAATTAAGTGATGCTGCAACTCGCATTGTAGAGTGTTTATTACGTGGGAATAAAGTGATTGTATGTGGTCATGGTCGTTCTTATGGCAATGCAGAGTTATTAGTAAGCCATTTATTGCATCGTTATGAATTAGAAAGACCTAGCTTTGCAGCGGTGCAATTGCAGTTAAACGGGATTTTAGCCGGAGTACTGGCTCAAGATCAGGAGCTGGATAGTCTCTATAAAAAGCAGCTACAAGCTGTGGCAAAAATAGGTGATCTGTTTATTGCATTTTCACCTATCGGCAATGAAGAAAGTGTGTTACAAGCCATTCATAGTGCTAAAAATCACGGCTTAGACTTAGATATTATTGCCTTTACAGGCAGTCGAAATAACCATACGCTCGGTTTGTTAGATGAAAGTGATATTGAAATTTCAGCCCCTTCTACCAATGAGTTAAGGGTAATTGAAAGTCATCATTTTTATGTGAATTTATTGGGTGAACTTATTGACCATTTACTTTTCTCTTAAGGAGATATTATGAATAAACTAGTAAAACACCTTTTAAAAGGTAGCTTGTTGACGTTAGGCTTTATTTCTTTACAAGGTTGTATTACCACAGCTGTTGTAACTTCTGCGGCAGTGGCAACTAAAGTAGCAACAGATCCTCGTTCAACTGGTACACAAGTAGATGATGAAATCTTAGAAGAAAAAGTAGCGTATAACATCAATAAGGATGAACAAATTAAACAAGAAGCCCGAATTAACGTGGTGGCTTATAATGGCAAAGTGTTGCTTATTGGACAAGCACCAAGTTTTGATGTAGTAGAGAGTGCGAAAAATTTAGCCGCAGGAGCTGAAGGCGTAACTGAAATTTATAATGAGATTCGCCAAGGAGAGAAAATTGGTTTTGCTCAGGTTACGAAAGACAGTTGGATTACAACACAAGTTAAATCTAAACTCTTGGTAAATGGCGAAGTAAAGGCGACAGAAATTAAAGTTGTGACTGAAAACAGCGAAGTTTTTTTAATGGGGAAAGTTAGCCAAACTCAAGCGGATGCCGCAGCAGAAGCGGCTCGCAATGTAAGTGGAGTAACTAAGGTTGTAAAAGTATTTAGCTACGCTCAGTAACAAAAAACGGGTTAAGTTTTCTTAACCCGTTTCTTTTTGCAAAAAATTCTCCATTTTTGACCGCTTGTTAGCAACAAAAATGATGAATTAATTTAGTCAGTAGTGCTTTAGTTGGCTCAATATATTTCAGCTCTAAAAACTCATCAGGCTGGTGAGCTTGTTCAATGGAGCCGGGGCCGAGTACTAAAGTTGGGCAGAGCTGTTGAATAAATGGTGCTTCGGTGCAGTAGTTGACAGCATCGCATTTCTCACCTAGTAATTTTTCGACCACTTGCACAATTTGGGCGGAGTGTTCACACTCATAGCCAGGAATGCCGTCGTGAAGATGGCGGATTTCCACCAAATCGCCATATTGTTCCAGCATAGGTTTTAAATGCTCGTGCACCATAGTGTATAAATCTTCCACCGCCATATTCGGCAACGGTCGCATATCAAATTGTAACTCACAGCAAGCACAAATGCGGTTGATCGCATCACCACCTTGAATATTGCCGAAATTCATTGTGGGGTGTGTCACTTTAAATAGCGGATTGTGATATTTTTGGCGGAGTTCATCCCGCATTTTCATCAAATAGCCAATCGACTCGTGCATTAATTCAATCGCATTAATGCCTTTACTCGGATCACTTGAATGCCCGCTTTTGCCGGTAATTCTTACTGATTCACCCACGTGGCCTTTATGCGCTCGAATTGGTTTGAGAGACGTCGGTTCACCGATAATGGCACAATCCGGACGAATGTGAGTGTGCTGAGCAAAGGTTTTCGCCCCAAGCATGGTGGTTTCTTCATCGGCGGTGGCAAGAATACGAATCGGCTTTTTGATTTGCGATAAATCCAGTTGGCCAATTACATCCACCACAAAGGCAAAAAAGCCTTTCATATCAGCGGTACCTAAGCCGTATAATTTGCCCTCTTTTTCGGTAAGCCTAAATGGATTAAACGTCCATTTTCCGTCATCAAAGGGGACAGTGTCAGTGTGTCCGGCAAGTAATAATCCACCTTCACCTTCGCCGAATGTAGCAAGTAAATTGTATTTATTGCGGCTGCCTTCCACCGCCAGAATCTCAGTTTTAAAGCCGAAATCGGCAAGCCAAGTGGCAAGCAATTCAATAAGAGAACGATTGGATAAATCTTCTTGTGCAATCAGACTTGAGATAGTCGGTAGCTCAATTAGTTGAGCATAGCGTTGAATAAAGGGAATGTTGTGTTTCATTGTTTTTCCTGTTTAGGGTAATTTTCTTAAACGTTTAATAATGGCAAAGCCGGCAAGAATTTCCCAAACCATAATAGTATAAATGCCGGTTCGTTCAATTAATGGGCTGAAGATAGTTGGCAATAGCATTGTCACTAAAATACAAATAACACCAATAATACCCGCGGTAATACTAAAGCGTTTGAAAAATTTCATTGAGGGGTGGTAAATATCCAAACCTGCAATCAAAAGTGTGAGGTTGCCGATTAAAAAAGTAATGCTTGCGCCTAAGTTGTAAATGCCAAATTCGCCCCGCGTGGTCGGTTGAATGCCCGTAATCAAAGAACAGCCAATTGCAAAACAAAGTGATAATAGCAAGCCAATGACTCGCAATTTATTATGTGTAATATGCGTAATGCCGATTGCATAAATAAAGAAAAAAACGACCGCTTGTATAATAAACATTGAACTCATTACAATCGAAAGCGGAGACAATTGGCTGGCTTTGCCATCAATTATCGTACCGACCGGAATCAGTAATTCCAAGGTGCTGTGGTGAAAATAGGTTGTAAGCGATCTTTCACTAAATAAAATTGTGAAATGTTCTGCCACCAGATAAAAAAGTCCGCTAAAGCTGGAAATAATAGCGATAATAAAAATTAAAAACGCACAGCTTTTTCGCACGCAAGGGTGCATTAAAAACGGGTAGAACTTCACCCCAAATGAACCGCTGGTAAAGTAGTTTTCGACTGTTTTTGAAATCTGAATTAATTTTTGAACAAGTTGTTTAATCCACTCTGTTTTCATATCACTCTATCATTTATTTGCGATTTGCCTTCGTAATTTGACCGCTTCTCACATCAAATACGTCCATTCCAGCATTAAGGGCTGCTTGTATGCCTAAGTCTGCATCTTCAAAGACTAAGCAATCTTGTGGTGGAACATTTAATTTTTCCGCACAGGTTAAGAATGTTTCAGGATCGGGCTTGTGTTTGATGACCTCATCGGCATCTACGATGACTGAAACATAATGGTTGAGATTGAATTTTTTGTCTAATAAATTCACTATTGCCTTGTGTGAACCGGTGCCGATTGCCATCGGTTTTTTGCCTAAATTGGCTTTAACGATTTCGAATGTGGGTAAAAGGGTAGCGTTTTCTAAAATCATTTCCATACCCAATTCACGTTTCATTTGTACCACTTGCTCGAAATAATGCTCAGGCATATTGGCTCGCTTCATCATTTCACGCGCGATCACAAAGGTAGTCGATCCACTTAATTCATACATTGCTTGGGGATTCATCGGGTAGCCTAGGATTTCGCCTACTTTTTCCCATGCTTTGGCGTGGCTTGGCATAGTGTCGATTAAAGTACCGTCCATATCGAAAATTAATGCTTGATATTGGTCGATAATATGTTGTTCTAACATAATTTTCCTTTCTAAATTCTGGATTTAATACCGCCAAATTCCTCGATGATTTTGCTCGTAAAGGTTCTGAGTTCTTCAGTCATCAGCAAGAAATCGGCATCAAAGCGTTGGGCGATATCTTCTTTTAAAATATCATCATTTTTTTCACGCACTTCATCGGCAAATTTCAAACGGGATAAGGTAGCATCTTCATTGAGTACGCAAGAAAAATGGGCTTCCCAATCAATTGCAAGTTTTGTGATAAATTTGCCCGCTTGTAAATGTTGGACAATTTCTTCTGACTCTAAATCTTGGCGTTTGCAGCGAATTACACTATCGGTATCAAAAGATTTGAGTTCTGCTTCTTCCAATAAATCCAGCCAGTTTGGTGTATGACCTTTAGCCACCCAGTTAGTCATCACTTCTGCCGGTGGTAGGGCAAAAGAAATCGGGACTACTGGCAATGAACCTAAGGTTTTACGCAATAAGGCGAGGGTATCTTCTGCACGTTTGCTTGAAGCAGCATCTACATAAACCAGTTGGTTTTCCAAATCCAACCAAATGGCGGTGAATTGGTGTTTGCTGAACGCCCGTGGTAATAATACCGAAACTACCTGATCTTTTATCGCTTGTTTTTCAGTTTTCTTTAATTTACGGGCTTCTTTTTCTTCCAGTTCGGCAATACGTTTTTCTGTTTCTGTTTTGATGATGTTGGCAGGTAATAATTTATCTTCTTTGTGCGAAATGAGTAAAAATTGCTGACCTTGTGAAAACTGCAATAAATCCGATCCAGCAAGCGGGCAAGACCAACCGAATTTGCTCATATCGTGTTCGGAGCATGGCGTGAATTTCGTTTCTTGCAATAAGGCTTCTAACGCATTATTTTCAAGTGAAAGCTCGCTGGTTAATTTATAGATCATGACATTTTTAAACCAAATCATTTTTGCATATCCTTTCCAAAGTGTAGAATGGGTGTAAAATGGTACTATTCTAACAGACCCCAAACCGACACAGTAGAGAATTTGTTGATGAATTACAAAAAACTTGCCTTTATCGGCACTGGTAATATGGCGTATGCCATTATTCAAGGTTTATTGAAAAGTGGCTATCCTGCCACCCAAATGATAGCGTGCAATAAAAGTAATTTAGCCCGCCGTGAGGCATTACAAGCGGTCGGAATTGCCACACATTTTGCAAATGTGGATGCGGTAAAGCAGGCTGATGTGGTGGTGTTGGCAGTCAAACCGCAGATGATGGCGGAAGTTTGTGCTGAATTCGCCGAGGTAGATTTTTCCGAGAAATGGGTGATTTCCGTTGCTGCTGGAATCTCGGTGAAACGTTTGGAAGCACTGTTGCCTACGGCGAAAAATATTATCCGTACTATGCCGAATACACCTTCGCTTATCGGTGAGGGAATGACAGGCTTATTTGCAAAAAAATCGGTAAATTCGACCGCTTGTGAGTTTGCCGAAAGTTTGATGTCAGCGGTTGGTAAATGTTATTGGGTAGAATCGGAAGATAAAATCAACCAAATTATTGCGATTACCGGCTCAAGTCCGGCATATTTTTTCCGCTTTATGGAGGCAATGCAACAAAGTGCAATGCAGATGGGCTTTAGTGAGCAAGATGCCAGACTTCTCGTGCAATCTGCAGCTCTCGGGGCGGCAAAATTAGTGGTGGAAAATCCGGAAACGCCACTGGCTACTTTACGCGAAAATGTGACCTCAAAAGGTGGCACAACGGCTAAAGCCCTTGAGGTATTTGAGCAGGCTAAGCTACAAGAAACAGTGGATAAAGCAATGCGAGCAGCGGTTCACCGAGCGGAAGAAATGGAGCAGTCGTTATGATGTTAGTTTCTCCTTTTAAATGGGCAGCCTTTAACTATTTTGGCTATTTTTGTGCCTATGGGGTATTGATTCCTTTTCTTCCTGTGTGGTTAAAACATCACGGTTATTCGACCGAAACTATCGGCTTATTGGCTGCAATTGGGTATTTGTTCCGCTTTTGTGGCAGCATGCTTGCCTCTCAATGTGTGAAGCAGGTAGGGCAATTGATTCCCACTGCTCGTTATTTGACATGGTTTAATCTTTTGGCTGCCTTGGTATTGGCCTTTTCCGGGGAAAATTTTTGGCTACTTTTCCCTGTATTAATGCTGTTTCAGATTTTTAATTCGGGCGCTATGCCGATTGCAGACAGTATTGCCTCTATTTGGCAGCGCCAGATAGGTCTAGATTATGGCAAGGCAAGATTATTTGGCTCTATTGCTTTTGTGGTTGGATCGCTATCTGCAGGATACTTGATTGGGTTATTCGGGCAAGATGTGGTGGTTTGGGTAATTATAGGCTTTTTGACTTTGTTGGGGCTTGGGCAATTAGCTTCGCCTACAGTCGGTTTTGAGGCAAAAACGGCTACAGCGACAGGCTCAAGCATTACCTATCTTCAATTATTAAGAGAGCCGGAAACTTTAAGAGTGATGATTGCAGTTTCCCTGATTTCGGCTTCACATGCGGCTTACTACACCTATAGCACTATTCATTGGTCTGGTGCCGGTATTTCAACGCAAATGACAAGTCTGCTTTGGGGATTAGCGGTTGCGGCAGAAATTTTGTTCTTTTTAGTCTGTAAGCGGTTGTTTAAATCGTGGAAAATTAGCCATTTAATGATTTTATCTGCTGTGTTTGCCATTATCCGTTGGGCAACAATGGCAAGTACGACGGCAATTTTGCCGATGATGATGGCACAAATTTTACATTCGGTAACTTTTGGGGCTGCACATATTGCAGTAATTCGCTATATTTCTATGCAATCGGCAGAACGAGTAACTAAGTTACAGGGGCTTTATTTTGGCTTGGCAAGCTGTGCGGTAATGGCGGTGTTTACCTTTGTAGCAGGGATTTTATACCAAAATTCTCCAAGTTTGACTTTCTACTTAATGGCAGCTTTTGTGGTGCCGGCAATTTTTATTATGCCGAAGAAATTTGAAGTACAAATTACAAGATAAAGAATACAAAAATGCCGACATTACGTCGGCATTTATCAAAATAAATCGTTGAAAATTAGATTGTTTTCACGTTGATTGCTGATGCGCCACGTTCTGAATCTTGGATTTCGAATTGAACTTTTGCACCATCTTCTAATGTACGGTACCCACCGTTTGCTTCAATTGCAGAAAAGTGAACGAACACGTCTTTCCCGCCTTGATCAGGGGTAATAAAACCAAAACCTTTAGTTGAGTTGAACCATTTTACGGTACCAGTAACTGCTGACATAACATTTTCCTTATATAAATGTAAAAAGTGATAAAAATAGCTAAACGGGATATTACAGGCGTATCTATCAATCACTTGCCTTGAGGAAAATAACTAACAAGATTCAACTATTAATTAACGCACGAACAGCTTTTGCCATTACAACACTTATTCATTTTTTACGCAAACAATTTTTATACATTTATGAACATTAAGGCAAAAAAACAGTCTATCGTTTTTGTAAAACGAATATGCGATTTATATGGACGAAGCCTTATAAATCAAATATAGTATCCAGTTAGATTTAACTTTATCTAACGTTTAAATTTTATTTAATTGATTAAATGGAACTATTATGTCAGAACAATTTATTTCGGAACAATCTATGTCAGAGCAACAAAAAGTGGAACAAACACAGAATAAAACTAACCCAACTACAAAAGAAGTAATCGCTTATTTATCAGAAAAATTCCCACTTTGTTTTAGCCTTGAAGGTGAGGTGAAACCCTTAAAAATCGGGCTTTTCCAAGAGTTGGCGGAGGCTTTGGCTGGGGAGGAAACAGTAAGTAAAACCTTATTGCGTCAAGTGTTACGTAATTACACCAATTCTTGGCGTTATTTAGCGGCTTGTCAACCTAATGTCGCGCGTGTGGGTTTACAAGGCGAAGAAGCCGGGGTGGTAACAGAGCAAGAAGCTGCACATGCTTCAGAAACTTTAGCCGCAGCCAAAGCTGTGGTGGCTGAACGTAAGGCTCAAGAACGTAAAGCACAACGTAAAGAGTACTTTAAGCAAAAGGCCCGTGAAGAAAATGCGAAAAAACGTACAGATGTAAAAGTGAAAAAAGCAGCATCAGATGAAAGTTTAGCTGCTTTGGCAAGTAAATTTGGCCGTAACTAATCCTTTTACTGAGTTTTTTGAGCTATTTTACTGTTTTACAAGCGGTTGATTATTTGTAAAAAATTGCAACTTTATAACCGCTTGCACATTTGGAAAAGAATATGAAATTAAAAGAATTAAATAAAATTGTTGCACTTGGCTTGGGCTTTTTTATCAGTACTGTTTGGGCTGTTCAGCCAGATATTAAAGAAAGTGCGATTATCATTCCAAAACCTAATGAACAACATAGCTTATCAACAAAGCGTGTTACCGCTCGTTTAACGCAGTCTCATTATTATAAATTCCAATTAAATGATGAGTTTGCAGGCAAAATTTTTAACCGTTATATTGATTGGATTGACCCGGCACATAATACCTTTCTTAGATCGGATATTGAGGAAATGCGTGCGAAATATGCATCTACCTTGGATGACGATTTATATGCAGGTAAATTAGATGCGGCATTTTCGATGTATGAGTTAATGTCCAAACGCCGTTATGAGCGTTATCGCTATGCATTATCGTTACTAGATAAAGAGCCGGATCTTAAAAGTGCTGATCAAATCGAGATTGATCGTGAAAAAGCTCCCTTCCCGACAACAGAGCAGGAAGCAAATATGTTGTGGGAGCAGCGTGTTAAAAATGACATTATCAATTTATATCTAAAAGGTAAAAAATGGCCTGAGATTAAGAAAACATTAATTAAGCGTTATAACTTCGCTATTAAACGTTTAACACAGTCGAAGGCTGACGATATTTTACAAAGTTATTTAAATTCGTTCTCGCGTGAAATTGACCCACATACCAGCTATTTATCGCCTCGTTCGGCAAAAGCCTTCCAAGAGAGTATGAACCTTTCATTAGAAGGGATTGGTGCGACTCTTTCACAAGAGGATGATGTTACAACGATTAAATCTTTAGTTCCCGGTGCACCTGCTTCTAACAGTAAGAAGCTTGCTGTTGGTGATAAAATTGTCGGTGTTGGTCAAGGAGATAAAGGTGAAATCGAAGATGTTATCGGTTGGCGTTTAGATGATGTGGTCGATAAAATCAAAGGTAAAAAAGGGACAAAAGTTCGCTTAGAAATTGAGCCGGTAAAAGGCGGTAAAGCGAAAATTATTACTCTTGTACGTGATAAAGTCCGTATTGAGGATAGTGCGGCTAAATTGACCGTTGAAAAAGTAGAGGGTAAGAATGTAGGAGTAATTAAGATCCCAACGTTCTATATCGGCTTAACTGCGGATGTACGCAAACTCTTAACCGAAATGGATAAGAAAAACGTTGAAGGGTTAATTATTGACTTACGTGAAAATGGCGGTGGTTCATTAACGGAAGTGATTGAGTTAACCGGCTTATTTATTAAAGACGGTCCGGTAGTTCAAGTGCAAGATGCCTTTAATCGTATTAAAGTACATGAAGATCCGGAATCTAAAACAGTATATGACGGTAAAGTGATGGTGATGATTAATCGCCATAGTGCTTCAGCCTCTGAAATTTTTGCCGCTGCAATGCAAGATTATAACCGTGCTATCATCGTGGGGCAGCAAACCTTTGGTAAAGGAACGGTGCAACAAAGCCGCTCACTGAACTTTGTGTACGACTTAGATCAGGAACCGCTCGGCTTTATTCAATATACGATCCAAAAATTCTACCGTATTAACGGTGGCAGTACCCAATTAAAAGGGGTGGATGCGGATATTAAGTTCCCTGAAATTATTAATGCAGCGAAAACAGGCGAAAGCTTTGAAGATAATGCTTTGCCTTGGGATAAAGTACCAGCTGCAACTTATAAAGAGACGGGGAATGCAAGAAGTGCGGTGGCTGCTTTGACAGCGAAGCACGAAGAGCGTATTGCGAAACATCCTGAATTTATCGTGTTAAATGAAAATATCGCTATTCGAAAAGAGCGTGATGAGCGTAAGTTCTTATCATTAAACTTGGTGGAGCGTTTAAAAGAAAACAAAGTTGATGATGATAAACGCTTAAAAGATATTAACGCTCGTTTTGCTCGTGAAGGGAAGAAACCATTAAAAGATATTGATGATTTGCCAAAAGATTATGAAGCTCCGGATTTCTTCTTAAAAGAAGCAGTGCAGATGATGGCAGATTGGTCAGAAATTGATAAAAAGTCATAAATGTGTTTATAATATGGACATCACATGCCGCTTAGGTAACTAAGCGGTCTATTTTTTGGAAAAATTTGCAATGAAGGATAAACGGATGACTAAGGTGAAAACCTTTAAATTATTACCTATGATGCTTGCATTTTCGAGCTTTGCAGTTGCTCAAACAACCGCTCCGGCAGAGGCAGCTCCTGTTGTTCAAGATACAATCTTACCGCAATTGAGTTTTGCAGCCCAGCAGGCTCGAGCAGCGGAATTAATGAAGCAAGCAGATTATGCATTACAGCAAGAACAAATTCGTCAAGAAGAAGCAAGAAAATTTGCTGAGGCTGAAGCTAAAATTAAGCAAGAAATTGGTAATAATGCGTTATTGCTTAGTCAGGCAACGACTAAAGTGTATTTAGACAGCCAGTTTTCTAAGATGTGGAATGATAAAGCTGCGGAAAAAGTATTTTTAAAAGAGTATGCTTTGCTAGCAGCAAGCGGGGTATCATCGAAATCAGCCAAAGCATTACAGCAGATTTTAAATCAGCCGGAAGGATTAGGACGTGATATTCTCTTAACAGACGGTTTTTTAGACTATCTATTTTATAGTAAAAATGTCTTTAAAAATGCGAATAATTGGTTATATAGTCTAGGTAGCTATAGTCCAAAGGCTCCGTCATCTGAGCAAATTGATAAATGGGTAAATGCGGTAAGAGAGGGAGAATCGGGGCAATTTGTGTCTAATCTTGTGCCAAGAAACCATCTATATCGTGATACTACAGAAAGAGTGCTTGCCATGGCAGGTGGTTTTGCGAAAAAAGGTAAAAACAGTGGGGAAGCTGCTCAGGGAACGTCATTTTATAAATTGGCGTTAAATGCACAGCGTTTGCGTATTATTCCGAATTTCAATAACGGCATTTTCGTTAATATTCCAAGCTATCAATTATATTATTTCCGTGATGGGGCTTTAGCTTTACAATCTAAGGTGATTGTTGGACGTAATGAGCGTCGTACCCCGGTGATGTACAGCAAATTGAGTAATGTGGTTGTTAACCCGCCTTGGAATGTACCAACCAGTATTATGACTAAAGATATTGTGCCGAAGCTAGCTCGTGATCCAGGGTATGCTGATCGTGCCAGTCTAGAGATTCTGGATGGTAACGGTAATAAAATTAATGCTCGTAGTGTGAATTGGTCTCAATATATCAATGCAAAAAGTACACCATATCGCATTCGTCAGAAAGCAGGTGATGACAGTGCTTTAGGGCGTTATAAATTCAATATGCCAAGTTCTGATGCGATTTATTTACATGATACTCCAAATCATGGCTTATTCGGAAAAACTGACCGTGCTTTAAGCTCTGGCTGTGTACGTGTGGCAAAATCAGATGAGTTAGCCTCTATTCTGCTAAAAGAAGCAGGTTGGAGCGTAGATAAGAAAAACAAAGTATTAGAGAGCAAAAAAACCACTTCAGCACAAATCCAATCAGATAATCCGGTTTATCTATATTATGTTACTGCTTGGGTTGAAGGTGGAAAAGTGCAAACTTTACCGGATATCTATAACTTTGATGTAAAAATTCCGCAAACTTCAATTAATTGGAATAAAGTGAGAAGTTTGATTTAGTTCGGGTTGTTAAATTTTGTGAGTTCCAGGAAGAATTTTAGTCTTCTTGGAACTTTTTAGACTTGGAAGTTACTCATAACTTATGACTTAAATTTTATTTTCCTACTTTTTATGGTTTATAGAAAATGGTTAATAGTTGAGCTATTTTCTATAAATCAGTAGCTAACCTATGAGGTAAAAATGAAACAAATTGATGTTCAACGCCGTAAGTGGTTATCACTCGGTGGACTTGTTTTAGGGGCTAGCCTTCTGCCGGGTCAAGTGATGGCAGCGCTTTCTACACCAGCCCCTGTTGCATTGCGTTTTCGCAATATTAATACAGGTGATACCTATACAGCCAAATTTGGTGTGGGTGGACTCAACAAAACTGATCTCGGGCACTTAAATTACTTAATGCGAGATCGCCATATCAACCAAGTAAAAGCAATTGATCCAAGATTATTTGTTAAATTGAATCAGCTCCAACGCCGTTTAGGTTTTCATAATGCCGAAATTCTCGTCTTAAGCGGTTATCGTTCGGCACAAACTAATGCCAGAATGCGTATGAGAAGCCGTGGTGTAGCAAGTCATAGTTACCATATTCGCGGGCAGGCAGTGGATTTCCAAGTGTCAGGTGTACCACTAAATAAGGTCAGACAAGCAGCAGAGAGCTTAAATAACGGTGGGGTAGGCTATTATCCACGTAGCAATTTTGTTCACGTAGATACTGGTCCGGTACGTACATGGCGAGGCTAACAAGCGGTTATATTTGATGTTTAATTTGCAAATTATTCCAGTCAGTCCCTTTCAACAAAACTGTACTGTTATATGGGACGAAAACAAAAACGCGGCAATTATTGATGCCGGTGATGATGCTGAACGTATCATTCAATTTGTGGAATCTCAAAATTTAAAAGTGCAAAAATTACTGATTACCCATGCGCATTTAGATCATATTATGGCGGTGGAGAAGGTAAAAAATCACTTTGATGTTGAGGTTTTTGGTTCAAATATTGCAGATAAACCTTTATTTGAGCGTTTGCCGGAAATGTGCCAACAGTTTGGGTTACCTCTCGTTGAGGCTTGCTTGCCCGATTACTGGTTGGAAGAAGGTGATATAGTTGAAGTTGGAAGTCTAAAATATCAAATTCGCCACTTACCCGGCCATGCACCAGGACATATCGGCTTTTTTGATTTTGAGAATAAAATTGCTTTTAGTGGTGATGTATTATTCCAAAACAGTATTGGGAGAACAGATCTTTATATGGGCAGTCATGCTCAATTATTGGAGACTATCCGAACTAAAATGTTTGATCTGGAAGATGACTTTATTATTGTGCCGGGACATGGTTCACATACCACTATTGGGCGTGAAAAACAAAGTAATCCGTTTTTGAAATAATAAAAAAGCAGATCGTTGAATGATCTGCTTTTTTGCTATCTATTCCCGCGTAAATAGAGACGGTAACTGATAGATTCTGGAGTGGGCTTGGTTAAGGTGACAAACTGTTTCTGCTTGGGTTGCAACCATAAATATTGCCAAGGAGTGCTATCTGTATTGTTAAATGATTGTGTTACGCCATCTTTATCATACCAAAAAAGTTTGTAAGCGATATTAAGCGGAAATTCACTCGAATTTGTCGTCGCAAATTGTTTATTATCAGTCTCTAATTCAATGTGGTCTGCAATATTCGCTTCGATATTTACAATAGGGCTTGAGCTTTTGGGTAAATAGCTGACAGGTTTACCGGCACAAGCGGTCAAAAACATCGAAAAAATTGCAATAATGGAAAGCGATTTCATCATATTATTTAGTCACTAAAGGGCCTAATTTTTGTCCACCAAGTAAGTGCATATGGATATGGAACACTTCTTGTCCGCCGTTTTTATTGCAGTTCATTACTAATCGATATCCGTCTTCTGCAATACCTTCTTCTTTAGCCAATTTTGCTGCAACGGTAAATAACCGACCAAGTGCTAATTCATCTTCAGCAGTTATATGGTTTACTGTTGGGATAAATTTATTCGGAATAATTAAAATATGTGTTGGTGCTTGTGGGGCAATATCGCGAAATGCAGTTACCAGCTCATCTTGATAGACGATATTTGCCGGAATTTCTTTATTGATAATTTTAGTAAAAATGGTTTCTTGATATTCTTGAGGCATAGTATGTTCCTTTTAATCTAAATTAAGCACTTTTCTGACCGGTGCAAAGCTTTTACGGTGATAAGGCGTTGCACCAAATTCTACTAATTTTTCAAAATGCAGCTTGGTTGGGTACCCTTTATGTTGAGCAAAGCCATATTCGGGGTGAAGCTGGTCTAGCTGAGCCATTTCTTGATCGCGGGCAACTTTCGCTAAAATTGAAGCAGCACTGATTTCTGCCACCAAGCTGTCACCTTTTACTACCGCTTGAGCAGGCATTACTAGTTTGGGGATACGGTTGCCATCCACCAAAACAAAATCGGGCTGAATATGTAATCCAGCTACCGCTCTCTGCATTGCCAACATTGTAGCATGTAAAATATTAAGTGTATCGATTTCAGCCGGTTCTGCGCGTCCAAGTGACCAACTTAACGCTTTAGCTTTGATTTCTTCAGCTAAGGCAAGACGCTTTTTCTCAGAGAGCTTTTTAGAATCAGCTAAGCCTTCAATCGGATTATTTGGATCTAAAATCACCGCAGCTGTAACGACAGCCCCGACTAAAGGACCACGACCGACTTCATCGACGCCGGCAATTAGTTGGGCGTTAGGATATAAAAATTCATTCATATTATAAATCTTCTGTTCTAAAATGACGTTGGCTTTTGCTTTCTGCCCGGCTTTCAATTAGGCGATGGTAATTTTCAAAGCGAATTGCAGAAATTTCGCCATTTTCGACCGCTTGCCTTAATGCACAACCTGGGTCGGCTTTGTGTTTGCAATCACGGAATTTGCAGGTGCCTAGCACAGATTGAAATT
This sequence comes from Mannheimia granulomatis, assembly GCF_011455695.1. Classification (NCBI taxonomy): domain Bacteria; kingdom Pseudomonadati; phylum Pseudomonadota; class Gammaproteobacteria; order Pasteurellales; family Pasteurellaceae; genus Mannheimia; species Mannheimia granulomatis. The sequence goes on along the minus strand of NZ_CP015030.1, from coordinate 1,480,581 downwards.
CACGATAGCCTAAGGTAATTTGTTCGGGTTCTAAATGCCACAGACCGAACTCACGTATTCCCGGTGAATCAATTAAGTTACCGCCTTGTGATAAATGATATAAGCGAGAGGCTGTAGTGGTATGCTGTCCTAAGCCAGATACATCGCTTACTGAACCGGTTAGTGCATTAACTTCAGGTATCAGTTGATTGATAAGGCTTGATTTGCCGACACCGGATTGTCCGACAAAAATAGAGGTACCTTTGGCTAAATATTGATGTAAGGCATCCATATTTTCCCCGGTATCGGCAGATAAACAAAGTGTTTTATAGCCAATTTCTTCGTAAATTTTTAATTGTTCTTGAACCACTTTTCTCTCTGATTCATCTAATAAATCAATTTTATTTAGCACAATGAGAGCTGGAATGTTTGCAGTTTCACAAATCACTAAATAACGATCGATAATATTCAATGAAAGTGTAGGTAGCACGGCAGACACAATAATAATTTGGTCAATATTTGAGGCCATTACTTTAATGCCATCATAATAATCTGGGCGAGTAAGCTCGTTTTTACGTGGGAATACGGCTTCAATCACACCGCTTATACCTTGTAATTGCTCGCTACCCTTACGCCAAGAGACGATATCGCCAACTACTACATTTTTTAAGGTCCGTCGTAGATTGCAGCGGAAGATTTCTCCCTGCTCGGTTTCAACATCAGCATGCTTGGCATGCCGGGTAACTACAATACCTTGCTGGATTTCACCTAACATATCATCTTGCCATTCAGCTTCTTTTTTATTGATACGTTTGTGGTGATTCGATTGAATTCTGCGTTGTTGGTTATGGGTTAGTCTTCGTTTACTCAAGGGAATTCTCAGTCTTTTAATATCAAGGTTTATAGATTAGCATACTATAAAACACCCCTCTATAATAGTCTAAATTCATAGAATAAAAGGGAATAAGGGCTAGAATAAAAATAATGAATAAGATAGAATTATACCTAAATGTTTGAGAGGCTATATAGCTAGAAAAAAACCGCCCAAAGTGGGCGGTTATAAACCAATACGGTTCAAAATATACAGGAAGTGAAACGAGTAACTTTAGTTACTCTAGTCTAGTTTCCTAGACCAATATGCAAACACAACATCATACTTAAAATTTAGGAGTAGAAATATCTTCTACGACTATCCATCTAAGTATGGGCGTAATTTTATAGCCTCTTATGTAACGTATCAAACGAAATTTTTTAATTTAAACTATCAGAAAAAATAATGGTTGTACCTTCATGGGCAATCATCATTAATTGAAACTATATGAATATAAAACTCCCACCATTAAATGCATTAAAAGCATTCGAATCGGCTGCTCGTCATTTGAATTTTACCAAAGCGGCAGAAGATTTATTTGTAACGCAAGCGGCTGTAAGCCATCAAATTAAATTACTGGAAGATTTTCTCGGTGTGTCTTTATTTCATCGTCGTAATCGTTTGTTGGAACTGACGGAATTAGGTGCTCAGTATTTTTATGAAGTGCAGCCCTTATTGGAACAAATTGCGTTAGCAACCGATAAGATTCGCCAGCAAAGTTGTCGTCAGATCCTAACTATTAGTGTTCCCCAAACGTTTGGTATGCATTGGCTAGTCCCTCGTTTGGCGGATTTTCATGAGAAATACCCTGAAATTGAGGTTAGAATTAAAGGGGTTGATCATGATGAAGGATTATTAGGCAAAGAAATTGATGTTGCTATTTATTATGGCAGTGGAGACTGGAGCGATCTACAGTCTATTCGTTTGACGGAATCTCGTATTGTGATTTTAGCTTCACCAGAATATTTGGCACAGAATAGAATAAGTAGTGCTGAAGATCTTGTGGATAAAACTTTACTCTATTCATCAACTTATAATAAATGGAAAAGTATGGTGGAGCATTTAAATATTCAAGACAAAGTAGATGCTGAAACAGGTTCTATGTTCAGCCATACCTTTATGGTGTTACAAGCCGCTATGCATCAACAAGGTGTGGCAATTGCCAATCAAGTTCTGGCTCAACATGAAATTGAGAAAGGTACATTAATTGAGCCTTTTCCTACCACATTATTTGATGAAAAATCATTTTATGTTGTCTATTCTCCTCAATCATCGCAGGTGCCGAAAGTGCAATGTTTTGTTGAGTGGATTCAGCAGAAAATGAAAGAGTGCTGTGCTTAGTTGCCTATTTATTAAGCGGTTAAATTTTAGTGATTTTTTACTTATTGCTCTCTCATTCAGAGCCGTTTGTAAAGCTAATATTCAAATGCAAGTGTTTGTGCTAAAGAATACTGAAATCTAACCGCTTGTTGTATTAAAAGGAAGATTATGAGATATCAATGGATATTATTTGATGCGGATGAAACCTTGTTTTCGTTCAATTCGTATCTCGGGTTAAAATCAATGTTGGCTCGCTATCAAATTGATTTTAGCGAGCAAGACTATCAGGAATTTCAGGCAATAAATAAGCCTTTGTGGGTTGCTTACCAAAATAACGAAATCACAGCACAAGATATTCAAACTCGGCGATTTGCGAAATTATCTGAACAAACAGGTGTAACGCCTTTCCAATTAAATCAAGAATTAATGGAGGAAATGGCGTGGGTGAGTAAACCTTTAGAAGGTGTTATTGAAACGCTCAATGCTTTGTACGGTAAAGTTAAAATGGGCATTATTACCAATGGTTTTACCGAGTTGCAACAAAAGCGGTTACTCAATACCCAAACCGAGCATTTTTTTGAAATCTTAGTGGTGTCCGAACAAATTGGAGCTGCAAAGCCAGACCGTCAGGTTTTTGATTATGCCTTTGCATTGATGGATGAATTTGATCGAACCAAAGTTTTAATGGTAGGTGATACTCTGGCATCCGATATTTTAGGCGGGAATAATTCGGGTATTGATACTTGTTGGCTAAATGTATCAAAAATAGACAATGAAACCCACATTAAGCCAACTTATGAGATTCATAACATTAAACAGATTATTGAGATTGTAGAAGGAAAATAATATGAAATTGCAACAGCTACGCTATATCGTTGAAATTGTAAACCAAAATTTAAATATTACAGAAGCGGCGGAAGCTCTTTACACTTCACAACCGGGAATCAGTAAACAAGTGCGTTTGCTAGAGAGTGAACTCGGTGTTAATATTTTTGAGCGTAACGGAAAGCATGTAAAATCATTAACCCCTGCAGGCGAGAAAATTGTAGCAATTGCCCGCGAGTTGTTGGTGAAAACACAAAGTATCAGATCAGTTGCTGAAGAACACACTCGGCCGAATAAAGGCGTATTACGTATTGCGACTACAAACACACAAGCACGCTATATGTTGCCGGATGTAATTAATAAATTTAAGGTTCGTTATCCTGATGTGAGTTTGCATTTGCATCAAGGTTCACCTAATCAGATTCATGATGCTTTAATGGCAGGAGAAGTTGATTTAGCTATTACCACAGAAGCTCAGTATTTATTCGAAGAGGCGATTTTATTACCATGTTATTGGTGGAATCGTTCAGTTATTGTGAGACCAGACCATCCGCTGGCAACTTTTATGAACCAAAGTGAAGATTTGACTGTCGAAGAACTAGGTAAATATGATTTGATTACTTACACATTCGGCTTTACTGGTCAGTCAGATTTGGATCATGCTTTCAATAAAGAAGGTATTTTACCGAATATTGTGTTTACCGCAACCGATGCAGATGTGATTAAAACCTATGTTAGATTAGGATTAGGCGTTGGTATTATGGCTTCTATGGCATATACAGAGTCAGATAAAGATTTGGTTGCAATTAAAGCAAGTCATTTATTTCAATCGAGTATGACTCAAATTGCGTTTAAACGGGGAAGCTTCCTTCGTAATTATATGTATGATTTTATTAATTATTTCTCACCACACTTAACCAGAGCACAGGTAGAGAAAGCGGAACAATTAAGAGATAAGAATGCTATCTTAAGATTGTTCGAGAGTATATATTTAGAGGAGAAATAGATGAAAATTTGGCAGAAACTCACAGTCTCTATTGTTACAATTTCTGGATTAATTTCAACTGCTTATGCAGACAGTTTTAAGATTAAATATAGCTCGAATTATTTAATGCCAGCTTATATTAATTTCAATAATGGAGGCGGACAATATAATATTCAGGCTAAAATTAACGTACCTTTATATAACATTGTCTTTTCTGCTAAAGGAACGGAAAAAAACGGGCAGTTTAATATGTTGAGTTATAGAGATACTCGTAACGGCAAGACTTATGCCATGGCAGAGATAGATTCAAAAACAGTGAGATACGGAAAAGTAAAAGAGCCGCTAAAACAGGAAGCTTTAACAATGCCGACTTATGATTTGTTTACCACTGCCTTCCAGCTGAGTTATTACGATAAATTACCTGCAAGTTTTCAAACAACTAATGGTAAAAAGCTTTATCCAACACCAAATGTACAGTTACGTAAATCGCAAAGAGATGTAAAATCAGGTGGTAAGAGCTATAAGGAAATTACTTATAAATTCAGAACCAGTGATAACAAAGACATTACTGTCAAAAAATATGAGGGTGAAAAATTCCCTCGCTATATCGCCTATAGTCGTGATGGCGACAACTACGAGCTAACGTTTGATAGTTTTCAGTAACTATAGGAACAAGCGGTCTAATTTTGCCTATATTTTGCAAAATTAACTATTTAAAAATAAAGGCAATATTTCTTTAAGAAATATTGCCTTTTTTACTACTTGTGGCATTGAGCCAAAATATCTAAGTCTTTGTTATAAAGGGAGAATGGGGTTTTCATATCCATCATACTAATCACAGTATGAAAGAAATTATCATGGGAATGTGCGTTATTTATCGCATTATTGCGAATGCAATTTAAATCAAACGGCTCGTTTTTAATCCACTCTGGTGAAAACCACATAATCATAGGTACTTTGGTTTGATAATCGGGAGCAATACTATATGGCGCACCATGTAAGTATAATCCGTTTTCACCTAACGATTCGCCATGATCAGAGACATAATATAACGCACTTTCCCATGTTGGTTCCTGTTCTAAACGTTGAATAATTTTATCTAAGAACTGATCTAAATATACAATACCATTATCATAAGTATTCACTAATTCTTGATTAGAGCAGCGATTAATTTCGTTGGTATCACAGGTTGGTGTAAAGACTTTTTCTTGGTCGGTATAACGTTCGTAATACGTTGGTCCATGGTTACCCATGGTATGTAGTACCACCACTAAATCTTTGTCAGCTCGGCTTTCTTTTAAGGCTTTATCTAGTTCAGGTAATAAAATGTTATCTAAACACTCTCCATCGCGGCAGTATTCTGGTAAATCTAATGTGAGCAGATCTTTATTTGGCACACGTTCGCATACTCCTTTGCAATCGCTGTTATTATTTAGCCATAAAATATCAATACCGGCACGTTGGAGAATATCCAATAAATTATCCTGTTTTGCTGCTCTTATACCGTTATAGTCAGCTTGTGAAAAGCTGGAAAACATACAAGGAACAGAGACCGCAGTTGATGTGCCACAACTACTAGCCTGCTGGAAATTGATAATTTGCTCACCACGAGCCGCTAATTTTGGTGTAGTTTGACGTTCATAACCGTTCAATCCCCAGTTTTGTGCGCGGGTTGTTTCACCGATTACCAAAATGGTAACGTGGCGGTGGTCATCCGGCTTAGCTTGTATCGCATCTAAGCCTAGTTGTTGGTACGGGATGTTATTACGATAATCATTGCGGATTTTTTTCACGGTTGAAACAATAAAATTAGACGGTGTAATCAAATTCGGTAGATTTTTGTGATTACGAAAAAAAGAAGCATAATCCTGATAATAAAATTTACCAACCGCTAAGATTACAAAAGCAGAAACTAAAATGGATCCGAAGCGAAAGCCTATCTCTTTCCACCAAGGTTTATAATCAATTTTAATCAGTAAGTAGAGGAGAGATGGAATAATTCCTAAGCAAACAATCCAAGCAATATAAGAAAATGTCAGTATTCGTGAGCTTTCAGCAAAATTGGTTTGTAGCACATTATTCAGCATATCTACATCAAAATAGACATTAAAAAATAATGAGTTATAACTAATTGCCGCACTTAAAATCAGCAAGGTTGGAATAATAATTTTATGGATAGTCGGCAAAGCGATGAGATTGAGAATAATGTTAAGTGCAAAGAAGTAGACTAACGGAATTGTTAAAATAAAATAATCTTCAGCATGGAACTGAAAAGATTGTGCATTTAAAACTTCCCGATAAAAACCTAGATTTAAAGCGAACATAAAATAGGCAGAAACGAGAAAGAACAAGGTGGTTGATGAGAGTGAAAATTTATTAAAAATACGCATAGATACCTCTATTGAGTTACAAATACCTCCTTAGAGGTAAGATGGAAGATAAAGTTCGTGAGAATGAAAAAAGAAATTTTTGAGACTCTCACTCATTTTCTATATAGCAAAAAAGTTAGATTTGATGTAAACTGTTTTCCCGTCCTGATAGTTTCTTTTTATAAAGCAAACGTTTATCTTATTTCCAATCTAATTAATCAGCAAAGGCAATAACAATGGCAACGAATTATATTTTCGTAACGGGCGGTGTTGTATCTTCTTTAGGTAAAGGTATTGCGGCAGCCTCTCTTGCATCTATTCTTGAAGCTCGTGGTTTAAATGTTACCATTATGAAGCTTGACCCTTATATCAATGTTGATCCGGGTACAATGAGCCCAACCCAACACGGTGAAGTGTTTGTGACCCAAGACGGTGCAGAAACCGACTTAGACTTAGGTCACTATGAGCGTTTTATCCGTTCAAAAATGAGCAAAGCGAACAACTTTACCAGCGGAAAAATTTACTCTGAAGTATTGCGTAAAGAACGCCGTGGCGACTATTTAGGTGCAACCATTCAAGTTATCCCGCACATCACCAACGAAATCAAAGAACGAGTGATTGAAGGCGGTAAAGGTCGTGATGTGGTGATTGTGGAAGTAGGCGGCACTGTGGGTGATATTGAATCACTGCCATTTTTAGAAGCTCTTCGCCAGTTAGCGGTGGATGTAGGTCGTGAAAAAACATTATTTATGCACTTAACCCTTGTGCCATATATTCCAACGGCGGGCGAAGTAAAAACTAAGCCAACCCAGCATTCGGTAAAAGAGTTACTTTCTATCGGTATTCAGCCTGATGTGTTGATTTGCCGTTCAGATCGTGCCGTGCCTGAAAATGAGAAGAAAAAAATTGCACTATTTTGTAATGTGCCAGAACGTGCTGTTGTTTCACTTAAAGATGTAGATTCAATTTACCGTATTCCTGAATTATTGAAATCGCAAGGTTTAGATACCTTTGTTTGCGATCGTTTCCGTTTAGATTGCAAAGAAGCTGATCTTTCAGAGTGGGAGCAAGTATTATATCGTCAAGCGAACCCGACCGGTGAAGTGACTATTGGTATGGTAGGAAAATATGTTGAATTACCTGATGCCTATAAATCGGTGAATGAAGCGTTAAAACACGCAGGTTTAACTAACCGTTTGACAGTCAATATTAAATATATTGATTCGCAAGATATCGAAACCAAAGGCACAGAGTTGCTTGCGGGCTTAGATGGTATTTTAGTACCGGGTGGCTTTGGCTATCGTGGCGTTGAGGGTAAAATCCGCACGGCACAATATGCCCGTGAAAACAAAATTCCATATTTAGGAATCTGCTTAGGAATGCAAATCGCTTTAATTGAATATGCTCGTAATGTTGCAGGTTTAACAGAGGCTAACTCTTCTGAATTTGATAAAGGTTGTTCACAGCCTGTAATCGGTTTAATTACCGAGTGGCAAGATGCTGACGGTAATGTTGAAACCCGTAGCGATGAATCCGATTTAGGCGGCACAATGCGTTTAGGGGCTCAACAATGCCATTTAATCGAAGGTTCAAAAGCCCGTGAATTATATGGTTCGGAAACCATTGAAGAACGTCATCGTCACCGCTATGAGGTGAACAATAAATTACTTCCACAAATTGAAGCAGCCGGTTTGAAAGTAACCGGATTATCGGCCGATCGTAAATTAGTGGAAATTATCGAAGTACCAAATCATCCTTGGTTTGTGGCTGCACAGTTCCACCCTGAATTTACTTCAACCCCACGTGATGGTCATCCATTATTTGCCGGTTTTGTAAAAGCAGCGAAAGAGCATCAGGATAGCCGTAAGGCCTAATTTCATTACCGCAAGCGGTTAATTTTGCAAGTTTTTTTGCAAATTTAACCGCTTGTTACTATCCATTATTCGTTAATTCAAACAGAGAGTTGAAACAAAAATGACTAATCAAACTATCAGTACACCTAAACAGGCTTTTGTTGGCTTACAAATGTTATTTGTTGCATTTGGCGCTTTGGTTTTAATGCCTTTAATTACAGGTTTAGATCCTAACACTGCACTTCTTACCGCCGGTATCGGCACCTTGCTTTTCCAACTTTGCACAAAAGGGCAAGTGCCTATTTTTCTCGCTTCTTCCTTTGCTTTTATTGCGCCAATTCAATATGGTGTTCAGCAATGGGGGATCCCTGTTACTATGGGCGGCTTGGTGTTTAGTGGTCTTGTCTATTTCTTGCTGAGTGCTTTAGTGAAATTAAAAGGCGCGAAAATTCTTGAGAAATTATTTCCGCCTGTGGTTGTTGGCCCGGTTATCATCATCATTGGTTTGGGGCTTGCGCCTGTTGCGGTAGATATGGCGTTAGCGAAAGGCACGCAAATTGAACCTAATACGGCGTTAATTATTTCAATGGCAACCTTAATTACTACCTTAGTGGTGGCGGTGTTTGCCAAGGGAATGATGAAGTTAGTACCGATTATGTTTGGGATTTTAGTCGGCTATATTCTGTCTTTAGTATACGGCATTATTGATTTTACTAAAGTAACCGAAGCTGCTTGGTTTAGCTTACCGAATATCTCAGCGCCCGAATTTGAACTTGAGGCAATTTTGTACCTTTTGCCAATCGCTTTAGCTCCGGCAGTGGAGCACGTTGGTGGTATTATGGCAATTAGCTCAGTGACCGGAAAAGATTTTATGAACAAACCGGGATTACATCGTACCTTATTAGGTGATGGTGTGGCAACTTCTGCTGCTTCATTCTTAGGTGGTCCACCAAATACCACTTATGCGGAGGTAACAGGCGCGGTAATGCTTACCAAAAACTTTAATCCACGTGTGATGACTTGGGCGGCTTGTTGGGCAATTGCGATTTCATTCTGCGGTAAAGTAGGTGCATTCTTACAAACCATCCCAGGTGTTGTTATGGGGGGGATTATGATGTTAGTGTTTGGTTCAATTGCGGCGGTGGGAATGAGCACCTTAATTCGTGCTAAAGTAGATATGGGACAAGCTCGTAACTTATGTATTGTATCTGTGGTGATGACTTTTGGTATCGGTGGTATGTTTATTAATGTGGGTGAATTCTCGTTAAAAGGCATTAGCCTTTGTGCAATTGCTGCTATCATTATGAACTTAGTATTGCCGCGTGAGAAAAAAGAATCCGATTCTCAATAGAGTAAAGGAGGTTTTAACCCTCCTGATTTTATCTCTTTATCATGTAATGAAAATGGGAAGGTTTAACCTTCCCATTTTTCATTTTGCTATCTTAATAATAAGAGTGTTCGCCATGTTGGTGCTCGGTAATATCCCTTACTCCTACCAGTTCATCTGGGAACATCATAAGCAGCTGTTTTTCAATGCCTTCTTTTAATGTTACATCAACCATTGAGCAGCCATTGCAACCACCACCAAATTGAAGAACAGCATATTTGTCCTCTGTTACCTCAATCAGTGTTACTTTACCACCATGACTGGCTAACTGAGGGTTTACTTGGGTTTGAATCACATAATCTAAACGCTCAATAAAAGGAGCATCATCTGCTACTTTACGCATTTTGGCGTTCGGGGCTTTTAAAGTAAGTTGAGAGCCCATTGGATCGGTAACATAATCAATTTCTGCCTCGTCTAAAAACGGTAAACTTACATCATCGACAAAAGCTGAAAAATTATTAAAAGTAAATTCAGTATCTGTCTCTTCCACGGCATTTGATGGGCAATAAGACACGCCACATTCAGCATTTGGTGTTCCTGGATTTACTACAAAAATACGGATGTTGGTTCCTTCTTCTTGCTGTTCTAATAATCGGGCAAAATGTGCTTGAGCCGGATCTGAAATTGAAATATGAATCGTTTGTTCTGTCATTTCGAGTAATCCTATTTTCAAAATATTCTATTAAATTTATCAACTATTTTACGCCTGAATTTTAAAATTGCCTAGCTAAAAAATAGGTGTAAATTTTTAACAAAAAGTACAAAAAGTATTTTGAACGCTGGCTTATCTAGCAGCTCTTAGGCGGTGAACAAAATTGTTAGAATTTTGTGAGTAAGATTTAACCGCTTGTAGAAGAATGTGATTAACTATTTATGGTTATCTTTCATGCCGAGCTTGAGCGAAAATTGATTTATTTCAAATTTTAGAGAGGGAAAGTGTAAAAAAGTGGGGGTTTTTCTAGCCATAGAGGGCGATTTTTAGGTAAAATACGGCGATTATTTTTTAGTTAACCTTTTGTTACAAAAAATCGACAACAAAAGGGGAAAACAGATTTGAGAACTTAATGTGGCTTTTAAAAATAAGTGGGGGAATCATCGTTTATTTTTAGTTCAGGCTGCGGCTCAATAGAAGCGATTGCGTTATACGCAATCATATTTTTAACCCAAAAGAAAAGTAGTGCAAACAATATGATTACAATCAAAAAAGGCTTAGATCTTCCAATTTCGGGAAAACCTGAGCAAGTAATCCATAACGGTAATACCGTTACTGAAGTTGCTATGCTTGGTGAAGAATATGTGGGAATGCGTCCTTCAATGAAGGTACGTGAAGGTGATGTGGTTAAGAAAGGTCAAGTTCTTTTTGAAGATAAAAAGAATCCGGGCGTTCTCTTTACTGCTCCTGCAAGCGGAACTGTTACGGCGATTAACCGTGGCGAAAAACGCGTTCTTCAATCCGTAGTAATTAAAGTTGAGGGTGATGAGCAAATTACCTTTGCTCGTTATGAAGCCGGTGAGCTTGCCTCACTAACTTCAGAGCAAGTAAAACAAAACTTAGTAGAATCAGGTTTATGGATTGCATTCCGTACTCGTCCATTTAGCAAAGTGCCTGCATTAGATGCAATTCCTTCGTCTATCTTTGTTAATGCGATGGATACTAATCCGCTTGCAGCTAATCCTGAAGTGATTATTGCAGAACATCAACAAGCTTTCTTCGATGGCTTAACGGTGTTAAGTCGTTTATTTGATGGCAGTAAGACCATTCATCTTTGCGGTGGTGCTGATTCTAATATCTTAAATGCGGCACAGAGTCGTCAGATTCAAAATGTGGAAACTAACCGTTTCAAAGGCCCGCACCCAGCAGGTCTTGCCGGCACGCATATCCACTTTATCGATCCTGTCGGTGCAACCAAACAAGTTTGGTATTTGAACTATCAAGATGTTATCGCCATCGGTAAATTATTTACAACTGGTGAATTATTTACAGATCGCGTTGTGTCTTTAGCCGGTCCACAAGTGAAAAATCCTCGTTTAGTGCGTACGCGTTTAGGTGCTAACCTTTCACAATTAACGTCTGGCGAGTTAAATGAAGGTGAAAACCGTGTAATTTCCGGTTCTGTATTAAGCGGTGCTACCGCAGCAGGCCCGGTAGATTACTTAGGTCGCTATGCGTTACAAGTTTCGGTATTGTTAGAAGGTCGTGAAAAAGCCTTCTTCGGTATGATCGCACCTTACTCAGACAAATATTCTATTACTCGTACAACCTTAGGTCATTTTGCGAAGAAATTATTTAATTTCACGACAGCAGTTCATGGTAGTGAGCGCGCAATGGTGCCAACAGGTGCTTATGAGCGTGTAATGCCGTTAGATATTCTGCCTACGTTATTGTTACGTGATTTGGCTGCGAGCGATACTGACTCTGCTCAAGCATTAGGCTGTTTAGAGTTAGATGAAGAAGATTTAGCGTTATGTACTTTTGTGTGTTCAGGTAAAAACAACTGGGGACCATTATTACGTCAAGCGTTAGATAAGATCGAGAAGGATGGTTAAAAATGGGTTTAAAAAATCTTTTTGAAAAAATGGAACCCGCTTTCCATAAAGGTGGAAAGTATGAAAAATGGTACACGCTATTTGAAGCTGCTTATACTATTTTCTACACACCAGGTACAGTAACTCGTAAAGATGCTCACGTGCGTGATGCAATTGACTCTAAGCGTATGATGTTAATTGTTTGGTTAGCATTATTCCCTGCGATGTTCTATGGAATGTACAATGTTGGTGCACAAGGTATTTTGGCAGCTCTTAAAATGGGAACATTAACCGATTTAATTGCAAACGACTGGCACTATAGTTTCGCTAATAGCTTAGGTTCTGTAACCGAAGCAGGTTGGGGAACTAAAATGGTGTTAGGTGCAACTTATTTCCTTCCTATCTACTTAACTGTATTTGCAGTAGGTGGCTTCTGGGAAGTGGTATTTGCAATGGTGCGCAAGCATGAAATTAACGAAGGTTTCTTTGTTACGTCTATTTTACTTGCACTTATCGTTCCACCAACATTGCCACTATGGCAAGCAGCTCTTGCGACAACCTTTGGTGTTGTGGTCGCAAAAGAGGTCTTTGGTGGTGTAGGGAAAAACTTTATGAACCCTGCACTTGCTGGTCGTGCATTCCTATTCTTTGCATATCCGGGTCAGATTTCCGGTGATGCAGTATGGGTTGCAGCAGATGGTTTTTCAGGTGCAACAGCACTTTCTCAATGGGCTGTCGGTGGACAAGCTGCACTAAAACACGTTGCAACAGGTGAAACTATCACTTGGATGGATGCGTTTTTAGGTAATATTCCGGGTTCTATTGGTGAAACATCAACTTTAATGTTGATCATTGGTGCGGCAATTATTGTCTTTGCTCGTATTGCATCATGGAGAATTATTGCAGGTGTTATGATTGGTATGGCTGCAACGGCAACATTATTTAATGTTATCGGTTCAGATACAAACCCATTATTCTCAATGCCTTGGCACTGGCACTTAGTTTTAGGTGGTTTTGCATTAGGTATGTTCTTTATGGCAACCGACCCGGTATCTGCAGCCTTTACGAATAAAGGTAAATGGGCATACGGTATTTTAATCGGCTTTATGTGCGTTTTAATCCGTGTAGCCAACCCGGCATATCCGGAAGGTATGATGTTAGCGATCTTATTTGCTAACTTATTTGCTCCAATCTTCGACTACTTAGTAGTTCAAGGTAATATCAAACGCAGATTAGCGAGGGTAGCAAACAATGGCTAAATTTAATAAAGATAGCGTTGGCGGTACACTAACCGTTGTGGTTTTATTAAGTTTAATTTGTTCTCTTATCGTAGCTGGTGCTGCGGTGTTGTTAAAACCAACACAAGATATTCAGAAACAACTTGATAAACAGAAAAACATCTTACAAGCGGCCGGTTTATTGCAAAAAGATACTAATGTGCAAGAAACCTATGCAAAATTTATTGAGCCGAAAGTTGTTGATTTGGCAACAGGTGATTATGTTGAAGGCATGAAAGATTTTGATGCTCGTGCAGCAGCAAAAGATCCTGCAAAAAGCGTTGTAATCAGTCCTGCTGATGATAAGGCAAATATCAAAGTGCGTGCTAAATATGCGGAAGTCTATTTAGTAAAAGACGAAGCTGGTAAAACGACCCAAGTAGTATTGCCAATGCACGGCAATGGTTTATGGTCAATTATGTATGGCTTTGTCGCGGTTCAACCTGATGCTAATACTATCAATGGTATTACTTACTATGAGCAGGGAGAAACAGCAGGCTTAGGTGGGGAAATTGCAAACCCTAACTGGCAAAAAAACTTTGTAGGCAAGAAATTATTTAATGAGCAAAATGAAGTCGCTTTAAGAGTCGGTAAGGGAGCTTCAGCCGATAAAGATCATGGTGTTGATGGTTTATCCGGTGCAACATTAACTTCAAACGGTGTTGATGGTTCATTTAAATATTGGTTTGGTCAAAACGGCTTTGGTCCATATTTAGCAAAATTTAAAGCAGCAATGGGAGCTAACTAATGGCAGACAATAACAATCTTAAAAAATTATTGTTATCGCCTATCGCAGATAACAACCCAATTGCACTACAGATCTTAGGTATCTGTTCTGCACTTGCGGTAACTACTCAATTACAAACAGCAGTAGTAATGGCGATTGCGGTAAGTTTAGTTACTGCATTCTCAAGTATGTTCATTTCAATGATTCGCAACTATATCCCAAATAGTATCCGTATCATTGTACAGATGGCGATTATTGCATCACTTGTAATTTTGGTTGACCAAATTTTACGTGCGTATGCTTACGATCTTTCAAAACAGTTATCGGTATTTGTTGGTTTGATTATTACTAACTGTATCGTAATGGGACGAGCAGAAGCATTCGCAATGAAATCAGGTCCGGTTGAAAGTTTTGTGGATGGTATTGGTAACGGCTTAGGCTACGGTGCAATGTTAATTATTGTTGCATTTTTACGTGAATTAATCGGTTCAGGTAAAATCTTCGGTATCACTATTCTTGAAACTGTGCAAAATGGCGGTTGGTATCAAGCAAACGGTCTATTCTTATTAGCACCAAGTGCGTTCTTCATTATCGGATTTGTAATCTGGGGAATTAGAACGTGGAAACCGGAACAAGTGGAGAAATAAGATGGAACAACTTCTTAGTATCTTTGTTAAGTCCGTATTTATTGAAAATATGGCACTTTCTTTCTTCCTTGGTATGTGTACATTCCTCGCGGTGTCTAAGAAAGTTTCAACAGCATTTGGTTTAGGTATTGCGGTAATTGTAGTACTTGGTATTTCTGTACCGGCTAACCAGTTAGTTTATGAACACGTTTTAAAAGATGGTGCATTAGTTGAAGGGGTAGATTTAAGCTTCTTAAACTTCATTACCTTTATCGGTGTAATTGCAGGTATTGTACAGATCCTTGAAATGGTATTAGATAAATACTTCCCGGCACTTTATAGTGCATTAGGTATTTTCTTACCACTTATCACAGTAAACTGTGCAATTTTTGGTGGAGTATCTTTTATGGTACAGCGCGAATACAACTTTGCAGAATCTGTAGTATATGGTATTGGTGCTGGTACAGGTTGGATGTTAGCTATCGTAGCTCTTGCAGGTTTAACCGAGAAAATGAAATATTCTGATGTACCTGCCGGCTTGCGTGGTTTAGGTATTACCTTCATCACAGTTGGTTTAATGGCGTTAGGCTTTATGTCATTCTCAGGCATTCAATTATAAGGAGCATATCGTGGATAGTAATTTTATTTTCGGTATTATCGCATTTACGGCTCTGGTATTAGTGCTTGCGGTGATTATCCTGTTTGCTAAATCTAAATTAGTGGATTCTGGCGATATTACAATCTCAATTAACAATGACCCTGAAAAAGGCATTACCTTACCTGCGGGCGGAAAATTACTTGGTGCTTTAGCGAGCAAAGGAATTTTCGTATCTTCAGCTTGTGGTGGCGGTGGCTCTTGTGGTCAATGTAAAGTACAAGTGAAATCAGGCGGTGGTGAAATTCTTCCGACCGAGTTATCACACATTTCGAAGAAAGAAGCGAAAGAAGGCTGGCGTTTAGCGTGCCAAGTAAACGTGAAATCTTCAATGGACGTTGAATTACCGGAAGAAATCTTCGGCGTGAAAAAATGGCAATGTACTGTTATTTCTAACGACAATAAAGCAACCTTTATTAAAGAGCTTAAATTGGCAATTCCGGAAGGAGAAGAAGTACCATTCCGTGCCGGTGGTTATATCCAAATTGAAGCAGAGCCTCATACAGTTCACTATAAAGACTTCGATATTCCGAAAGAGTATCACGAAGACTGGGATAAATTTGACTTATGGCGTTATGTATCGAAAGTGGACGAGCATATCATTCGTGCTTACTCAATGGCCTCATATCCAGAAGAGAAAGGCATTATTATGCTGAATGTGCGTATTGCGACACCTCCACCGCGTAACCCAGATGTACCACCAGGTCAAATGTCTTCTTACATTTGGTCTCTCAAAGCGGGTGATAAAGTGACCATCTCTGGTCCATTCGGTGAGTTCTTTGCAAAAGATACCGATAATGAAATGGTATTTATCGGTGGTGGTGCAGGTATGGCTCCAATGCGTTCACATATCTTCGACCAGCTCAAACGTTTGAAATCAAAACGTAAAATGACTTTCTGGTACGGTGCACGTTCTGAGCGTGAGATGTTCTATGTGGAAGATTTCAATATGCTTCAAGAAGAGAACGATAACTTCAAATGGTATGTTGCGCTTTCAGATCCTTTACCGGGTGATAATGAAGAATACTACCGTGGTTTCATTCACAATGTGCTTTATGAAAACTACCTGAAAAATCATGAAGCACCGGAAGATTGTGAATACTATATGTGTGGTCCACCGGTGATGAATGCAGCCGTAATCGGTATGCTGAAGAGTTTAGGCGTTGAAGACGAGAACATCTTATTAGATGATTTTGGTGGTTAATACTTAACTTCACAATCACAAGCGGTGCGTTTTGCAGAATTTTTTGCAAAATGCACCGCTTGATTTAGTTCATAATGGAAAATTCTTAAAAGATAATTTTCCATTATGAATTGCAGGATGGGGCTTACCCCACCATTTAACTAATTTACATTATAATGGTGGCAAGCCACCTTACAGGAATACTATGAAATTAAAAAGAGTGCTTTCTTTTGCAATTTTCTCGCTGTTTTTAACCGCTTGTGAGAAAGCCCCGGAACAAATTACCTTACAAGGTAAAACAATGGGGACAACTTACACAGTAAAATATATTGATAACGGTGAAGTGAAGAATCTGGCTTCGTCTGATACAGTGAAAAATGAGTTGGATAAACTATTGATTGAGGTGAACAATCAAATGTCCACTTACCAAAATGATTCAGAAATAAGCCGTTTTAATCAACTAAAACAAGCCAATCAAGCGGTCGAAATTTCAAAAGATTTTGCAAAGGTGGTGCAAGAGGCTATTCGTTTAAATAGCGTTACCGAAGGGGCATTAGATGTAACGGTTGGACCCTTGGTAAACCTTTGGGGATTCGGACCTGATAAACGTTTAAACAAAGTGCCATCAGATGAACAGATTGCAGAACGTTCCACCTATGTTGGCATTGATAAAATAGCAGTACAACTTGAACCTAAGCCAATCCTCACTAAATTAGTACCCAACCTTTATTTGGATTTATCTGCGATTGCTAAAGGTTTTGGAGTAGATAAGTTAGCCGAATATCTTGAGCAGATTGGGGTGAGCAACTACTTAGTTGAAATCGGTGGTGAATTACGTGGTAAAGGTAAAAATCTCCAAGGGCTAGATTGGCGAATTGCAATTGAACAGCCTATAATGGCTCAAGCACAAACGGCTCAAATTACTGTACCGTTACATAATTTAGCTATGGCAACTTCGGGAAACTACCGCAATTATTTTGAAGATGAAAAAGGTAATCGCCTTTCACATATTATTGACCCGAAGCAATTACGCCCGGTCAGCCATAATTTAGCATCAATTACAGTATTGGCTCCTACAACAATGACCGCAGACGGTTTATCCACAGGTTTATTTGTTTTAGGACCGGAAAAAGCCCTGCAAGTAGCAGAGCGTGAAAAATTGGCAATTTTTTTAATTATTAAAAACGGTGAGACATTTGAAACGCAAATGTCGAGTGAATTTAAAAAACTAATTCAATAAAGAGTGGGAGTGCACAATGGAAACATTATTATTAACTTTCGGATTTTTTGTTGCTGTGATTTTCGCAATGTCGATTGGATTTATTGTCAAAGGCAAAACCATCAAAGGTAGTTGTGGTGGCATTACTGCATTAGGCATGAAGAAAATGTGCGACTGCGAGGAGCCTTGTGATAATTTGAAATCAAAAATTGCAGATGGTACTGCCGATCCGGAAGAAGTTGCTCGTTTTAACAAAGAACCGCAATTTTACGAGGTGAAATAGTGAGTGCTTTTTCTTAAAGAGAAAGCTCATTTTCATAAGCAAGCAGTTAAATTTACCTAAACTTTTGCATTACAGAGGGTGAAAGATTTTTCGCCCCTATATTTTTACTAACCAAGTGCTTCGCCTTAACCGAAGTTACGGGAGAATTATGTCAAATCAATTAACTTCAAAAACTTATCAAACCCATTTCCCCAAATTGACTACTGAACAGCTTGCTGAAAATGGTCAGAAAAAAGTGATTATCGGCATGTCCGGTGGAGTGGATTCTTCGGTGTCTGCTTTTATTCTTCAACAACAAGGTTACCAAGTGGAAGGCCTCTTTATGAAGAATTGGGAAGAGGATGATGATACTGATTATTGTACCGCTGCGGCAGATCTGGCTGATGCTCAAGCGGTTGCCGATAAATTAGGAATGAAGCTACATAAAATTAATTTTGCGGCGGAATATTGGGATAATGTGTTTGAGTATTTTTTAGCGGAATACAAAGCAGGGCGTACGCCAAACCCCGATATTTTATGCAATAAAGAGATTAAATTTAAAGCCTTTCTGGAATATGCAGCAGAAGATTTAGGGGCAGATTATATTGCAACAGGGCATTATGTTCGCCGTAGCTTTGATGAAAATGCAAAATTATTGCGTGGTTTGGATGAGAATAAAGATCAAAGCTATTTTCTCTATGCATTAAACAAAAAGCAGATCGGGCAGAGTTTATTTCCGGTGGGCGAAATTGAAAAGCCGATTGTGCGTGCTATTGCGGAGGATTTGGGTTTAGCAACTGCGAAGAAAAAAGATTCCACCGGTATCTGTTTTATCGGTGAACGCAAGTTTAAAGATTTTTTGGCACGCTACCTACCGGCTCAACCGGGAGAAATTCGCACGGTTGAAGGCAAAGTAGTAGGCCGTCATGATGGATTGATGTACCACACTCTCGGTCAGCGTAAAGGTTTGGGTATTGGTGGGGTGAAAGGTTTAAGCGAAGATCCGTTTTATGTGGTAGAAAAAGATCTGATTAACAATGTGTTAATTGTCGCTCAAGGGCATGATAATTCTGCTTTGTTGTCCAGCGGTTTAATTGCTAAGCAGCTGACTTGGGTAGATATGCAGCCGTTGCGTGAGAATTTACGTTGTACAGTGAAAACACGTTATCGCCAAGCAGATATTCCGTGTGAAATCCAAGTGATTGATGATGAAACTATCCGTGTGGTGTTTGATGAGCCTCAAATTGCGGTAACACCGGGGCAATCAGCGGTATTTTATCAAGGTGAAGTTTGCTTAGGTGGCGGTATTATCGAAACACAATTAAAATTATTGTAAATAAATATTGAAATATTATGCATATTTATGCAGAATAAGCATCAGTTTAAGGCGGTAAAACGCCTTTTTCATTTTCACAGTATACAAGGAATAAAAATATGGCTCTTTGGGGTGGACGTTTTACACAACAAGCGGATGCAAAATTTAAATATTTTAATGACTCGCTACGCTTTGACTATCGCTTAGCAATCCAAGATATCGAAGGTTCTATTGGTTGGGCAAAAGCTATTACCACGGTGGGAATTTTAACTGAAGGCGAATTGGAAAAATTAATTGCCGCACTCAATGAAGTACGAACAGAGGTGGAATCTAATCTGGCAATTATTTTAAAAGATGATGCGGAAGATATTCACAGCTGGGTAGAATCAAAGCTTATCGAAAAGGTCGGTGATTTAGGGAAAAAATTACACACAGGCCGCAGCCGTAATGACCAAGTAGCGGTAGACATTAAAATGTGGTGTAAAGTTCAAGCAGTAGCTTTACAAGAGAGAATTCGTGCGTTACAAGAACGTTTAGTTTCTGTTGCAGGAGAAAATCAATCTTCTGTTATGCCGGGCTACACCCATTTACAACGTGCCCAGCCAGTGACTTTTGCCCATTGGTGTATGGCATATTACGAAATGCTTGAGCGTGATTTCAGCCGTTTGAGTGATGCTAACAAACGTATGAGCACTTGCCCGCTTGGTTCTGGTGCTTTAGCAGGTACGGCTTACGGAATTGACCGTGACTTATTGGCTCGTAATTTAGGTTTTGAAGAGGCAACTCGCAACAGTTTAGACAGCGTTTCAGACCGTGATCATATTTTGGAACTGCTTTCGACGGCTTCAATCAGTATGGTGCATTTATCTCGTTTTGCTGAGGATTTAATTATTTTCAATAGTGGTGAGTCTGGTTTCCTTGAAATGTCCGATCGTGTGACTTCAGGTTCATCTCTCATGCCACAAAAGAAAAATCCCGATGCTTGCGAGCTAATTCGTGGTAAATCAGGGCGGGTATTCGGTGCGTTAACCGGCTTATTAACCACCTTAAAAGGCTTGCCGCTCGCTTATAATAAAGATATGCAAGAAGATAAAGAAGGTATTTTTGATGCTCTTGAAACCTGGCAAGCGTGTTTAGAAATTGCAGAGCTTGTTCTAGTTGATATTCAGGTTAATACAGAACGTACTCGTGAAGCAGCTCAACAGGGGTATGCAAATGCAACTGAATTGGCTGATTATCTGGTTGCAAAAGGCGTGCCGTTCCGTGAAGCTCACCATATTGTGGGCGAAGCTGTTGTTTATGCAATCAGCAAAAAAGAGCCTCTTGAAGCCTTGAGCATTGCGGAATTCCAACAATTTCATCAGAGTATTGGTGATGATGTTTACCCGATTCTATCATTAGAATCTTGCTTGGAAAAACGTTGTGCTAAGGGAGGTGTTAACCCACAGCGGGTGTCAGAAGCGATTGCAGCAGCAAAAGCGGCTTTGTCCTCTTACTAGCTTTCTACAAGCGGTCAGATTTTACGTAAAATTTACGTACTATCCTCGCACTTTATATCACAGGTAAAGAAGTGCTTTTAAGGCAAGTGTTTGTGTAAAATTTTTGCTAAATATGACCGCTTGAAAATGAAAATTTCAATAATTTTGCTTGTGAAGATTGCAAAATAGGCATTACCTCTTTAAACTTCCGAATAATTTTTGAATTTTTATTTCTAACATTTTATTTTAAAGAGTTTTGTATGATGAAATCAGTTAATTCTCAGCAAGAACAGCTTCATGTAAATGGGGATGGATTAACCTTAGGACAACAATTAAGGGCTGCCCGTGAGGCGTTAAATCTTTCAATTGCAGATGTTGCACTAAAAACTAACTTAAAAAAATCACACATCGAGTCGCTTGAGAATGATATTTTCATTTTAAAAAATGTAGCCCCTACCTTTGTGCGTGGTTATGTGCGTAATTATGTTAAATTTTTACGTCTGCCAGAGGCACTGATTTCAAGTGTAAACTATGGTGAAGTAACGATTCCAAAAGAAGTTACTAAGGTTTCTCCAGTTAAGCCGTCTTCGAATTCGCAAGGTCGTTCATTAAAATATTTAACTATTTTAGTGTTATTGGCTGCATTAGGAATGACCTTATTATGGTGGTGGCAGGGTTATAAAAAAGATCAGGAAAATCGTGAGCAGCTAGTCAATTCTGCTCCTATTAATATAGAAGCAGTTGGCACTTCGAATGAAACAACGGCCACAACTCAATCTATCCCTGTACAACAGTCGATTGTGCCTGTGACAACATCTGAAATAGCACCAACGGTTGCAACAACAGAGCCTGCATTGACGGAAAAAGTTGAGGTAGTTGCTCCAACAGAGGCAAAACCTTCATTAGATGAAGTGCCTGCAGCAACAGAAACTACTCAAAGTGAGACGGTAAATATTTTACAGAATACACAAGCTGAAGGTGCACAAACGCAAGCTACAGAGCAGCAGCAAGCTGCAATTGGTAATGATGAGCTACGTATTGAGATTACCGGCCCACAAAGTTGGATTACCGTGCGTGGTGCTAAAAACAAACGATTGGCTGAGAAGCTTTATAATAATGGTGAAACCTTAACTTTTAATGATAATGAGCAATACCGCTTAACTATCGGGGCTCCGGCAAATGTGAAGCTTTACTATAAGGGACAGGAAGTGCCATTAAAAATTGATGGTCGTGTCGCACGTATTCGTTTACCACTACAATAATTTCATCAGATGAAAAACGCACGGCAAGTTAGCAAGAAGATTGCTCTCTTGGCGAGCGTTTTCTGCTTTATAATTTTTAACTATTATTTGAGACTATGATACATCAATCACCTATTAAACGCCGTGTATCGAAAAAAATCTATGTCGGCAATGTACCTGTTGGCGGTGATGCACCGATTACGGTTCAATCTATGACGAACACACGCACAACAGATGTAGAAGCAACGGTTGCTCAAATCAAAGCTTTAGAGCGTGTTGGGGCGGATATTGTGCGAGTTTCTGTACCGACAATGGATGCTGCAGAGGCTTTTAAAGTCATTAAACAGCAGGTGAATGTACCGCTTGTTGCTGATATTCACTTTGATTACCGTATTGCCTTAAAAGTGGCAGAATATGGCGTGGATTGTTTGCGTATCAATCCAGGTAATATCGGGAATGAAGAACGTATCCGTGCAGTGGTTGATTGTGCCAGAGATAAGAATATCCCGATTCGTATCGGGGTAAATGCAGGATCTCTTGAACGTGATCTACAAGAAAAATACGGTGAGCCGACACCACAAGCTTTATTAGAATCTGCTTTGCGTCATGTGGATCACTTAGATCGTTTAAACTTCGATCAATTTAAAGTTAGCGTAAAAGCATCAGATGTATTTCTAGCGGTCGAATCTTATCGACTTCTTGCAAAGCAGATCGATCAGCCTCTGCATTTAGGTATCACTGAAGCAGGAGGGGCAAGAGCCGGCTCGGTTAAATCAGCAGTTGGGTTAGGCTTGCTTTTAGCAGAAGGTATTGGCGATACATTACGTATTTCGCTTGCAGCTGATCCGGTGGAAGAAATTAAAGTGGGTTTTGATATTTTAAAATCGTTGCGGATTCGTTCCCGTGGTATTAACTTTATCGCATGTCCAACCTGTTCCCGTCAGGAAATTGATGTGATTGCAACAGTTAATGCTTTAGAGCAGCGTTTAGAGGATATTATTACGCCAATGGATGTGTCGATCATCGGCTGTGTCGTAAATGGTCCGGGCGAAGCATTGATTTCCGATTTGGGCGTAACCGGCAGTAATAAAATGAGTGGTTTCTATTTAGACGGTATTCGCCAAAAAGAGCGTTTTGATAACGATAAATTAATTGATCAACTAGAAGCAAAAATTCGTGCAAAAGTCGCACAACAACATAATCGTATAGATATTGAACAAGTAGGATAAATAACGTGGCAAAGACAATTCAAGCAATTCGTGGAATGAATGACTGTTCCCCATCAGAATCTCCTTTATGGCAATGGGTTGAGGGGAAGGTACGTAATGTATTAGCTAACTATGGTTATGCGGAAGTGCGTATGCCGATTGTAGAAAGCACGCCTTTATTTGCCCGTGCTATCGGTGAGGTTACTGATGTTGTCTCTAAAGAGATGTACACTTTCTGGGATAACGATGAGCAATTGACTCTACGTCCGGAAGGTACTGCAGGTTGCGTACGTGCAGCAATTGAGCGTGGTTGGATCTATAATAATGAGCAACGTTTATGGTATATGGGGCCGATGTTTAGACACGAGCGTCCGCAAAAAGGCCGCTATCGCCAGTTCCACCAAGCCGGTGTAGAAGTATTTGGTATTCCTAATCCGGAAATTGATGCGGAATTAATTATTTTAACTGCACGTTTGTGGAAAGAATTGGGGATAGAGAAGCATGTTTCACTTCAGCTTAACTCAATCGGTTCGCTTGAAGCTCGTGCGAATTATCGCTCGGCATTGGTAAAATTTTTAGAAAATCACACCGCTTTAATGAGTGAGGAAGAAAAAGAGCGTTTAGTAAAAAATCCATTACGTATTCTTGATACTAAAAATGAAGCCTTGCAAGAGGTATTAAATGATGCCCCTAAATTATTAGATTATTTAGATGATGACAGCCGTGAGCATTTCGCCCAATTATGTGCTTTATTAGATGCAATGGGCATTGCATATGAAATTAATCCAAAATTAGTTCGTGGATTAGATTATTACAACAAAACGGTATTTGAATGGGTTACATCAGCATTAGGTTCGCAGGGTACAGTATGTGGTGGGGGGCGCTATGATGGTTTAGTCGAGCAGCTCGGCGGACATGCAACCCAAGGTGTTGGTTTCGCAATAGGCTTAGAGCGTCTGGTGTTGTTAGTTCAAGAAGTTAATAAAGAGATTGATTTACCGAAAGCGGTTGATGTTTATCTGGTATTCTCAGGCGAAGGTACAACGGTTAATGCGTTCCAAATTGCTGAGAAAATTCGTAGTGAATTACCTCAATTACGCGTGATGACTCACTGCTCGGGTGGTAAATTCCAAAAACAATTCAAACGTGCTGATAAAGTTGAAGCAAAAATTGCATTAGTGATTGGGGAAAGTGAAGTAGCTGAAAAACAAGTTGTGATCAAAGACTTACGTTCAGGTGCAGAGCAAAGTACCATTTTACAGGCAGATTTAATTGCTGAGTTAGCAAAGCGTTTTTAAAGAGGGAATTTATCCCTAACGGATAAGGAGAGATTAAATGAGTAATGAATATTTAAATAAAACTGAAGAGCAGCAATTTGAAGATGCAAAGAACTGGTTTAAAGAAAATGGCACCCCAATTTTGCTTGCGATCATTTTAATTTGTGCAGCCAGCTTTGGTTGGAATTTCTGGAAAAATCATCAATTGCAAACTGCACAACAAACTTCCGCGACATATCAAAATGTAATGGAAAGCTATTTGCAAAATCCAAGCAAAAATCAACCGCTTATTGAAAAGTTTATTGCGGATAATAAAGACTCAAGTTATGGAACCTTTGCTCAGTTGGAAGCCGCGAAACAAGCAGTTGAAAAAGGCGATTTTTCCGCAGCTAAAACGCTTCTGCAAGCGGCATTGACTAACCAGGATCCAACTTTACAGACTATTGCACGCTTTCGCTTAGCACAGCTTGATTATCAGTTAAAATCTTATGATGATGCACTTGCAACGCTGGCACAGGTTCAAGACAAAGTTTGGGAGTTACGTAAGCAGATCTTAACCGGTGATATTCTTGTCGCTAAGGGAGATATTCAGGCAGCAAAAGCAGCTTATGAACAAGCCAAAGCAGTGGCTTCTCCTCAAGAGCAAATTTTAATTGATGTACGATTAAATAATCTATAAACAAATAAAGCCTGCTATAGCAGGCTTTATGTTGGAGCTAAAGTAAAGCCCTGTTTTTACAGGGCTTTACTATTATAAACGCATCGGCATAATCACATATTCTGCAGAGCTGTTATCGCAATCTTCAATTAAGCAGCTTGAGCTAGAGTCCACCAAGCTAAAACGTACTCGTTGGCATTTTAGTGTATTTAATACGTCTAAAACGTAGCTAACGTTAAAACCGACTTCCATTTCTGGGCTATCGTAGGCCACATCAATTGTTTCTTCTGCTTCTTCCTGCTCAGGATTATTAGCGGTAATTTTGAGCAAGTTATTGCTTAAGGTTAAACGCACACCTCTAAATTTTTCATTTGAAAGAATAGCTGCACGCATTAAAGCACGTTTTAAGGTTTCTGTATCGGCTTCTAAAATACGATCTGCATTACGTGGCAATACACGACGATAATCAGGGAAGCGACCATCAATTAATTTCGAGGTAAAGACAATTCCATTCATCGTAATACGGATATTGCTGGAGCCGATTTCTAAGCGTACAGTTTCTCCGCTTGTAGAAACCAGGCGAGAGAGTTCAAGCACTGCTTTACGAGGCACTATCACCGAATGGGTGAGCAGTTCTTGGTTTAATGCCATAGTACAGACTGCTAAGCGGTGACCGTCTGTTGCGACTGTGCGTAATAAGTTACCTTCAGTTTCAAACTTCATGCCATTTAAGAAATAGCGGGCATCTTGGTTTGCCATTGAAAATTGTGTTGCTTCAATTAAGCGGGCAAGGGTTGATTGCTCAATAGAAAAATCGACTTCTGGTTTCCAGTCCATTAAATTAGGGTAGTCGCTTGCAGGTAAGGTCGCTAGACTAAACTTGCTACGTCCTGCTTTGATAATGGCTTTATCTTCCTCAAAAAGTACGGAAAGTACGCTATCATCCGGTAAACTTTTGCTGATGTCTAAGAATTTTTTGGCAGGAATAGTAAATTTTCCTGAAAAATCGACCGCTTGTAGTAGTTGAGCTTGGGTGGTTAACTCAACTTCTAAATCAGTGCCTGTTAAAGATAGACGATCGCCATCTACTTCAAGTAAAAGATTGTTAATTACAGGCAAGGTTGGGCGGCTACTTAATACGCTACAAGCTTGTTGTAAAGGTTTGAGTAACTGTTCTCTTGTAATAGTAATTTGCATAATTATTCCTTCATACTTAACGGATTAAGATGATAATTTGCGGGTTAAATTTATATAATCTTCTTGGATATTGCTTTCGCTATCACGCAGTTCATTAATCGTTTTGCAAGCGTGTAGTACAGTCGTATGATCGCGTCCGCCAAATTCTCGACCAATTTCTGGCAAACTATGGTTTGTTAGCTCTTTAGCTAATGCCATTGCCATTTGACGAGGGCGGGCAATACTTCTTGCTCGGCTTTTGGATTTAATATCTGCTACTTTGATATTGTAATATTCTGCCACAATACGCTGAATATTCTCAATGGTAATGAGATAATCAAAAGAGGCAAACAGATCTTGCAAGGTTTCACGTACAGCATCAACTGTAATTGGGCGAAGTGTTAATTTTTGCCATGCAATTACACGGTTTAATGCACCTTCTAACTCACGTACATTAGTACGCAGTTTTTGCCCCATTAAATAAGCGGCATCTTCTTGTAAATCTGCTCCCCGTTCCGCTGCTTTTTGACGGAGAATTGCAACACGGGTTTCTAACTCAGGTGGCTCAATGGTTGCACTAATCCCACCACTTAGGCGTGATTTAATCGCAGTATCAATTTTATCAATATTTTTAGGCAATACGTCTGAAGTCAGAATGATCTGTTTTTTTTGCTCAAACAAAGCATTTAATAAATGTAAAAACTCTTCTTGAACTTTAGGTTTGTTTGCTAAAAATTGAATATCATCAATCATAAGCACATCAAGTGAGCGATAGAATTTTTTGATTTTTTCCGCATCGTTATTCGAGCTGTTAATCGCTTTAATGATATCTCGATAAAAACGTTCAAGATGAATATATAAAACACGGGTAGTAGGTGTACGTTTGATCAATTCATTACCGATAGCATGAAGTAAGTGTGTTTTACCTAAACCGGTACCGGCATAAAAAGAGAGTGGATTGCAGTGGCTTTCGCCTAAGTTATCTACCACTTGTTGCGCTACTAATTTTGCCAGTTGGTTTGAACGACCTTGAACAAAGTTTTCAAAGGTTTGATTTGGGTTTAAGCCTGTTTTAAAACCCGAATGTACGGAATCTGAATTTTCCTCTTTTACATTGCTTAGCGGCTTTGACTGTTCGCTAGGCTTAATTCCTACTTTGAGTGTTACAACTAGGTTATCATTTTTAGCTAAAAAACGTGCCAGCTCAGTAATTTCCGATAAGAATTTATCTTTAACCCAATTTTCGACAAATTGATTTTGAGCATAAAGTGTTAGTTCCCCATTATCAGAACTTGCTTGAAGAGGGCGCAACCAAGTACTGTAATCGGTTGGTGAGACTTTAGTTTGTAAGTGATTAAGGCAATCAGACCAAAGGGCAGACACAATTTGCTCCAAAATTATTGTTATTAAAAGCCATAATGATACCTGAAAAAGCAGGATAAATCTTGAAATTTTTTGTCAATATTTTGATAGGTTTCAAGTCTGTTTTTGGCAGGTTTTAATTGGTGATCAAGCGGTCATTTTTTGCCGAAAATTTGTAAATTTTATTGAAAAAATGACCGCTTGTGGTTGAGGTTATTGTTTTAATAAGGCTTTAATGTGGGTGGCTAGGCTTTCCATTTTGGCATAAGAGTTAATACCACTTGCTCCACCAAAGAAAGGAACGACACAAATGAGAGTATTTTTAAATTTTGAATGATAAAACTTAAATTGCTCTGTGAGTTGAACTTCGTATTCACTTTTTTCTGTGAAAAACTGCATAAAATGAGTTACTTCACTAATGCCTGTGCAAACAATCACTTTAGGTTGATATTTTTGTACTATATTTCTAAAAAATTTACCACGATGAGTAACACACCATTGGCGATATTCATTGAATGAATTTAGACCTGTCAATGTTTTTAAGGTTGTATTCCAATCAATGCTATTTCGGTTAGGAAAGCCGATTGGTAGCATATTCATCTTAAAACCACGGCCACTTTCTGGTTGGCTATAGAGAATATGATGACGTTTAACAAAAATATCGCTATTTTCGCCTGTATTCCATTCTAAATTATGAAAGTACCATAAAAACCAACAAATTTTTTGGTTGTATTGAGTAGTCCAAGCACTCTCAAAATCTTCATGCGACCACGAATACATTTCACTTTCTTGAATAGGTTTATCCAGCTCATCTCGTTGTTCGCCACCCCATTCTAAACCGCAAAACCAGACATCAGATTGAGGGTTTCTACCATCACAGCCAGCAAAAGAAAGTGCCGAATTTTCAAACTGTTCTGTTACCATTTATTTTTCCTCTTTATTATCTCTATGGTAAGAGTAACCACATTTATTACATTGGTATATTCTTCGGCGTAGAACATATGTAGCATTTACATATTTTTCTTTAATTTTTCCTGATGCTAATTTTTCTCTTACTTTTTTACTTCCTTGCCATCTATCAAGTTCTTGAGTACTAATGTGTTTAATTTCTGTACTATCGCATTTAGGACAGTGGTCTTGAAGTGCATAACAAATTTTCGCAATAATTTTTCCTATGAAGTATACCGGTAACATCAGAATTAATAGAATATTCTGAAAGAATTTTGTAAAAACTGAAGATTTATTTTGCTTTCCTAAGTCCCCTTTAATTTGATTTGAAACAAGTTCTTGGGCATTTAAATTACTTAAGTCAATTTGCTCTTTTTTATTGGTTATAAATAGGTTAATCAACCATTTTAGAACTTTAAAAGTGCCTTTAATGAGCAAATAAAGAATTATTAGACTAAGTATAATGCCTATAATTGATTTTAAATTTTCGTTCATAAATTTCCTTAAGTATAATAAAAAATATTCAAAATTATACATTTCACCTGTTTATTGCTACAATCAACGAACTGTAATCTTCATCTTCCCAAAATGTAGTTAAACCTATCTAAAAAGTGATTTATTATGAAAACCTGTGAAAAAATTCGTCATTTAAGAGAAGATCGCCAATGGACACAAGAAGAAATGGCAACAAAATTAAGTATGTCCACTCAGGGCTATGCAAAAATTGAACGTGGGGATACTCGTTCCAATATGGATCGTCTGGAGCAACTTGCTCAAGTTTTTGGTATTGATATAATGGAATTACTTTCTTATGGAGAAGCACAGTTTCAGTTTAATAATTCAACTAATACAGGATCTTTCAATAATACGTTTTTTAGTAGTGCCAATAGCGATATGCAACTAGAGCTGCAAAGAATGCAATTACTTATGGCTCACCAGTCAGAGATTATTGAAAATTTGAAAAGAGAGAATATGTTGCTATCAGAAATGAATGCTTTATTAAAGCAAAAAAAGATTGAAGATTAAAAATAGGGTGGATTTTATCCACCCTATTTTTCTAGATATCCGCATTTTCCGGCAGGAATCCACCGCTTTGGTGTGCCCAGAGACGGGCATAAACGCCGTTGTAGGCTAGTAGTTCTTCGTGTGTGCCTTGTTCGACAATTTCACCTTTGTCTAATACGATAAGTCTGTCCATCGCCATAATGGTGGATAAGCGGTGGGCAATGGCCACAACGGTTTTGCCTTCCATCAATTTGGTGAGGTTTTCTTGGATAGCCACTTCTACTTCGGAATCTAACGCACTGGTTGCCTCATCTAATAATAGAATTGGGGCATCTTTTAACATAACACGAGCAATAGCAATCCGTTGGCGTTGTCCACCGGAAAGTTTAACACCACGTTCGCCAACATGGGCATCAAAGCCGGTTCTACCTTTGGCATCTTGAAGATGTGGGATAAATTCGCTGGCAGCAGCTTGCTCTACAGCTTTTAGCATCTCTTCTTCTGTCGCAGTTGGGCGACCATACATTAAATTTTCTCTTACAGAGCGGTGTAAAAGCGAAGTGTCTTGAGTTACCAAACCAATTTGTGAGCGTAAGCTCTCTTGAGTAATGTTAGCAATATTTTGCCCATCAATGGAGATAACACCGTTTTGAATATCGTAAAAACGCAAGAGTAGGTTAGTAAGCGTAGATTTACCTGCTCCACTTCTTCCTACTAACCCCACTTTCTCTCCTGGCTTAATAGTGAGATTGAAATCCTTTAGGAGAGGCTTGCTTGGGTCATAGGCAAAATCCACCTTTTCAAATTTAATTTCTCCCTCAGTTACGCTTAGTGTTTGTGCATTTTCTTTATCAACTACATTATGTGGCTTAGAAAGCGTAACCATACCATCTTGCACAGTGCCTAAATTTTCAAATAGGCTGGCAAATTCCCACATAATCCATTGTGATAAACCTTTAATACGTAGAGCAAGAGCTGTTGAGGTAGCAATTGCCCCTGCAGTGATCACGTTATTTCCCCATAGCCATAAACCGATACCGGCTGTTGAAATAATGAGTACCATAGACATGAGGTTAGTTACCGTTTCAATTACAGTAACTAAACGCATTTGTTTATGCACGGTAACCATAAATTCTTCCATTGATTCTTTGGCATAAGCGGATTCACGATTGCCATGAGAGAATAATTTTACGGTGGTGATATTAGAGTAAGCATCGGTAATGCGTCCTGTCATTAAGCTGCGGGCATCAGATTGCTCTTGTGCTGCCTGTGCTAATTTCGGTACAAAATAACGAATGGTACAGCCTAAGGCAATCATCCATAAAATAAACGGAATAAATAACCAACCGTCTAGTTGCAATAATATAATGCTAGAGGTAGCGAAATAAACCATTACATAGACCAGCATATCGGCACAGGTCATAATAACATCACGTACTGCTAAGGCGGTTTGCATCACTTTGGCTGAGACGCGGCCGGCAAATTCATCTTGATAGAAGCCTAAACTTTGCCCAAGCATTAGGCGGTGGAAATTCCAACGTAAACGCATTGGAAAAACACCCTGTAAAGCTTGGAAGCGAATACTGCAGGCAAGATAAACAAATAAGACTGCCAGCATGGCGATAAAGAACATTCCGACAATGGTCATGCCTTTTTCTGCCCAAAGTTCGGTTGCAGAGTATTTATTCACCCAGTCGACTAAATCACCCATAAACTGAAAGAGAACGGCTTCAATTATACCAACTACTGCAACTAATACAGTAAGCAGTAGGATATAAATTCGCATTCCTTTTGTTGCATCATAAATAAAGGGGATGAGTCCGGATTTGGGAGTTGTGGGTGTTTCATTCGGATAGGTTTCAATACGAGCTTCAAACCATCTAAATAATTTTTCGAACATAAATATTTTTGCTTCCTGAATATCTCCTCAAATCTTCTAGCCTTTCTTTGGCGAAATAGAGGAACTAGAGTGAGGTAAAATTAAAATTCCCCTCTTTAGTTAAAGAGGGGTAAGGGTGAATTTATGGATTTAACAATTTTTCATCTAATGCTAAATCTTCATTATGATTGATGCCAATACCGGCATTTAGCACGTTGCGGGCAATTTGGTGAGCTTCTTCTAATGAGTGTTCTTTATAAGAACCACATTGGTATTCATTCAATTCCGGAATAGCTGACACATTAGGAATTTTGTTAAGGGCATCTTCCATTGAGGCTGTCCAAGCTTTCACTACATCTTCTGCAGAAGGTGAGCCGATTAAAGACATATAAAACCCAGTACGACATCCCATTGGCGAAATATCAATAATTTCAACATTCTCACTGTTTAGATGATCTCGCATAAAACCGGCAAATAAATGTTCCATGGTGTGAATACCACGCACAGGCAGAATATCAATATTCGGGCGACAAAAACGTAAATCGAAGACGGTAATGGTATCACCTTTTGGTGTAGTCATGGTTTTTGCTACACGTACCGCCGGTGCATTCATTTTGGTATGATCAACTTTAAAACTATCTAATAAAGGCATTTTTTTACTCCATCTATAATAACTGCCTTACTCTGCAATGCCTTGCTCCCAAGCCGGAGCATCATCAGGAATTTTGCGTTGTAAGAAAAATCTGCGGTTTGCCTGAGCTTGAGGCTTTACCACTCGGGTATAAGGGGTTGAGAATTCAATTCCACCTTTTAGTAATTGCGACATTGTACCCGAATTCATGCTTACGCCTTGTAGGCTGATATCCATTGTATAACCTGTCGCTTGCCAGAATTGGGTATTGGTTCTGACTAAATGTCTGTATTTATTGTTAAGTTTAAGATGAATTAATACGCGATCGCCCAATTCACTTAAGCTTAAATGGCTTACTATGCCCACTTCCATTCCACGATAAAGCACAGGGGCTTCTGGCTGGATACCGTTAGCATTGGTCGTTTCAACAATAATTGGGAAACCATTGGCATAGGTCGTTTTTACTGTATCGGTCTCAGCGAGATCAAATTGAGTTTGTACTTTGCCCGAGCCTATATCTACAGTAATATAATTTTGCAATGCAGCATCTAAATTTTTAACACCGGATGTGCTGATTTCCGGGGCAATTACGCTGAATTTCGTTCCGGCTTTTGCGACTAACGGATAGTATTGACCGTTGATGTAAGCGGTCGCTTTTATCTGTTTTTTTGCATTTTGTAATTCAAGCTTTTCAAGCTGGCCGATAGTTAAGCCCATATATTTTATGTTCATTCCCTCAGTCAGTTTTGCCGCATCTTTGGCAATTAACGTAATATAAGTATTGCCTGAAGTAGCCTTTTCTTGGCTCTGATAAAGGGTTTTATTTCCTTTGCTTCCTCCATTATCGAAGCTGATTGCTCCTTTTAATGTTCTCATTAAAGGCGATGCTGCAATATTGACACCTTTCATCGAAACATCAACTGCCATTGCAGGTTCTATCCAGAATCGGCTTTTATCTGTCAATAAGTGTCGATAGCTAGGTTGTATAAATAATTCAACATCAAATTTTTGCTGTTTTGGCGTAATTTTTATGACTTCACCAACTTGAAAATCCCGGTATAAAACTACTGATCCTTCGCTGATTCCCGATAACGATTGAGCAGCAAGTTTTACTGTAGCTGTTTTATCAATACTGGTCATGCCTGATTCGGCACTTTCAAGATCTTTATAAAGAGCATACTGTTTTTTAGGCTTTCCATCCGGCTTATCTACCAATAAACGCACGCCGCCTTTTAGCCAATCAGAAGGAGAGGCTGCACTAACTCTTAATCCATCTAAGCCGACTGAAAAATCCATATTAGAAATAGCAACAAATTTACTGTTACTGCCGATTAAATTGCGATAATTCGGATAGATAATGGCACTAAAGTGCACATTTTCCAGATCTAATTTTCGCTTCAATATTTCGCCAATTTGTATATCGTTATAGTAAATTCCTTGTCCTATATCTACGCCATAAGCTTGAGGCGAGATTAGGCTGATATCCAGTAAATTCGGTAAGCTAAGAAGATAATCTGCCTCATTTTGTACGGTAAAATTATATTGAGCTTCTCCTGCTCCTGCTTGGATATCGAAATAGCTTCCCCGTAAGAGTTCACCTACTTTAGTGAGCTGTTCTGTATTTAAAGATAGCCGAGGCTCTTTAAGTAAAATTTTCGTTTCGGAACGTAATAAGTCCGCATGACTCGGGTCGATTAATAAAATTCCCTCAACGGGGGAATTTTGTACTTCCGTATTTGGTTGTGCGATATTATCAATTTCTGTCGGCAATATGAGTTTGGAGAGTGTGCCAATTTGCAGATTTTGGTAAAAAACACCTGTTTCATTCACTTTCAAGTTGGCAGAATGAGGAATTTTGACTTTGACTTCAATTCCACGTTTCGCTGCTTTGAAATCTGAATAGAGCGTAAATTTCTGCCCTTGCTCAGCAACTTCCATATTTTCAGGAGAGTCGAATGCTACTGCACCTTGCACAACAGAGGCAATGCTATCCATGTTGACTTTTATGCCCTGTAAATTAATATCTGCTGAGATACCGCTAATATTCCAAAAGCGGCTATCTTTTTTGACTAAATGAGCATATTTTTTATTGATGACAAGATCAATTTCAAGTTTCTTCTGGTCTTTAGTAAATCGATAATCAGCTATATTCCCGACAGGTACTTTGCGAAAATAAACACCTGCACCGACAGTAATTGAGCCAAGATCATCGGAAATTAAGCGAATCAGCAAATCACCATCGCTTACGGTGATTGCGGGGGGATCTTCTTCCGCAATAAATTCGTCAGCAGATTCGCCTTCACCCGGTAGAAGAGTGATATAGTTTCCAGACACAATAGCATCTAAGCCGGAGACTCCGGCTAAAGAGGCACTTGGATGTACTAGCCAAAATTTCGTGTCTTTTCGTAAAACGCTTCTGGCTTCAGGATTGATCTCAGCTTGGACTTCAACTTCTTTTAAATTATCAACAAAATAAACACGCTTTACCTGGCCGATTTGCAAACCTTGATAACGAATAGCTGTTTTACCTGCTGTAATACCATCACCTTTTGCAAATCGAATAGTAATTGTTTCGCCTTGTTCTTTTAAAATTTGGAAAAAGAGTAATACCCCAATAATAAAGGCAACAATAGGTAAGATCCAAAAAGGGGATATTTTTCGGGGCGGCCTGATTTGGGCATCTACGACATCTTGTTTATTTTCTTCCATAATCATTTAAAATTAGGGTTACCTATATACAATAATACCGAAGACTCAAAGAACCTTCGGTAGCTGATTAATCAATATAGCAGGAAAAGATTATTTTTTCTCATCACAGTTTGATAAATTACTGCATTTACCATAGAGATATAAACTGTGATTGGTTAATTCCATACCGTGTTTTTCACTAATCTCACGTTGGCGGCGCTCCATATCTGGATCTTTAAATTCAAATACTTTACCGCAGTCCATACAAATAATATGGTCGTGCTCGTGGTTCATATTCAATTCAAAAACCGCTTTATTGGCGTCAAAATTATGACGAGTTAAAATCTTCGCTTCTTCAAATTGATTTAATACACGATAAACGGTTGCCAAACCAATATCTGAGCCTTTTTCTAACAGAATTTTATAAATATCTTCTGCTGAGAAATGTTGCATCTCATCACGAATATCCTGCATTAACGCAAGGATAGTTAAACGAGGTTCGGTTACTTTTAAACCGACATCTTTTAAACGTTTAATATTTGCTTCAGACATACCTGTCACCTATTTATCTTGAAAGTAATTATGCTAATTGATCTAAACACATTTCTTTGCTTAATTGTTCGCACCATTTATTAACACGCTCTGTAGTTAATTCCGGTTGGCGATCTTCATCAATACACAAGCCGACAAAAGTATTTTCATCTACTAATGCTTGTGAAACTTCGAAAGTATAACCTTCCGTTGGCCAATGACCAACAATCACTCCACCGTTTGGTTCTACAATATCACGAATGGTTCCCATCGCATCGCAGAAGTATTCTGCGTAATCTTCTTGGTCACCACAGCCAAAAATAGCCACAACTTTACCGTTAAAATCAATCTCTTTAAGGGTTGGCATAAAGTCATCCCAATCTGCTTGAGATTCGCCATAATACCAAGTTGGGATACCAAACATTAGAAAATCGTATGCTTCAATATCTTCTTTTGTGCTTTTTGCAATATCTCGAATATCAATCAATTCAGCCCCTAATTTCTTCTGAATCATCTTCGAAATATTTTCGGTATTGCCTGTATCGCTACCGTAAAATAAACCTACAACTGCCATTTTTACTACCTATTTTTGATATAATTATTTAGAATTATTTCAATCAACTGCCCGCGTGAAACCCCACGTTCAGACGCCTGTTCCTCTAATAACTGCACTAAATCCGAATGTAATTTCAATTCCACCCGCTTTAAGCCAGAAGACTTATCTCGCTTTAGTTGGTTACGTTTATTGATACGAATTTGTTGTTCTCTATCAAGAGGGTTTGTACGAGGACGCCCAACTTTTGGTACCGTCGCAAACAGATCTAATGTAATACAATCTGAATCTTGTTTTGCCATTTCTTTTTAATATTGGGCTTTTGCCTCTTTTTATTTCTCATTAATGAGAATGAGAAGCTACTTTTAAGTTATGAACTATATCAAATATCCATTCATTTGAAAAGTCAATCACAGTGAAAACAAGCGGTGTTTTTTTATTTAAACTTTGCAAAAAATCAGCAAAATTTAACCGCTTGTTAGATTGCTTATGTAACTTACTGCTTTTTAGCATATAATTCCCTCAATTATCAGATAATGAGAAAGGAGCATCTGTGTCAAATATTCATTTAGCAATTGCCGGTGATTTTACGTTAGCGGAAAAATTACTTGAAGCATTAGAAAATAGTGATTTATCTATTGAAAGCATTTCAGCTGTTGAGCTAGAACCTTTTGGTGAGGAGCAGAATTTACGTTTTGGGGCAAAAGCAGTGGCTCAATATGCTCTAGATCAAGTGAATTGGTCAGAATTTACCCATGTGTTTTTTGCCGGCAAAATGGCTCAGGCGGAAGTCCTGGCTGAAGCTGTGAAAGCAGGCTGTGTGATTTTGGATTTATATGGAATTACCGCTTTAATTGGTGATGTGCCGGTGATTGTACCAAGTGTAAATGATGAGCATGTTGCTAATTTACGTGAGCGAAATATTGTAGCCCTTGCCAATCCACAAGTGTCACAACTGGCTTTGGCATTAAAGCCACTGTTAGATCAGCCGTTAAAGCAAATTTTTGTAACCTCGCTTTTACCATCGGCCTATTTTGGCGATGATAAAGTCAAAGAACTGGCAGGTCAGACCGCTCGTTTATTAAATGGTATTCCATTTGATGAAAATGCGCAGCGTATTGCCTTTGATGTTGTGCCGGCAAGCGTGCAAGGGGAAGAAAAAAATCTCCCATTTTCGAAAGCCTTTGAACTACAACTTGCAAAAGTTTTGCCTAATTTAACCGCTTGTACGACATTCCACACAGTGCAAGTACCTGTGTTTTATGGTGTGTCACAAATGGTTTCAGTGCAATCGGAATATCAATTAGAAGCGGAAACGTTGAGTGAGTCATGGAAAGTTTCTACTTGGATTAATTTTAACGAAGAATCTGTGATTACAGCCGTAAAAAATGGTGAAAACGAGGATGTGAATGCATTAGAAATCAGCCAGTTATTAATGAAATCAGAAAATCAGCTCCAGTTTTGGAGTGTGGCCGATGAGCAGCGTTTTAGTTTGGCTTTCCTCGCAGTTGAGTTACTAAAATTAGTTTTAGAGTATTAATTACTTGCCAAAAAACGGATTACGTGATAAAAATCACCAACGCCCGAGCAAACGATTGCTTGGGCGTTGTTATTTCATTTAATTAAGTTCCGAAGGTCTTATGTTAGAAAAATTATTTCAGCTTAAAGCAAAGGGCAGTAATGCGAAAACCGAGATTGTTGCGGGCATTACCACTTTTTTCACCATGGTTTATATTGTATTTGTAAACCCTTCTATTCTTGGCGTAGCAGGAATGGATACTCAGGTAGTGTTCGTCACCACTTGCTTAATTGCGGCATTTGGTACTATTGCGATGGGGCTATTCAGTAACTTGCCGATTGCACTGGCACCGGCAATGGGGTTAAATGCTTTCTTTGCCTTTGTGGTAGTACAAAAATTGGGCTACTCTTGGCAGGTGGGGATGGGAGCCATTTTCTTAGGTTCTGTCGCTTTATTCCTATTAACTGTCTTGCAGGTTCGCTACTGGTTTATGTCATCAATTCCGCTAGGTTTGCGAGTTGGCATAGGTGCTGGGATTGGCTTATTTATTGCGTTAATCGGCTTTAAAAATATGGGGATAGTGGTTGCAAATCCAGATACATTAGTGACTTTAGGAAATCTGCATGATCCAAAGGTACTGATGGGGATTTTAGGCTTCTTCATTATTGTGGTTCTTGCTGCTAAAGGTATTCATTCAGGGGTGTTGGTTTCTATTGTAGTGGTAACTGCCTTAGCATTGGTATTTGATCCTGCGGTTAGCTTTAATGGTATTGTTTCTATGCCTCCAAGCTTAGGCGCTGTTGTAGGTCAAGTAGATATTGCCGGTGCCTTTGATGTGGCATTGTTGGGGATTATTTTTTCATTTATGTTAGTGAATTTATTTGATTCATCAGGCACATTAATTGCGGTTACAACCAAAGCCGGTTTTGCAGATGAACAAGGTTGTTTCCCAAGAATGAAACAGGCGTTATTAGTCGATAGTACGGCTGCTATGGCCGGTTCTTATATGGGTACTTCGGCTGTCAGCACCTATATTGAAAGTGGTTCAGGTGTTTCTGTTGGTGGTCGTACAGGCTTAACTGCGGTAGTTGTTGGTGTATTATTTCTGTTAACTATTTTCTTTTCACCCCTTGCCGGATTAGTACCGGCCTATGCGACAGCAGGTGCATTAGTCTTTGTTGGTATCTTAATGGCGTCTAGCCTAATTGAAGTAAAATGGGATGATTTAACTGAAGCAACCCCGGCTTTTATTACTACAGCAATGATGCCATTTACTTACTCAATTACGGAAGGAATTGCATTTGGCTTTATTAGCTACTGTATAATGAAAGCTTGTACAGGGCGTTGGAAAGAAATTAACCTCTCTGTGGTAGTGGTTTCTTTACTCTTTATTACGAAATTTATTTGGGCTGATGCTCATTAATTTGGTAGACTCTTCATGTTATCCCTCCTGTTAGAGGAGGGAACTTTATTATCTGTGTGTTTCGTGTATTCCGAGGTAAAACATGTCAAACTCAATTCAAAAGCTGCTTTTTATCATCAATTCCGCTCCTTATGGCAATGAATGTTTTTTCAGTGCATTACGTTTGGCGTTACAAATTCAAGAGCAACATAAAACCAGCACTGAAATCAAACTGTTTTTAATGTCTGATGCAGTCACTGCAGGGCTTGCCAAACAAAATCCGGCTGAAGGTTATCATTTACAGCAGATGCTTGAAATTCTAACTGCCCAAGGCGCTAGGGTGAAACTCTGTAAGACTTGCACCAATGCTCGTGGCATAACTGATTTACCGCTTGCGGATGGGGTGGAAATCGGCACTTTAATTGAATTGGCGGATTGGACGTTTGAAGCGGATAAGGTACTTAATTTCTAATGCAAAAATTTGATGTCGTCATTATTGGTGCAGGGGCCGCGGGCTTGTTCTGCGGTGCACAACTCGGACAAGCCGGCAAGAAAGTTGCGGTTTTAGATAGCGGCAAGAAAATCGGGCGGAAAATTTTAATGTCTGGTGGTGGCTTTTGCAATTTTACTAATATGGATGTGAGTGCAGCGAACTACCTTAGCCAAAACCGCCATTTTGTGAAATCCGCCCTTTCTCGCTATACTCAATGGGATTTTATCTCCTTGGTGGCAGCCTATGGCATCAGCTATCACGAAAAAGAACTGGGGCAGCTGTTTTGTGACGAGAGCTCAGAGCAGATTGTTGATTTACTTAAGGCGGAATGTGATAAAGGTAATGTCGAGATTTTCCTCCGACAAGCGGTCATTTCTGTAGAAAAATTTGCAAATTTTTTCCAAATTTCGACCGCTAGTGAACAATTCCAAACTGATAATTTAGTGATTGCTACAGGTGGTTTATCTATGCCTGCATTAGGTGCCAGCCCTTTTGGCTATCAAATCGCAGAGCAGTTTGGAATTCCTGTCACCTCACCTCGAGCCAGCCTTGTGCCTTTTACTTGGAAAGAGAGTGATAAATATTTTACCGAGCTTTCAGGTATTGCGATTCCGGTGACTGTTTCAAGCAACGGTAAAAGTTTCAATAATCAGATGTTATTTACTCATCGTGGTTTATCAGGACCAGCGATTTTGCAGATCTCAAATTATTGGGAGTTGGGCGAAACGGTAGAAATTGATCTGTTGCCTTCAGACTCTATTGTTGGGATATTAAACGATCTTCGCCAATCTTCGCCGAAATTACAGCTAAAAACCGTATTAGGACGCTATTTCCCGAAAAAATTAGTGGATCTTTGGTTAGTACAAAACTTAGTTACGGATAAAGTTATCGCTCAGCTAAGCAAGGCTGACTTAGCGTTTTTAGACCAATTTATCCACCACTGGCATTTCTTGCCTAATGGCACTGAAGGTTATCGTACCGCTGAAGTGACAAAAGGTGGAGTTGATACTGATTTTATCTCATCTAAAACGATGGAAGCAAAAAACGTTGAAGGGCTTTATTTTATCGGCGAAGTACTAGATGTTACTGGCTGGCTTGGTGGCTATAATTTCCAATGGGCTTGGTCATCGGCTTTTGCCTGTGCGGAAGGGGTTATTGAAAAAGGTAAGACGTAAAGTAATAATGATACTTTACTATACATTGTAATAAATCAACTATTTTTAAAGAAATCTATTGATATTTTTTAATTATTGTGTTTAATGAATTTGTTCTCATTTAGTACTGTGAGTTTTAAATCAATATTTCTATGTGAGGTGGAAAAATGGCTAAACATTACTCTGTAACAAAATAGGAATTCAGAAATCTGCATTCTAATCTCCCTAAATCTATGTTTGGTGTTGTGGAATCCATTACTTTCTTTGTTGCTCCTAAAAATAGTACTTTCGTTGATAATGGTAAAGTCGGAGAATCCAAATTTGGACATGTCTTTATTGGAGCTACAAAATTTGATCCTGTAACTCATACTTATAAAACCATGTCGTTAGGGTTTAGTCCAGGGGATAATTGGGGGACTGCATCTGATAATATATCTTTTAATGACCATATTCGCTATAAAGATGCTTCTAGCTTAACTTTACTATCAATGAATAATAGCGATTTAGTTCATCAATTTTCAGCTATTTATGATGGTCTAAAAAGTGGAAAAATAAAACCCGAAACTTACTCATTAATTGGTAATAATTGTATCGGGTTTGTTAATAAGATAGCTAATTCCTTAGGTATTCCATTAAA
The DNA here is from genome assembly GCF_011455695.1 of Mannheimia granulomatis. Lineage (NCBI taxonomy): Bacteria > Pseudomonadati > Pseudomonadota > Gammaproteobacteria > Pasteurellales > Pasteurellaceae > Mannheimia > Mannheimia granulomatis. Next base: position 1,439,362 of record NZ_CP015030.1, on the reverse strand, counting down.
ATTAGCAATAACGCCAGATAAAATATTAGAGAATTTACAACATATTGCAGATAATTATTTAACTCCTTTAGTAATTGATCTTGATGGAGATGGAATATCTACGATAGATAGCGATTTAATGTTTGATTTTAGTGGAAAAGGAGATTTTTATAAAACAGGTTGGATAAATAAAAATGATGCGTTTCTGGTTATAGATAAAAATCAGGATAATAATATATCAGGAAATGAACTTTTTGGGGGATATAGTGAACTCAAAGATGGTTCTTATGCAAAAGATGGCTTTAATGCCCTTTCTATATATGATTCAAATAATGATGGAAAAATTAATCAAGAAGATGAAAGCTGGGAAAATCTAAAATTGTGGATAGATAAAAATAGCGATAAGGTTTCACAATTAGATGAAATTTACTCTTTAAATCAATTTAGCATAAAAGAAATATCTTTAAAAGAAACTGATATTCGTACTTTTGATGAACATGGTAATTTTCATCAAACTAAATCAGAAATTTTACTAGAGAATGGTAAAGTCATTGAAATGGTAGATGTTTTCTTCAGGGAAAATAGTATTGTTGATAATAGTGAATCTAATGATAGAGATTCTAGTATTTCTGCTTCAGAATATACGTATAATAATGTTATAGATGTTATACCCAATAATTATTTTGATGATACAAAATCCGAGGCAATTTTATGAAAAAGATATTATCGGTAATAATACTTGGAGTAATACTTATGAATAATGCAAATTCTATCTCAAAAAATCCTCTTTTAGAATTTAATTACTATCCTTTTGAATTAGATTATGACAAATCAATAGTAAAAAAGGCTCCTCCGCCTAGAACTGAGAAAGAATTTTCTCGACTTGTACAAAATGCAGAGAAAAATGCGGATAGTGCTTATCTACTTGCTTCTATTTATCATCACAAAGGCTGTTTAGATTCAAACTATGATATTATAGATATTAAGAAGTGTAAACTATCAATGTATTACTATGAAAAGACATATTCATTAAATAATAAGCATCAATTAGCTATTTTTTTCATTGGAAATATGTATGATTTTTATTCCGAACCAAGACAAAGAGAAAAAGCATTATTTTATTATGAAAAGGCGGCTGCTCTTAACTCTGTTATGGCGATAGATAATTTATTTAATTCTTATTTCAATGGTATAGGAGTAGGTAGAAATCTTGAGAAAGCGAGGGAGTATGCTCAAAAAGCAGCTAATTTAGGTAGTAGTAAATTTCAATATATTATAAAAAATTGGGATAATGAAATCGTGCCTTATTACAATATGTCCCATCAAAAATAGGATATAAAGAAAAATAACAATCCGTATATTGTATACGGATTGTTATTTTTGAACGAATTAATTATCTTGCACGGAAAATAATACGTGCTTTGCTTAAGTCGTATGGGGTCATTTCAACGGTAACTTTATCGCCGGTTAAAATACGGATATAGTTTTTACGCATTTTACCTGAAATGTGTGCAGTTACTACATGACCATTTTCTAATTCCACACGAAACATCGTGTTTGGTAAGGTTTCTAAAATTGTACCTTGCATCTCAATGCAATCTTCTTTAGCCATTTATTCCTCTTTTAAGTTTTATTTTTTATGCTATTGCCTTTTGGCGAAAAACGGCGGATATTATACGCTTATTCGCTCAAATTACAATCGTTTATCTCTCTCAGTGCTAACTATTTCCGTTGCAGCAAACGGCGACGAGAATGGAATCGCTGTGTTTGTGTTTTTGTTTTATTTAGTATCGGTCTTGAAACCGCATGAGTGTGGTGAATTTTACGGCGGAAGTAGTAATAAAAACTACCTGCCAATAAAATACCGGTTAACACCAAAATAATCATCTCACCATAAAGTTGGTGGAATTGCTGTTCAACTCTGGCTTTTGTCGTTTGTCCATATTGTGCATCAAATGTGACTCGCAAAAAACCTACCAGCATTTGTTGAGAGAAAATCGGTTCTACAATCTGCTGTGTTTTTTCTACCTGATCAGAATGTAGTAAGGTTTTTAAATTTTTTGCATTTTGGCTGCTGGCAAGCAGCATGCCTGAGGGCGAATAGATATTAGCATCAATAATAAAGTTTTCTTTAGCAAAGCTATCTAACGCATCAGCTAACTCTTCTGTTTTAGCATTTTTCACCAGCAAAAAGGAGAACAGATTTGCTTGTTGGCGTACCAATAAATGTGACAGATTGGATACTTGGTTGATGCTGGCAAGTTGCGAGCCAAATTTAAATTGATTTACGCCCATTAGAATAACCGCAATGATTCCGGCACAGATCAATGTAATGCCTGCGAGTAAAAGCGTTTTTGCGATTTTTTCACGAGTGATATACATTAAAATCCCCTTAAAATGATACGTGATTGTAGCACGGTTTTCTGTTAGATTAACGTAGTAAATTTTAAACTTCACAAAAACAGACTATGACAAACACTCTTTTTATCTATTCAAAAACCTTGACAGAAAACGAAATTGAGCAGTTTTCTCAGCAAGCAAATGCTACTTTGCGTAAACAAGCGGTTTATTTAGGCTATAAAATTGCATTTTTTGACACAAATTTAACCGCTTGCGAACTGCGTGAAACGGCAAAAAATGTGAATGCGGACATCAGTGATCTGAACATCGTTCCAAACCTTAATCAAGCGGGTTTATTACTGATGGATATGGATTCGACCGCCATTAAAATTGAATGTATTGATGAAATTGCCAAGCTTGCAGGCACCGGTGAGGTGGTATTAGCGATTACCGCAAGTGCAATGCGGGGCGAATTGGATTTTGAGCAAAGTTTGCGTAAACGTGTCGGCACATTGGAAAATGCCCCTGAAAGCATTTTGCAAAAAGTAAGAGAAAATCTACCGCTTATGGATGGTTTTGAGCTTATGGTTTCCACTCTTAAAGCAAATGGCTGGAAATTGGCGATTGCCTCCGGTGGTTTTGACTATTTTGCTGATTATCTGAAAGAAAAATATGAGCTTGATTTTGCAGTATCGAACCAACTTGAAATTGTGGAGCAAAAACTTACCGGTAACGTGCTAGGTAAAGTGGTAGATGCTCAATTTAAGGCAGAAACTTTACAGCATTTAGCGAAAGAGTTTGATATTCCGAAAAATCAGTGGGTTGCGGTAGGCGATGGAGCGAATGATTTGCCAATGTTAAAAACGGCAAGCTTAGGTGTTGCCTTGCATGCAAAACCAAAAGTGCAAGAACAAGCAAATTTTGTGGTAAACTTTGGTGATTTAACCGCATTATGTGTTTTACTCAATGCGAATAATTTATTTAAAAGTTAATTTTAGAGGAACAAAAAATGCCATCATTTGATATTGTATCTGAAATCACCCTGCATGAAGTACGTAATGCGGTGGAAAATGCAAACCGTGTATTAAGCACTCGTTATGACTTCCGTGGCGTTGAAGCGATTATTGAATTAAACGAGAAAAATGAAAGCATTAAGCTTACAACCGAATCGGATTTCCAATTAGAGCAGCTACTGGAAATTTTAATTGGCTCTTGCGTGAAACGCGATATTGAGCATAACTCTCTGGATATTCCTTCTGAGAGCGAGCATCATGGTAAGCTCTATTCAAAAGAGATCAAGCTCAAACAAGGTATTGAGTCCGATATGGCGAAGAAAATTACTAAGCTGATTAAAGATTCAAAAATCAAAGTGCAGGCTCAGATTCAAGGAGATCAAGTGCGCGTTACCGGCAAATCTCGTGATGATTTACAAGCAGCGATTCAGTTAGTAAAAGGTGCTGATTTAGGACAACCGTTCCAATTCAATAATTTCCGTGATTAATGGGATACAAGCGGTGGTTTTTGGTAAAAAAATTACGAAATTTAACCGCTTGTAAGCCTAAATCTAGAAAGTTTAGAGGGTAGCATGAGCGAACAAACAGAAAAGAAAGGCTGGTTTAAAAAAGCCTTAGAAAAGTATGATCATTTTTGTGATGAGCTGGGCGTAAATCAAGGGGCTTGTCGTGGCTGTGTACCGATAGTAAAGTTTGACCCGGAGCCGGAAAAAGAGTCTAAAAAGTCAAGTCAAGAAAAAGATTAAAAAAAGCACAATGGTTATTATCATTGTGCTTTTTTTGAGAAAATTGAATTAATCGGCGTAATAGTGTGAGAACCTTAATTTAACGCCCCCTTCATTAGCACAAGGGTTTTGTATGTCAATAGAATAGCTCCCATTAGCGCAAAGTGCTGTGGCATTTCTTGGTTTTACTTGTTCTATTTTTTGAACCTCAGGTGTAGTATTAGACTCACTAATATGAATATTTTTAGGCTGGGAATAGTCGATATTTTCATCCCCTTTTACTACATTAACAGCCTGCTTTGATGAGCAAGCGGCAAGACCTAATGTAATACAGGCAATTATGCCTAGTTTATATGCTTTCATAATCACTTCCTTTTGCTGGTTTTTCTTATAATGTATAAAAAAAGGGCTGATTACTCAACCCTTATCTTGTTTTTAACCGTTAACGCTGAAATTCGCACCTTGTGCGATTTCATCATTTAAGACCGGAATTAATTGTTCTAACTGTTTTTGCTCATATTCGCTTAGCGAGCCGATAGAAAGCACTTGTTCTACGCCATTGAGGCCGAAACGAATCGGGTAGGCGAAGAATGGTGAGTAGCGAGAATCATCGCTATCAATATAAGCATAACGGATGACATCTTCGCCCATTAATCCTCGTAAAACACCACATACGAAGCGTGCTGCAGCTTCCGCCATGGATAAAGTTGCTGAGCCACCACCTGCTTTTGCTTCAACGACTTCTGTTCCTGCATTTTGAATACGATGAGTTAAACGCTCAACTTCTTCTTGAGTAAATTCAAGTTTTAGACCATTTGCGGTTGCTTGAGATAATAATGGGAGGATAGTCGGTGCAGAATGACCACCCACAACAGGCACTTTCACATATTTCACGTTTTCGCCTTTTGTTTCAGCTACAAAAGTTTCTGCACGGATAACATCCAATGTGGTTACACCGAATAATTTACGTTTGTCGTAAACCCCAGCTTTTTTCAATACATCTGCTGCAATTGGAATTAGAGTATTTACAGGGTTAGTAATAATAGCGATACAAGCATTAGGGCAAACTTGAGCTGCTTTTTCTACCAATTTATAGACAATGCTTGCATTTGTGTTGAATAAATCTGCGCGTGTCATTCCTGGTTTACGGGCAACACCTGCAGAAATTACTACTAAATCTGCATTTTCAAGTGCGGGGGCAAGATCATCGCCTACGTATCCGCTAACTTTTACACCGGTTGGAATATGGCTTAAATCCACCGCAACACCCGGTGTAACAGGGGCAATATCATAAAGAGCTAATTCGGTTTGTGCCGGTAAATTGAGTTTTAATAATAGGGCTAGAGATTGACCAATTCCACCTGCTGAACCTAAAAGTGCGACTTTTTTAGACATAAATATTCTCCTAAAAAGTGATAGAAATTTAATGAAAGATAGTGTATGAGAATTTATATTCTGATTCAAACACGAATTTTCATTTTTGAGACATACAGCAAATTTTTGTGGGATTTTTTTGTAAGTCGATTGCTTTTTTTGCATAGATAAGCAAAAATTGTGAATATTTTGATATTTAAATGAATAAGAGACAACTGTGGATAAATTAGATAAGCTTTCAGAAGCTTTTAAATTACTATTAAAAGAAGAAAAATTCGGTTCACAAGGTGAAATTGTAGCTGCATTGCAGGAAATGGGGTTTGATAACATAAACCAATCGAAAGTATCTCGAATGCTCTCTAAATTTGGTGCGGTGAGAACACGTAACACTAAAATGGAGATGGTTTATCAGCTTCCGGCAGAGCTCAGCGTGCCGACTACATCCAGTCCATTAAAAAATTTGGTAGTAGATGTTGATTATAACGAAGCATTGATTGTCGTGAAAACCAGCCCAGGCGCGGCACAGCTTATTGCCCGTTTATTGGATTCTATCGGCAAATCAGAGGGGATCTTAGGTACGATTGCAGGTGACGATACTATTTTCATTACGCCGGTTCGTCATGTGCTAACCGAAGATTTAACCAAGAAGATTACAGAATTATTTGAAACATCATTATAGTTAATTTTGAAGGAGGGCTTATGCCCTCCTTTATGTTAAGGAGTATTTATGAAAATTTTAGTAACAGGCGGTACAGGCTTTATTGGCACTGAATTAGTCAGATGCTTAAAATCTGAAAATCATCACTTTACTCTTTTAACTAGAAATAGAGAACTGAAAAGTGATGATAAACAGATTCAGTATTGTTATTCGTTAGATGAGTTTTCCGATCTGAATGATTTTGATGTTGTGATTAATTTTGCCGGAGAGCCTATTTTTGATAAGTATTGGACAGAAAGGCAGAAAGAAAAACTGTTTAAAAGTCGTATAGAGGTTACTGCTAAATTGAGTAAATTAATTCAGCAAAGCCAACAGCCTCCGCATACTTTTCTTTCCGGTTCCGCGATTGGAATTTATGGCGATTTGCCACAGTCTGCAAATTTTTATACAGAATCGACCGCTTGTATTGCCGGCGATTTTGCCTCCACACTCTGTCAAGCGTGGGAAAATGAAGCTTTAAAAGCAGCGAGTGAGAAAACCCGAGTTTGCCTTATTCGTACAGGCATGGTGCTTTCACCTAATGGTGGAGCTTTAAAAAAGATGTTGCCTCTTTATAAATGGGGCTTAGGCGGAAAACTTGGTTCAGGCAAGCAATATTGGGGTTGGATAAGCCTACAAGATCACGTACAAGCGGTTATCTTTTTACTGAAAAATGCAAATTGTTCTGGGGCATTTAATTTTGTTGCTCCGAATCCGGTTACCAATGCTGAATTTAATCAAGCACTTGCCAGTGCGGTGAAAATACCTGCTATTTTTCATGTTCCGGCATTTATACTGAAATTACTATTGGGCGAGCGAGCAAGCTTGCTATTAGACAATCAGCAAGTCATTCCTGAAAAATTAGAGAGAGCAGGGTTTCAATTCCAAAATCCGCTTTTAAGCGAGAAAGTTTTTCTTAAAGCACCAAAATAAGCTATAATGCTGTATAAAAGAACATATTAAAAGGTGTTTTATGGATTTTTCATTATTGTTAGACGGTTTAAATGACAGGCAGCGAGAAGCGGTTGCTGCTCCTATTGGCAACTATTTAGTATTAGCCGGTGCAGGTTCGGGCAAAACACGGGTGCTAACTCATCGTATTGCTTGGCTGATTGGCGTAGAAAATGTGCCGGAATCGAATATTTTGGCGGTAACCTTTACTAATAAAGCTGCAGCAGAAATGCGACACAGAATTGAGCATACGCTTTCTCAATCGAGTAGTAATCGTCTGTTTGGTATGTGGGTTGGCACTTTTCATAGCATTGCCAACCGCTTGCTGCGTTCGCATTATTTGGATGCCGGTTTGCCACAAGATTTCCAAATTATGGACACCGAAGATCAGCAACGTTTGCTTAAACGCTTGCTCAAACTGCATAATATTGATGAAAAACATTTCCCACCAAAACATGTTGCTTGGTATATCAATGCACAAAAAGATAAAGGAAAACGGGCAAAAGAGATCGAACACCACAACGATCCCAATGAGAAAAAATTGGTTGAGATCTATCAAATTTATCAAGATGCTTGCGATCGTGCCGGTCTTTTGGATTTTGCCGAGTTGCTGATTCGTGCTTATGAATTATTCAAACATAAGCCTGCAATTTTACAGCGTTATCAGCAACGTTTTCAGCATATTTTGATTGATGAGTTCCAAGATACTAACAACATTCAGTATGATTTGATCCGCTTGCTGGCGGGCAATTCCGGCAAAGTGATGATTGTGGGCGATGACGACCAATCCATTTACGGCTGGCGTGGGGCTCAAGTGGAAAATATCCAACGTTTTCTGGATGATTATGACAATGCTCAAACTATTCGTTTGGAACAAAATTACCGCTCGACAGGCCATATTCTAAATTGTGCGAATGAGCTGATTGCCAACAACGACAACCGGTTAGGTAAAAATTTATGGACAGACAGTGGTGATGGCGAACCGGTGGATATTTACTGTGCGTTCAACGAGTTAGATGAAGCTCGCTTTATTGCTTCACAAATCAAACAATGGAAAGAAGATGAGGGCTATTTGAGCGAATGTGCGGTGCTTTACCGTAGCAACAGCCAATCCCGCGTGATTGAAGAAGCCTTAATTCAAGCGAATATTCCTTACCGGATTTATGGTGGAATGCGATTCTTTGAACGCCAAGAAATCAAAGATGCTTTGGCATATTTACGTTTGATTGCCAATCGCCAAGATGATGCTGCGTTTGAGCGGGTAATTAATACTCCAACTCGAGGGATTGGCGATCGCACCTTAGATCTGCTTCGTCAAATTACCCGTAACCGCCAAATTACTTTGTGGCAAGCAGTGCAAGTGGCGATTCAAGAAGAGCAACTTTCAGGGCGTGCCGCTTCAGCATTGTTACGTTTTGTTGAGCTGATTAATGCCTTAGATCAGGAAACCGAGCAGATGTCACTTGCCGAGCAAACAGATTTTGTGATTAAAAAATCTGGCTTATATGAAATGTACAAGCAAGAAAAAGGCGAAAAAGGTGAGGTGCGGATTGAGAACTTGGAAGAGTTAGTGACTGCAACCAAGCAATTTGTAAAGCCGGATGAAGCAGAAGATTTAACTGACCTTACTGCCTTTTTAACTCATGCCTCCCTTGAGGCCGGAGAATCCCAGGCTTCACAACATGAAGATTATGTGGAATTAATGACTCTGCATTCAGCAAAAGGTTTGGAATTTCCACGGGTCTTTATGGTGGGGGTAGAAGAGGGTATTTTTCCAAGCGGGATGAGCTTTGATGAAGGTAGGTTGCAAGAAGAACGGCGTTTAGCCTATGTGGGCATTACTCGTGCCAAGAAAAAACTAACTATCAGCTATGCAGAATTACGCCGTTTATATGGTAAGGAAGAGCGCCATATTCCGTCGCGTTTTATTGCCGAATTGCCGGAAGAAAACATTCGAGAAGTCCGTCTAAGAGGCTCGATTAACCGAGCAGCAAGTTTTGCACAGCCTGCGGCATTTGTAAAAAATCCGCAAAAAACGACCGCTTCCATCTTAAATGACGATACTTGGAAAATGGGCCAGAAAGTCAGCCACGCTAAATTTGGGCAAGGTACGATTATTAACGTGGAAGGCTCAGGCGAGGCAACCCGCTTGCAAGTAGCGTTTGTGGGTAATGGAATAAAATGGTTAATTGCTAAAATGGCGAATTTGCAGAAGATTTAGCAGATAAATATCGTTTCTCTATTTTAATAAGCGGTATCAAAATAGAGAAACTGATTTTAATCTTTTCTCTTAATCACATGCAGTTGATATGGCGGTAAATTTTGGATCACATGGAGTTTCTGTTGATAAGTATTCACGTAGTGATCTACCGCCGGTTTGACTAACATATAATGTCTTTGTTCTCCTTCATTATCTGGTGACCAAAGATAATCATCAAAGCTAATTATTCCTCCTTGTCGAACAAGGCGATGAGCAAGTAGAGCATCGAATAATACATCAGGCGCCTCGTGAGAGCCGTCAATATAAATATAGTCAAAGTAGCCTTCATAGCCATTTGCCAGAAGCTCTATCATTCTTGGGTGTGAATAGCCGCGTTTTTTATGTACGGTAGCAGTTGGGTAATGTGCTATAGCAAGTTTAATATTATGCACAAAATTTTGTTCAACTTGCCCCATATTCCAGACCCCTGCATGTTCTGCACCACCTTCCCAGCTATCGATACAGGTAATTTCCACACTTGGTTGATATTCAAGTGCTTTTTCAATAAAAAAGACGGTTGAACGCCCTTCAAAAGACCCGATTTCTAAAATACGCTGTGGTTTTAGATGATCAAAAATAGAGTTTAAGCTGGGAATATTATGGCTGAACCAATCAGAACTGAAGCTATATTCTGATGATTGGTTGGGTTGGCATATCATTATTTCATTTCCTTTTTAGTGTTTATTTATTCTACTATTTTAGTGAATTAATAACTATTTGGCAAAAAGGAAAAAACCAAAAAGATAACTTTGTACTAAAGCGTCCTTATAGTTATTGTTCTGTTGGAGAAAATAAGATGTAAAAAGCCGATGATTTTTGTGTCCGTTTGTATGTCTTAAAATAAAAAAGTCCAGCATTTTCTGGACTTTTCCTGCCTTAATCTTAGGATGATTTCTGTTTTAGAATGGCATAAAGCTGATCTTTTAGGTGCAATTTCTCTTTTTTTAGCATCTCAACTTCTTCGTGGGTAGCAAGTTCTATATTGGCCTCCATATTTTTAATACGTTGATCAAGTTCGTTATGCTTATCAAACAAGCGAGCAAAATGTAAATCGTTTTGTTTTAATTGTGTGATTAAATCACGAAATTCTGGAAACATATTTGGCTCCTATAGGGTTGTTTGGAAATTTTCTTATGTTTAAATACTAGCACTTTTTTGCTTATTTACTGTTAAATCTTTCTATTTTTTTGAACTTGATCACAAAATTTATATCGAAAATTATAATATGTGATAGCAGTATTTAACGCTATAATAGCAAGTAGGAATTTTATCTTTAAGGACACAAAAATAATGCGTTACAAAGTGGTCTTTTCAATGTTGCTTTCTTTATTTGTAGGAACGGCAAATGCAAATTGGACAAAAATTAATGAAGTAGATTATACGTGGGGACCGTTTAATATTTACAATATTACGCTTTTTACGGAAAAAGGCATTTATACTGAGGGTACTCGTCCGTTAATGTTAACCTTACAGTATAAAAAACCGTGGGAAGGGCGTGATTTTGCCGTTTCTCTAGCAAGAACTTGGAATAATTTAGGCATTAAATTACCGGAAAAAGAAGTTGATGAAGTTATTACTCATCTTAGAAAAACCTTTCCTGATATCAAACCGGAAGATAATTTACATTACATTGCCTTAGAAGATAGAGGCTATTTTATTTTAAACGACAAAGTAGTATCTGATATTTTTAATAAAGAGTTTAGTGATGCTATTGTCGCTATTTGGCTTGATCCGAAAATGGATATTAGCCGTCAATTGCTTGATCCTTCTTACAAGGCTCAACCTAAGCCAGTTGAAGCAAAAACGGAAGAGGTTATCGTAGCCAATACAGAAAAAAAGGCTGAAGAAACAGAAGTTGAAGAGAACGTTAAATTGAATTCAGAAAAAACAATCGTACCGGCTGAACAGGAATTATCAGCAAAAGCACCTTCCATGAATGAAAAAGTGGACGCTGTCCCGGCTTTAAGCAATATTACATCAGAGAGTCATAGCGAGGGTTCAGTAGAAAAGGCAGGGGAAGTAAAACAGACTGAGATAAAAAGCGAAGAAAAGTCGAAGCAGACAGAATTGGAAAATCCGGAAATTTTTATTTCACCGATTTATGATGATTTCTTAATGCTATCGAAAAATTATATTTAAGCGAATTAAAGCAAAAAACAAGCGGTAAAATTTTCAAGAAATTTTACCGCTTGTTGGTTAAAAGAAAGGATTAACCTAAAATTTTCGCTAATTCCGCACTCACTTCTTCCACAGGTTTTGTACCGTCTAAACGTTCATAACGCGTGTTGCCTGCTTCTGCTTCAGCGGTATAATAAGCGACTAATGGTTTAGTTTGTTTATGATAAATCGCCAAACGCTCTAATACGGTTTCAGGTTTATCATCTTGGCGGATAATTAAATCTTCGCCTGTTACATCATCTTTGCCTTCCACTTTTGGTGGGTTGTAAACCACATGGTAAGTACGACCAGACGGTTGGTGAACACGGCGTCCGCTCATACGCTCAACGATCACTTCATCAGCTACATCAAACTCTAGCACTAAATCAATTTTTACGCCTGACTCTTTTAATGCATCTGCTTGTGGAATTGTGCGAGGGAAACCGTCTAATAAGAAACCATTCGCACAATCCGGCTGCGCGATACGATCTTTTACTAATGCCACCGTTAATTCATCTGGTACTAATTTACCTTCGTCCATTAAGGCTTTTGCTTGTTTACCTAATTCTGTTCCTTCTTTGATTGCAGCACGGAACATATCGCCCGTTGAGATTTGCGGAATACCGAATTTGCCCATAATAAATTGAGCCTGTGTACCTTTGCCTGCACCCGGTGCACCTAATAAAATCACTTTCATTTGAGGACCTCGCTAAAATAAAAAGAATAATAAATTAATTAGGCAGTAACCTTACCGATTACTGCCTGAAATTGCAAATTTTTTATTAAAGTTATTTAAAACTCATAGCGTAAATTTAAGTGAGTGTAAAATGGCTCCCCGTAAGTATATTGACCAAAACTAAGTGCATTTCGATATTTTTTATCGAATAGGTTATCAATATTAAGTTGAACAGAGAGATTATCATTAAATTGATAGCGTGCCATTAGATTTGCTAAAGCATAAGATTTTTGCTGATAAATACCATAATTGGCTTGCTTAGTGTAGATCTTACTTTGCCAATTTATCCCGGCACCAACGGTTAGGCCTTGAATCAAGCTGTTCATATTATAAGTTGCAAAGAGCTTAAATTGTTTACGTGGCTGAGTAGTATTGATAGGATTACCTGTAGCATCATTACCTGTCCACTGTGTATAACCAGCACTCAGTTTTAATTCTTGAGTGAGGTTTCCGGATGCTTCAATTTCAAAACCTCTTACTTTTGCTCCTTTGCTGGTTTTATAGTAACCTAATAAAGTATTAGGATTGATACCTACGTATTCTGCCAAATTATCCTGTCGGGTTTCAAATACGCTCAATTGAGTTTGTAGATTATTGCTGAAATAACTACCTTTCCAGCCAGTTTCATAAGTTTCTCCTGTAACAGGGGAGAGGAGCTTATTATTATAATCTACATAGTTTTGTGGTTTGAAGATATCAGTATAGCTTACATAAACTGTGTTTTGAGGGTTAATATCGAATGTTAATCCTACATAAGGTGTCCAGACATCATGTGCATTGAAGTTTTGTTTTGTGCCATAATAAATCCCCTCGGTACGGTATGAGGAAATACGAGATCCTAATATAGTGGATAGTCTGTCTGTAATACGTAAGCGAGTTGATACATAAGCACCAAATTCTGTTAAGTTTTGATAGTATTTTTCAGACATATTTCCCCATTTCGGTCTGGCGTAGCTACCATCCCAGCGGTTAAAATCAGATGCGCCATCAAAAATACTATTATCAGCAGCATAGGAGTTACGATGCACTCTATTGTATTGAATGCCAAATGCTGCACTGTGTTCTAACCCCCAGGCAGAAAATGAACCGGACAGATCGAGTTGAACATTAGATTGAGTATTTTCATTTCTAAATTTGCCAGGCCAAGGTGACCAGCCTAGCCCATCTTGGCGATTGAGACTAGAGCCACTAAAATAGAAAAGTTCGGAGTTATGTTTGCCGATGCGGTAATTACTTTTTAGGGCTATCTCCCATTTATCACCTAGTTTTTGAGTCAGATCTGCGAAATAGTTCACCGATTCATTATCCCAATATGTCCAGTCTGGGCTTGCATTTTTGCTTCTAATCCAGTTAGTTTCTTCTCCATCACTATAGAATGCAGGTAAACCACCCCAAAGAGCAGCATTACGCTTTTCTTTTTGGTAACTAATTCCTAATCCGAGTTTAGTCGTATCGGTAAGATCCGCTTCAATATTACCGTATAACGTGGTATAACGTTCTTTTTCGTTTTTAATAAAAGTATTGCCGTTTTTATGCTCAACAATAAAGCGACTTTTTACTGAGCCTGAGGAATTCAATGGCAGGCTATGATCTATCATGGTATTGATATCGCCATAACGACCGATACCACCTTCTAAAATAGTATAATGACTTGTGCTGTTAGCACGTTTACGCACTAGATTCACACTAGCAGATGGATCACCTGCACCAGTTGTTAGTCCTGTAGCGCCACGTACGACTTCTACTCGATCGTATAAGACACTATTCTCGGTACTTTCTCCCGTTGTCCATTGATTATTGATTTTGAGATCCATACCATCAACTTTGACTTTATCAATTCCAAATCCACGAGCACTAAAGGAATAACGCCCACGGTCAAATGCTGAAACGGATATACCATGTGTTGCTTCTAATACTTTGGCAAGAGAATTTAGATTTTGGTCTCTAATCTGTTGGTGTGTTACCGCTGTTACACTTTGTGGTGTTTCTTTTGCTGTCAATAGCATTCCAGTAGAACCTTTAGCTGTTTTCTGGCTATAACGTCCGGTTTCTTCCGAAGAAGTACTTTGCTTTTCTGCAGTTACTTCAACTGTATCAAGATGGGCAACAGTTTCTGCATAAGCTGTTGAAATTAATCCTATACTAGAACCATATAGGGCAATTCGTATTGCTTTAGATGTCACATTCATGTTTTTCTCCTAAGAATAAATAGAATTATTTACGTTTTATTAACAGCAGTAAGAAATAAACTCCTCCTAAAATCGAGACTATAATGCCAGCTCCAATTTCATAAGGAAAAGTTAAATAGCGGCCTAACCAATCTGCAATCAACATTAAAATCGCCCCTAATAATGCGGCCATAGGTAGTTGTTTATCAGGGGTGATGGCACCTAGATAACGAGCTAAATGTGGTGTCATTAAACCAACAAAACTCATTGGACCTACAGCAAGAGTGGAGGCTGCACTCATTAATGCGATTAAAAGAAGCAAAATAGTTTGAACTTTTTTTACCTCTAGCCCTAAATGACGAGAAACAGTTTCTCCAATTGAAATTAGATGGAGAGGTTTAATAAAGAGTAAGCTCAGGCTGATAAGGAGTATAGAGATAGCTAATAAAATCCATACGGTGTTAGGGTTAGTATAATAAGTAGAGCCTGAAAGCCAGCTAATTACGGCAGTTAAACGTGGATTACTACTTAATTGGATAATCGCCATTACACTATTTGCAAAAGTACCTATTGCTACACCTGTGATGATTAATGCTGAAGGTTGTAATTTACGTGATAGCCATATAATCAGAGCGAGGGTAGCTAAACTTCCTAATACACCGAAGCAGAGAAATCCGAGTGCGGATAATGTCGGTATAAATAAAAAGGAAAGTACAGCTGAAATGGACGTCGCAGAACTTATACCTAATACTTCCGGACTTGCCATCGGATTCCGAGTCAGTATTTGAAGTAGACTACCACTTACGGCGAGCATAGCGCCTGTCGCAATAGCGCTTAAGCTACGAGGTAAGCGATATGCATTGATAAGATGTTCATCAATGCTGATTGACCAACCTGTAATAGTAGGTACTATGATTTGTAATATTCCAAATAGAATTATTCCTCCACATAGAAGTTGTATAGGAAGTTTCCAGGAGTTTAAACGTTTAACAGGTAAATAACTTGTATTATTTGTAGACTCAAATTGGCTTTTTCTCTGGCGTAAAACGAAAAAAATTAATAATGGGGCACCAAGTGTTGCTGTAAATGCACCAATAGGAAGGAGGGTATTTGTAAGATTGCCAATAATACTAATCAGATTGTTAGTAAAAAATAGCAAAAATCCGCCCGCTAGAAAGGCAGTTAATAAGCGAGATGATAAATGTCTGATTTTGCAAAAATGAGCGAAACTCGCACCGGCAAATCCAATAAAACCGATTACACCGATTTTACTGACGACTAGTGAAGTGATTGCTGCACACACTAAGATAATTAAATAGCGTAATAAATTAACAGGTGCACCTAAACGACGAGCTTGTTCATCGTCCAAACTTAAGATGCTGAGTGGACGAGAAAGCAAGATAAAGATCAATAGGGTAATTAAGGCTGTGATTGCTAATATGAAAGTAGTTTCCCAACCATCTTGCAGGAGTGAACCGCTTCCCCACACCATAATTCCAAAGAGAAAATCGAAGTAAAATAGGGTAAGAAAAGAGGCAATAGCACCAAAAAGAATATTAATAATTAGTCCACCTAAAATAAGTGTTAGTGGATTAAGTTTAGCGACCTTTGCAATAAATAGAACCAAGAGTATCGCGATTAATGCACCGATAAACGCAACCCAAAAGCTAGAAAATAGCTCAGCTGCCGGGAAAAAAATAACAGTTATCATTAACGCAAGTTGAGCGCCACTACTAACTGCAAGGGTGCTATCTGAGGCTAAATTATTTCTGACAATATGCTGTAGCCAGCTACTGGCAGTTGCTAATAACCCCCCAGCTAAGAAAGATGTCGCCATTTCTGGTAAAAGAGAGACTTTTACTGTTGCTTGTTCCATCGATAATAAGTCGGCATTTTGTACCAACAATATCCAATCCCACTTCCACATCATATCTAACCGTATAACTGCAGTAATCAAGGAGAAAAGAACGAAAATAATCAACAAAAATGATGATTTCATTACTTTTTCTCCTTAGTTGCGAGTTGGTTATCAGGCTGTGTCATAGCGTAATGTAGAAATTCAGCAAAATGTGAAATTGAATCAGGGCCGCCAAAAAGCCAAACAGGCGGCAGCACTTTCATACAACGGCTTTTACCAAAGCCCAAACGTTGCCAAATATAGCTTTTTGCTAAGTCAGCTTGTGTCATTTTTGAAAAAGGAGAGATGATAATTAAACAGGTACGTTCTGGTAGCTTTGCCAGTTCACTTACGGTGATAAGTTTATTTCCCCAGCGATCGCCTACACCCAAATCCGCTTGTTTTAAGCCCATTAAATCGAAGGCAACATGGAACATAGAGTTTGATGCATACAAACGTAGCTCTTTGGGGGAGCCAAATTGTACCACCGCATAGTGGTCTATTTCTGGCGCATTTTTGCGAATATCTATTCCCCATATAGCTAGCTGATTTTCAGTATGTGTTAAGTAAGCCTCTGCTGCCTGAGGATTTTTTATAGCTTCTCCTATAACACGTGTCGCTTTTTGATAAGTATGCCAAGATTGTATATGTTCAAGGTTTCCGCCATCAAAAAGTACATCTATTTGTCTGATTTCTTTTGAGTAAACAGAGGATAAATGTGCATAGAAAAAGTTAGATAAAACCAGATCCACAGGCAGTTGTGCTAATAATTCACGATTAGGCTGATAACGAGTACCAATGTCTAATACGCTATCAGGCTGGATTGGACGATGTGACCATAATGGATAGATCCGTTTATCTCCCATTGCAATAGGGGGATTACCCATTTCAGTAAGGGCCGAGGCAATAGACCAATCTGGTGTGAAAATCTTCGTTTGAGCA
The DNA here is from genome assembly GCF_011455695.1 of Mannheimia granulomatis. Classification (NCBI taxonomy): domain Bacteria; kingdom Pseudomonadati; phylum Pseudomonadota; class Gammaproteobacteria; order Pasteurellales; family Pasteurellaceae; genus Mannheimia; species Mannheimia granulomatis. The sequence continues at coordinate 1,422,123 of NZ_CP015030.1, read as the reverse complement.
AATACAGTAGAAATTTGTAAAATAAAGAGAAAAAATAACCGCTTGAATAAATGCTTTATCATAGAACCGCCACTTTATGCTCACCTTCAGGGTGCTTAAATAAATGTAGCTTTAGACCGAAGATGTCTAGCAATTTTTCTTCTTGCATTATTTCATTAACTGATGCTTTGAGGTAGAGATTTCCCTGCTTTAACGCAATAATCTCATCACAGAATTGAGCAGCAAGATTGATATCGTGAATAATGATAATGACGGTTAAGCTCTGCTCATTGACCAAACGACGAACAAGTTGCATAACTTCAACTTGATAAACAATATCAAGAGCTGCTAGAGGTTCGTCCAACAGTAAATACGGAGTTTGTTGAGCTAAACACATTGCTAACCAAACACGTTGCTTTTCACCACCGGATAAACTATTTACCGGCTGATTAGCAAATTGAGTTACAGATGTCCTATCCATTGCGTCATTGATTATTTGTTTATCTAATGTGGTTGGTTTTTGTAACCATTTTTGGTATGGGAATCGACCCAAAGAGACTAATTCATGTACTAAGAAATCCTCGGCCTCAGGTAAGCGTTGTGGCAAATATGCAATATGTTTTGCCGCTTCTTTAGTTGAAAGTTGGTTAAGTGTCACGCCATCAATAAGTATAGAACCGCTAGTCGGCTGAATATCACCGCCAAGTAGACGCATTAAAGTAGATTTTCCTGAGCCGTTATGGCCTATTACGCCATATAGCCTCCCTTTTCCTAAATTAAAGGATATATTGTTGAGTAACTTACGATGTTGCTCAACAATGTAACTAACGGAATTAACTTGGATCATAGTGTTGTGTTTATAATAAGCATAAAAAAGGTGGGAAATGCCCACCATAAATACAAAAGAAAAATAGTTACGGAATACTTTTAAAAGTGTACTAAATATATTTAAATTGAAAATGCAAGTCAATATCATTTTATTTTTTATGAGGTTAAAAAGCAGATATAAAAAAATAACCTATTGAATAGTTAAATAATTCAATAGGTTATAAGTGGTCTGATATTTTAAATATTTCTTAAGTTTGGTGCCAAGGTGCTACTTTAAACAGCATTAACATTCCCGGAATGCCGATAAAAAAGCAGAGCCAGAAGAATTGATAGTAGCCCATCATTTCCACTAAATGCCCTGTGTAGGCGCCTAACATTTTGCTTGGTAGGGCAGCAAGGCTGGTAAAGATTGCTAACTGCATTGCAGTATAAGCCGGGTTGGTTTCACGAGCCATATAGGCAACAAAGGCTGCGGTGCCAAGCCCTACACCTAAATATTCACCTGCCATTACCAAACCTAATCGCCAAAGTTCAGCAGCACCAATACTCTCGGTCGGGAAGTGGCCGAAGCTGGAAAGGTAGGCAAATCCTAAAATGGTGATTAATTGAACAAAGCCAAACAACCACAAGGCGCGGTTTACGCCTAATTTCAGCATGGCAATACCGCCGATAATACCACCTCCAATGCTACACCAAAGGGAGGTCATTTTGACAATGCCGGCAATATGAGATTTAGTAAAGCCCATATCCAAAATAAATTTAGTTTGCAGAGTAGTCGCTAAAGAATCGCCCAATTTATAGAGAAAAATAAACAAGATTAATCCAATTGCACCCATGACACCTTTACGGGTGAAAAACTCTTTAAATGGATCGACAAACGCCATATAAAACGGCTTAGAACGATCAATCGGATTGTGATGAGGCTCTTTGGCAATCAGCGTAATCAGCAAGCAAGGCAGCATAAAACTAGCGGTGATAAAAAATACCGTATCCCAATCAAAATGATCTGCTAAAAAGAGTGATAAGCCACCGGGAATCAAGCCTGCAATGCGATAAGCATTGACGTGGATAGAATTTCCTAATCCTAGCTCGTTATCACTTAGAATTTCACGCCGAAAAGCATCCACTACAATATCTTGTGAAGCCGATAAAAATGCCAATGCAACAGAAAGTGTAACAACAATCGAAATATCTTGTACCGGATCAAACAATCCAAAGCTGGCTAAAATTACCAACAAGCCTATTTGTGAAATGAAAATCCAACTACGACGTCTGCCTAAAAATGGCGGAAAATAGCGATCTAATAAGGCCGCCCAAAGAAACTTCCACGTGTAGGGCAAAGAGGTAAGGGTGAAAGCTGCGATCGTTTTAATATCAAGATTAGCACTGGTTAGCCAAGCAGGCATTAATTGAATTAATACAAACAGCGGTAAGCCTGAACAAAAGCCGGTATAGACACAAAGCAACATATTTTTGGTGAAAATTTGCTTCCAAATAGAGGGTTGAGGCAGAGTACTAGCGGTCATATTTTTCCTATATTTTGCAAATGGGACGGTGAGCAAAATATAACATAATTTAAAATGCTTCCCCAACCCTTTTCATTGAGATATAGATAGGGTTTGACAGCCTAGTAACATCTTCCTATTATTTCGTTAATCTTTAGCTTTGGAAATAAAAAAATGAATATGCAACATAACAGTGGTTTACTACAAAGGGCCCTTGCGGAGAGAATCTTAATTCTTGATGGTGCAATGGGAACGATGATCCAACAATATAAATTAACTGAGGCAGATTTTAGAGGTGAACGATTTAAAGACAGCCTAATTGATCTCAAAGGCAATAATGACTTACTCACTCTAACCCAGCCGCTGCTGATTTTAGCCATTCACGAAAAATATCTCTCCGCCGGTGCGGATATTATCGAAACCAATACGTTCAGTGCCACCACCATTGCACAGGCGGATTACGACCTACAAGCGGTCGCTTACGAGCTAAATTTTGCAGGGGCAAAGCTGGCACGAGCAGCCGCAGATAAATACTCCACACCAGATAAGCCTCGTTTTGTTGCCGGTATTCTCGGCCCGACCAACCGCACTTGTTCAATTTCGCCTGACGTAAACGACCCCGGTTTCCGCAACATTACCTTTATGCAACTGGTGGAAGCCTATGCGGAGGCGACTCGTGGCTTGATTGAGGGCGGTTCGGATCTGATTATGATCGAAACCATTTTTGACACCCTCAACGCCAAAGCCGCCGTGTTTGCGATTGAACAGGTGTTTGAAGAGCTAGGCGTGAAATTGCCGGTGATGATTTCCGGCACGATTACCGATGCCTCTGGGCGTACCCTTTCGGGGCAGACCACCGAGGCGTTTTACAACTCGCTCCGTCACGCCAAGCCGCTCTCCTTCGGCTTGAACTGTGCGCTCGGCCCGAAAGAGCTTCGCCCTTATGTGGAACAGATGTCGAAAATCAGCGAAACCTTTGTGTCTGTTCACCCGAACGCCGGCTTGCCTAATGCCTTTGGCGGCTACGATCTCGGTGCGGAAGAGATGGCGGGCTATATCAAAGAGTGGGCGGAATTGGGCTGGCTCAACATTGTCGGTGGTTGTTGTGGTACAACCCCTGAACATATCCGTGCTTTTGCCGACGTGACCCAAGGCGTGAAGCCTCGTGCCTTACCGGAAATCCCAACCGCAATGCGGCTGTCGGGCTTAGAGCCGCTGACCGTTGATGAAAATTCTCTGTTTGTGAATGTGGGCGAACGCAATAACGTGACCGGTTCGGCGAAGTTTAAAAAGCTGATTAAAGAAGAAAAATTTTCGGAAGCGATTGAAATTGCGATCCATCAAGTCGAAAACGGCGCACAAGTGATTGATGTCAATATGGACGAAGCCTTGCTTGATGCTAAAAAATGTATGACCCGCTTCCTCAACATTCTCGCCACCGAGCCGGAAGCGGCAAAAGTACCGATTATGATCGACTCGTCCAAATGGGAGGTCATTGAGGCAGGCTTGCAAACCGTGCAAGGCAAGCCGATTGTGAACTCCATTTCCCTGAAAGAGGGCGAAGAGAAATTTATTCATCAAGCAAAACTCTGCCGCCGTTATGGGGCGGCGGTGGTCGTGATGGCATTTGACGAAGTCGGACAGGCTGACACCGAAGATCGCAAAGTAGAAATCTGTACCCGTGCCTACCGCATTTTAGTCGATCAGCTCGGTTTCCCGCCGGAAGATATTATTTTCGACCCGAACATTTTTGCGATTGCCACAGGGATCGAAGAGCATAACAACTACGGCGTGGATTTCATTCAAGCCTGTACCCGCATTAAACAGACCCTACCTTATGCCAAAATTTCGGGCGGGGTATCTAATGTGTCGTTCTCGTTCCGAGGTAACAACGTGGTGCGTGAGGCGATTCACGCCGTGTTCCTCTACTATGCGATCAAAGAGGGAATGGATATGGGGATCGTCAATGCCGGTCAGCTGGCGATTTATGACGACCTCGACCCCGAACTGCGTGAGGCGATTGAAGATGCGGTGCTGAACCGCCGTGCCGATGCCACCGACCGCTTGCTGGAAATCTCGGAAAAATACCGAGGCGTGAAGGTGGAAAGTGCGGACGAAAGTGCGGCAGAATGGCGAAACTTGCCGGTGGAAGAACGCTTGAAACACGCCCTTGTGAAAGGCATTACCAACTATATTGTGGAAGATACCGAAGAGGCTCGCCAAAAATTTGCCTCGCCGCTTGAAGTGATCGAAGGGCCGCTGATGGCGGGAATGGACGTGGTCGGCGATTTATTCGGCGACGGCAAAATGTTCCTACCGCAGGTGGTAAAATCCGCACGGGTAATGAAGCAGTCGGTTGCCTATTTGGAGCCGTACATCAACGCCACCAAGCAGAAAGGCTCGTCCAACGGCAAAATGGTCATTGCCACCGTAAAAGGCGACGTACATGACATCGGCAAAAACATTGTGAGCGTAGTGCTGCAATGTAATAACTTTGAAGTAATCGACTTAGGCGTAATGGTGCCCGCCGATGTGATTATTGAAACAGCAATCCGAGAAAAAGCCGATCTCATCGGGTTAAGCGGCCTGATTACGCCGTCGTTGGACGAAATGGAGTATTTTTTAAGTGAAATGAACCGCTTGAAGCTCGATTTGCCTGTGCTGATTGGCGGAGCGACCACCTCCAAAGAACACACAGCGATCAAGCTCTACCCGAAATACAACTACCCTGTGGTCTATACCGCCAACGCCTCTCGCTGCGTAACGGTTTGTGCCACGCTAATGAACCCCGAAGCCAAAGCCGAATTTTGGGAAAAAACCAAAGCGGAATACGAGGAAATTCAACGCAAATTCGCCGTGCGTAAGCCAATGCGAAAAGGGCTTTCCATTGAAGAAGCCCGTGCTAACCGGTTTGACGCATTCAGCGGTGAATGGGCGGATTACCAAGTGCCACAGCCGAAACAGACCGGCATTATCGAATACAAAAACGTGCCGATTGCCACCCTGCGGAAATTTATCGACTGGTCGCCGTTCTTTATGCTCTGGGGCTTGATGGGCGGCTACCCTGATGCGTTTGACTACCCCGAAGGCGGCGAAGAGGCTCGCCGAGTCTATAACGATGCCCAACGGGTGCTGGACGAATTGGAACAAAACGGCAAGCTGACTCCGAGTGGCATTATGGGCATTTTCCCTGCCGTGCGAGAAGGTGATGATATTGCAATTTTAAACGAAGAACGCACCGCTTGTATCGGCAAATCCTACCACCTCCGCCAGCAATCGGAGCGAGGCAAAAACAGCAAAAGCCCGTACAACCTCTGCCTGAGCGACTTTATCGCCGACCGTGAAAGCGAGCAACAAGACTGGTTCGGCATGTTCGCCGTCTGTGCCGGCATTGAAGAATACGACTTGGTGGAAGGCTACAAAGCCGCAGGCGACGACTACAACGCCATTCTGCTTCAAGCGGTCGGCGACCGTTTAGCCGAAGCGATGGCGGAATACCTGCATTTTGAGCTCCGCACCAAAGTCTGGGGCTACACCGTGGAAGACGAAGACAACGGACGCTTAATCCGTGAAGAATACATCGGCATCCGCCCTGCGCCGGGCTACCCAAGCTGCCCGGAGCACACCGAAAAACAACTGATTTGGGACTTACTCGAAGTGGAACAACGCATCGGAATGAAACTGACCGAAAGCTACGCCATGTTCCCCGCAGCAAGCGTCTGCGGCTGGTACTTCACCCACCCGGCAAGCCAGTATTTCACACTCGGCAAAATTGACGAAGACCAAGTGTTGGATTATGCGAAACGTAAGGGTTGGGACGAGGTTACGGCTAAGAAATGGTTAAGTGTGGCGATGAAACAGGATGTGAAGTCGCAGGCAACTGAAACAGGAATTTAGATAGGAGATATTTATGAAATTAGATACAATTGCATCACAGTTATATTTTACCACAGTAAAAATTGAAACTTTTAGTGAGGCGGGTTACGGTTCTGGTACAGGATTTATTTTTGATTATTCATCTAATCCTGAAAAAACAGCCCTATTTTTAGTAACTAATAGACATGTCGTTGAAAATACCCAAAGAGGGAAAATTCTTTTTCATATCATTGATGATAATGATAAAGGAGAAGAAGCTCCATTAGACAAAGGGTTCTATTTAGAAATTCCAGATTGGAGCTCAATTTGGTTTTACCATCCAGACAATGATATTGATATTGCAATATGCCCATTTTTACCAATTATTGAAAATGTAAAGAAAGATTTTAATCAAACTTTGTTCTTTAAAGCTATTTCTAGAGAAACTATTCCTGAACAAGAGCACTTAAACTCTTTAGATGTAGTTGAAAATATAACATTTGTTGGCTACCCAAATGGTATGTGGGATTCAGTTCATCATCTACCAATATTAAGAAAAGGAACAACTGCATCACCATTACAAATTGATTTTGAGAAGAAACCTATTTTCTTAATTGACGCTTCGGTATTCGGAGGTTCTAGTGGGAGCCCATTATTTCTGATGGACAATGGTGTGTACGCTGATAAAAATGGTGGTGCAGTTATCGGAAGTAGGTTTTATTTCTTAGGTATAGTTAGTGCAGTATATTTTAGGACACAAATGAACAGTGTTGAAGCTAGAGAAATTCCTACTGCTTTAGTACCTATTGTATCAAATCAAGAAATGATAGATTTAGGCGTTGTTCTTAAATCTAGAATGATTATAGAAACAATAGATCTTTTCAAAGAAAAAATTACTAATAATAATCCATGGGCATGGTAAATACCCATATTTGATATTTTCTCCGATGACACTAGTCTCTGACGAGTGCTTTATAAACTCTACGTCCCCGTCAGAGATGGATGCTATCAACCACAAGCGGTCACTTTCCCCAAAAACTTTGCAAATTTTCTCGCAGAACCGACCTCTTGTTCTTTTATCCATTCACCACTCCCAACTTCCTCTCCACCCCACTCAAAATCGGTTCAACAATCTGTTCAGGCAAATGTTGTGTGGAATGCGATTTAATTGTGATGAAGCAGCAACAATCTCCTGCAAAATCTCTTCCACGGTCTGCTTTGATAACCCAGCTAACTTTGCGGTATGGAAAATATGTCGAAGTTGGATTTTATCCCAAAGATAATGCTTATTCTGCTCGCCGTGCCACGCCATTGCCATTTTGACTTTCTGTTTTTGCAAGCCTTTCGGGAAGTGATAAAAAATCAAAAAAGGATATTGTAGAAACGAGCAGATTAAGTGGGTATTGTGGTTTTCCACATATCAGGGGAAGTTTGATTTGGGTCAAGGGGAGGGAGCAAGCGGTCAAAGTGCGGTGGGGATTTGCAAAGTTTTGGAGGAATTTGACCGCTAGTAAAAAATGTTATTAGAGCAGGAATCATAAATAGATTATAAGCCAATACAACATTTTTTATATTTTTTACCACTACCACATGGGCACATATCATTGCGTCCTATTTTATTTTTATACCCTGATATATGAGAAGAGGAAATAGCTTTTTTAGAGAATGGAAAAATACCACATATTTTATCCATTTCATCAGACTGTTCCCACTTATATGTCTTATTAATTCCGAATCTTAGATCAGCCTTATTAATATCTACAGCAATCCCAAACCAACGATCTGCTTTGTACTTATACTTACGTATTTCACAATGATTATCTAGAGATTGTATTGCAATATCATTTGGTGAGTTAGTACAATGAATAACAAGTCCAATAGAATGATTTTCATCAAATGTTAAAACAAGATTATGTTCTTTTCTATCACTTATACTTTTACGATGGATAATATCAAAACTTTCGTTTAATGTTTTTACCGTATCTTCATTTACCATCAATAACTCTAACCCTAAATCAATTAAATTAGAGTCAGAATTTCTCTCAATATCTTTAATTAATTTTTCGAAAAAAGTCCCTTTATATTTAGTCAGTATTCCATCAACATCATATTGGTTAGAGAGTCCATTTCTCCTAGATTCCATAGCTAAATCAAGATCTACTCCTAAATCGTCGCCTAAATGCATAAGAGTAAAATTATCTTGCAGGTATAAATTTTGTTTTAAATGATATGAGAGTATAGTAAGTTCATGATTGGCTAGGAATTTATCAGTATACATTGCTCTGCGGTGAATATAGCTTAAGAAGTATAAAGGTGTACATAACATTTCACAAATAACATCTAAAGCAAATATATCAATAACAAATGCAGGTTTAATAATATTATGAACTGTCTGGTTTAAAAAATTTCTAGCTTGAGTTGCTAAAGCAGGATAGTGATCTGAAACAACAGAAAATGGATAAATTTCTGAAAAATCTCGATTAATTTTTAATTCATTTCCTGTTGGAAGAATTAATCTTGTTTTAGAGTCTAATAGGAAAATTCCACATTCTACTGCTTGATCGTATGATAATTGTATAGCCTTCTGAAAATCATCTTGCAGTGCATCATCATTTCCCTGACGAGCGAGTATAGTAAGTTTTTTAGCCTTAGCTTGTAAAATAATTGCTCTATTACCAAAAGTAACAAGTACATCAATTTCACCTAATTTATTACTATTTGTATCTTGTATTTCTACATTTTTGAATACATTATTATTTCCAAAAACAGATTTTAGACGCTCATAAGAAAAATATTCGGTGAATTGCCCCCTATGTTCCATTGCTATATTTTGATAATTTTTATCCTTGTTAAACCAAAAGAATGGTGTTTCATAAACAGCTTCAGTCAAACTATAGTGTTGAAATAATATAAATTTTCCATTTTCTAATAATAGAATAGGGTAGGCATTAGTAGGGTTAAACGCTCCAAAGCTATTAAATAATGACATGTCTTCATCATTTGATAGACTAAAAGATTTAATGATATCCTCAACTATTTCCTCATCTATTCCAGTGTTAATTGAAATTTCTTTTATAGAGAATGTATAACCATCTAATATAGTCCATAAATAAGGATGTTTAAATTGTAACGATTGTATAGTATTACTAAGTTTTTCTGGAGCAATTTTCTCTAGAGCTATAATTACTTGATGTAACTGATCTACTGAATATCTTTTATTTTCTAAAAACCAATTATTATCATAGCTATATTTAATTTTAGAAAAGTCTCTATATTGAAAGCTATATGCAGACTCACCACCATAAAAAATAACCTCTCTTAACATCTTACCTGATTTTAAGAATGACTTTAATTTTTCAAGGGAATTTAATTTATTTCTATCTGCATATGTGATAGATAAGTGTAATTCTTTGAGTAATTCCTCGGTTTTATTGATAAGCGCTTCAAATTTTGGAGGTATAGGAATTTCTAGTGAAATTTTTTCCTTACACATTAATCCAATTAATAATGAAATCTCCGTTCTTAATAAACGATTTGGCTCATATTGTCCTAACATTTCTTCTCTAGTAACATTATCTTGAGCAGATTGAATAGTATTGTCTCTATAACAAAAATATGCGATTACATGAGCATAACCAGGTTGTTGACATAGTTCCTCTAGATCTTTAAAAATAATTTTCTCATCTCTAATATTATTCAATGAATTCATCATTACCTCACTTTAGCTAGATATTTTGATTGGGCTATAAAATAACTCAAGACTTTGCAAAATTCATATGCATCAACCGCTTGCGTGAGCATAATTATGCTCAAAAAATTAAAAAATGAAACGCCTATTTCTCTTCCTTCTATTCCTCTCCCATACCACTTGGGCAGAAACCTACCTTAACTTGGCGTATGCTATCAGCTCTATCGAAAAAGAAGGCGTTGTAGGTGGAGAGCTTAGCGGGCTTAGTATAGAAAATTAGTGATTTGCAAAAAATTTAGAAAATATTACCGCTTGTAATCATAAAGAAAAACCTTACCGTTTTGGCTTCGGTAAGGTTTTGTTTTTATAGATTAGAGGCTGCAATTAACCGATTGGTGTAGTCTTGTTGCGGGTTGTCGAAAATTTGCTTCACATTGCCACTTTCGACGATTTCGCCTTGGCTCATTACAATCACTCGGTCGCTTAATGCGCGAATTACGGCAAGGTCGTGGCTGATGAAAATATAGCTTAAGCCATATTTTTTCTGTAAGCGGTTGAGCAGTTCAATCACGGTAATTTGTGTTGAACGGTCAAGGGCTGAGGTTGGTTCGTCCAGCAACACAAATTTTGGCTCTAAAATAATGGCTCTGGCAATGGCAATACGTTGACGTTGTCCGCCGGAAAATTCGTGTGGGTAGCGGTTTATCATAGCAGGATTCAGGTTGACCTCTTCCAAAATCTTCATCGCTTTTTCACGTCGTTCTGCTTTGCTCATTTGCGGATAATGCACGGTTAAGCCTTCGGTGATAATTTCGCCCACTGTCAAGCGTGGTGAAAGTGAGTTAAATGGATCTTGGAATACCATTTGCATATCTTTTTTCAAAGCTTGGTATTCGGCTTTGCCAAGTTTGTTGATGGTTTTATCGGCAAAGGTGAGATTGCCTCGGTAGTCCAAAATTTGCATAATTGCACGCCCAAGGGTTGATTTACCTGAGCCGGATTCACCTACAATACCTAACGTTTCGCCTGTTTTAAGTTCTAGTGAAATCTCTTTTAACGCATTAAATACTTTTTTCGGTTTGCCGAAAAGTGAGCGTTTTAAAATATAGTCCACCTCAATATTGTCAGCCTTGATTAGCGTTGGCGTATCTGTCGGCAACTCACCCTTTAAGTTATTCGGAATTGGCGTTAATAACTCAATAGTGTAAGGGTGCTTTGGTTGTGTAAATACCTTTTCTGTTTCACCACGTTCGATAATTTCGCCGTTTTGCATAACGCAAACAAAATCGCTGTATTTATGCACAAGGCGTAAATCGTGGGAAATGAGGATAATCGCCATGCCCATTTCACTTTGTAAGTCGTGCATTAAGTCCAAAATTTCCGCTTGTGTGGTTACGTCTAAAGCAGTAGTTGGTTCATCGGCAATGAGTAAGTCGGGCTTATTGATAATTGCCATGGCAATCATAATGCGTTGGAGTTGGCCACCGGAAAATTCGTGTGGATAACACATCATTTTTTTCTCAGCATCGGGAATTTTTACCTTTTGTAAGGTTTCCAACACTAACTTTTGAGCTTCAGCTTTAGTCAGCTTCTCATTATGGGTTAAAATTGCCTCGGCAACTTGTTCACCGATTGGCATATAAGGGTTGAGAGAGGTCATCGGTTCTTGGAAAATCATTCCAATACGGTCACCACGGATTGCTTGCATTGCTTTTTCCGAAAGAGTGAGCAGATTTTGTTCTTCAAATACAATGCTTGATTTGTCGCCAAACTTCACAATATTTTTCGGTAAAAGCTGCATAATTGCCATTGAGGTCACGGATTTCCCCGAACCGGATTCGCCAACTATCGCCAAGGTTTGCCCTTTTTCAATCGCAAAAGAGACATTACGTACTGCGTGAACTAATTCTTCGTCCGTTTTTAAATAGACATCAAGATTATTTACTTCTAATAATTTCATTCTAAACCTCTATTTATCTTTTGGATCGAGTGCATCACGCAAACCATCACCAATAAAGTTAAAGCAAAATAACGTTAAGCATAAGAAAAAAGCAGGAAAGGCAAGCAGCCATGGGTAGGTTTCCATTTGTGCTGCACCATCACTTAGCAATGCGCCCCAGCTACTCATTGGCTCTTGTGTACCTAAACCTAAGAAGCTTAAAAAGGATTCAAACAGAATTAAAGCTGGCACCTCAAGTGAGGCGTAAACAACTACTAAACCTAATACATTTGGCACGATGTGTCGCCAGATAATTTGGCGGCGTGAGACACCACAGACAATCGCTGCTTCAACAAACTCTTTATTTTTTAATGCAAGGGTTTGTCCTCGAACAATTCGGGCAAGGTTAAGCCAAGCGACCATGCCGATTGCGATAAAGATCAAGAAAATATTTTGTCCGAAGAAAGTTACCAGCAAAATCACAAAGAACATAAACGGGAATGAGCCTAATATTTCTAAAAAGCGCATCATTACCATGTCAACTTTGCCGCCTAAATAACCGGAAATCGCACCATAAATTGTACCGATAATAACTGCAATTAAGGCTCCTGCAATCCCCACCATTAACGAAATACGTCCACCTATAGCAACTCGCACTAATAAATCACGTCCTGAGGAATCTGTGCCAAAATAGTGCTGTGAAGCCCAATTGGGGGCAGCTCCCATCATATTCCAGTCAGTATCTTCATAGCTAAACGGCATTAGTATGGGGGCAAAGGTAATAAAAAGTAAGACACAGCATAAAATAATGAGGCTTGCTACAGCCGCTTTATTACGAAAAAAACGACGGCGTGCATCTTGCCATAAACTTCTGCCTTCTAGCGTGGCAGTAACATCAACAAGCGGTTGATTTTTATTAGAATTTTGCATTTTCCGCTCCCACTCCTTAAATTAAGAATAACGAATTTTCGGATCGATTACCGCGTATAAAATATCGACAATCGCATTAAATAAAATAGTTAAGGTGCCGACTAAAATCGTCAAGCTCAGCACCAGTGAATAATCACGGTTTAACGCACCGTTTACAAAGAGCTGACCGATGCCCGGTAAGCCGAAGACGCTTTCAATGACCATTGAGCCGGTAATAATGCCGACAAAAGCCGGACCTAAATAGGTAATCACAGGCAGTAGGGCAGGGCGTAAGGCGTGTTTGAAAATAATTTTACTCATAGGTAATCCTTTAGCTTTAGCCGTGCGGATAAAATTCGAGTGAAGCACCTCAATCATTGAACCTCGGGTAATACGGGCAATGCCTGCAACATAGCTGATGGTTAAAGAAAGCACAGGCAACACCATATAATAAAGCTGCCCTCCGTTCCAACCACCGGCAGGCAGCCATTTAAGATAAATCGCGAAAAACAATACAAGTAGAGGAGCAAATACGAAGCTCGGCATAATAATGCCTGTCATTGAAAAGCCCATGACCAAATAGTCCCACCTACTGTTTTGTTTAAGTGCAGCAATAGTGCCGGCAGTTAAGCCGATGGTTACTGCAAAAATAAAAGAGATAATGCCAAGTTTTAAAGATACCGGAAAAGCAGAAGCAATTAGATTGTTCACAGATTGATCTTTATATTTAAATGAAGGGCCGAAATCACCTTTAGACAGATTTTCCATATAGATGAAATATTGTTTATAAAGCGGTTCGTTAAGATGATATTTGGCTTCAATATTTGCCATGACTTCCGGTGGGTAAGCTTTTTCGGTTGTGAAAGGGCTACCGGGGGCAAGCCGCATTAGAAAAAATGAAAAAGTAATCAGAATAAACAGGGTTGGAATTGCCTCAAGAAGACGTTTAAAAATAAATTTCAACATAGCATTACTCTTTGTAGTTATAGAATATTTAATTAATAGCGTAAATTAAAAGTTTTGTAAATAGGGTAAGAGCGGGAGATTGTTTAAGTTCAAGATGCTAGGTTGCAAGCGGTTATTTTTTACTAAATTTTTGCACAGCAGCCTACGTTAAGCATAAAAACAGGCTATTTGCAGCCAGTTTGAGCGTAGCGAGTAACTTTCTGCTAAAATCAAACCACCCGAGTGTATAACAGCTTTACAAGCGGTTATATTTTAAGAAAGTTTTGCAAATTTACTTAGAAAGCAAAGAGATTTATGATTTTTTCATTATTTAAATGGCTGGTTTACATTGCTATCACATTAGCTATTTTGGGCTTTTCTGTGGTAACTTTTCACCCCGTTTTCGGTGGTAAACCTGATGCGGAAAGCTTAGCAAAAATAAAGACTTCGCGTAATTATGGTGATAGGGGTTTTGTCAATTTGGAGGAAACCTTCATTCAGACAGGAAATGAACCTATTTCTTGGAAAGATTGGCTGTGGCATAAAATTACTCCGCCTAAAGAGCGATACCCCGCTAAACCTCTACCAACTGTGCCGCTAGCCCTTGGGCAGTTTAAAAACGGCAGTATGGCGTGGTTGGGGCATTCGAGTGTGTTATTCCAAACTGACGGTAAGTTTTTCCTGACCGATCCGCTGTTTTATTCCGCTTCACCTGTGTCTTTTATGGTGAGGCCCTTTGCTATGGAACATCCACCGCAGATTGAAGATATGCCGAGACTTGATGTAGTGCTGATTTCACACGACCATTACGATCATTTAGATTATCAAGCCATTAGACAGCTAGATAGCAAAACTAAGCAATTTATTGTGCCGCTTGGAGTAAAAGGACATTTACAACGTTGGGGAATAGCAAGCGATAAAATTACCGAGCTGGATTGGGATGAATCGGCTGATGTGGGAGATGTGAAGGTAACCTTAGTACCGGCTCGCCATTTCAGCGGTCGTTCCATTACGGATCAAAATTCAACTTTATGGGGCGGATTTGTAGTTAAATCTCCGGATTTATCACTTTATTTTAGCGCCGATAGTGGATACGGCAAACATTATCGCGAACGCATTGCGGGTTATGGCCCCTTTGATTTTGTGATGATTGAAAATGGGGCTTATAATTCGAAATGGGATCAGATTCACGAATTTCCCGAACAAGCTGTTCAAGCCTTGCTTGATGTGAAAAGTACCAAAGCTATGCCAATTCATTGGGCGAAATTTAATTTGTCCGAACACCATTGGGCGGATCCTATTGAGCGTTTTCTAGCAGCAGTTAGTCAGCACAATATTGATGTAGCTACCCCTAAAATCGGTGAAATATTTAATATTTTCGAGCCGTTACCAAAAGAAAAGTGGTGGGAAGCGGTAAAATAAAAGCTGAGATGAAGCAAAACAAGCGGTCATTTTCACAAGATTTTTTGCAGATATTGGCAAATTTTCAAGAGAAAATGACCGCTTGTGCATTAGTCAATTTTGGTAATGCCTAAATGAGCATAGGTACGGTTGGTGGCAATTCGCCCTCTTGGAGTGCGTTGCAGAAAGCCTTGTTGAATCAGATAAGGTTCCAGCACATCTTCAATGGTATCTCGTTCTTCACCAATGGCTGCAGCAAGGTTATCCACCCCCACCGGACCACCGTCAAAGCGTTCGACAATAGCTTGTAACAGTTTGATATCCATAAAGTCAAAGCCTTCAGAATCAACATCTAGCATGGTAAGTGCTTGTTTGGCAATCTCTGAAGTAATGATTCCGTTATTGCGAACATCGGCATAGTCTCGCACTCGGCGAAGCAGGCGGTTGGCAATGCGGGGCGTGCCACGAGAGCGACGAGCGACCTCATAAGCTCCGTCTGGTGATAAATTTAAATTCAAGCAGTCGGCACTGCGTTTAACGATAGAAGTCAGATCGTCCACCGAGTAGAATTCTAACCTCTGTACAATGCCGAAACGATCCCGTAACGGAGAGGTAAGAGAACCGGCGCGAGTAGTTGCTCCAATGAGGGTAAAAGGCGGTAAATCTAGCTTGATAGAACGTGCAGCCGGACCTTCGCCTATCATAATATCAAGTTGATAATCTTCCATTGCCGGATAAAGCACTTCTTCAATTGCCGGCGAAAGACGATGGATCTCATCAATAAACAGCACATCGTAAGGTTCCAGATTTGTCAGCATTGCTGCTAGATCACCTGCTTTTTCCAACACAGGTCCAGAAGTAGTGCGGATATTCACCCCCATTTCATTGGCAACAATATTAGCAAGGGTGGTTTTACCTAAACCCGGTGGGCCGAAAATCAAAAGATGATCGAGGGCTTCTTCTCGCAGTTTTGCGGCTTTAATAAAGATTTCCATTTGATCACGTACTGAAGGCTGGCCGACATAGTCAGTGAGTAATTTTGGGCGGATGGCTCTGTCTATTACTTCTTCCTCACGCTTCGGTGAGGCACTAATGATTCTATCTGCTTCAATCATAAATACTTACTTATAACGAATTTTTTAACGCTTCACGAATTAACTGCTCGCTACTTGCGCCGGCTTTGTTTACTTTCTTAATCATTTTTTCTGCGTCAGCCGGTTTGTAACCTAAAGCAATTAAGGCATCAAGGGCCTCATTTGCCGGATCGGGTACATGCGTTGCAACAATTTGATCGTGAGATGTTTCCACAAAGAAATCTGTTTGTGCCATGCCTTTGAATTTGCCTTTTAATTCAACTAATAAGCGTTCAGCTGTTTTTCGTCCAATACCCGGAATTTTAGTGAGTTTCGCCAGTTCTTCATTTTCAATGGCGGTGGCAAATTGAGAAACAGACATTGCAGAGAGAATAGCAAGTGCGAGTTTAGGGCCAACACCGTTAGTTTTAATCAGCTCACGGAATAAGGTTCGGTCTTGTTTTTGAGCAAAGCCAAATAATAAGTGAGCATCTTCACGTACTACTAAATGAGTGAACAGGCTGGTTTCCTCACCAACTGCTGGTAAGCTGTAAAAGCTTGTCATGGGGAGTAATAATTCATAGCCAACCCCTTGTACGTCAAGTAAGATTTCCGGTGGTTGTTTTTCAATAATGTTGCCGTGTAATCGTCCGATCATTTTTTTGTCCAAGAATGAAATTTGCGATAGCATAGCAGAAACTGTATAAAATAACACTATTTAATTCTGTTTTGCTTTCGCAAATTTTCGTAAAAATTTAACCGCTTGATCTAATGTATTAGGTGGGTAATACCTTCATAAATCAGCATTAAACCAAATAAAATAAAGATGATACCTGACACATTATCAATATAGCGGCTGTATTTGGCGTAAACTTGTCTTATCGGCTTGCGTGAAAATAGTAGGGCGATAAGTGCAAAATAGAGAAAAGTAGTGAAAACAAATAAAAACAGCAACTCAAACATTTGTGAGGTTTGGCTAAATTTACCTAAATAAGCAGATACTACACTGGTGAAATAAACACCGGCTTTGGCATTAAAAATATTGATTAGTAAACCTTTTTTAATTTCTGTGCAACTGTTTAACGGTGTGAGGTTAGATTTATCTTCAACGAAGGTGATATTTTCCCGCACTCGTACCATTTTTAAGCCGATATAGGTAAGATAACAGCCTCCTAATACCATAATACAGTATTGAAAGAGGATGCCAATGCTGTTACTTAACCATGCTAAGCCCAAAATAGCGAATCCTGCCCAAAAAACAATACCTAACGAGATACCGGTTGCGGCTAAAATACCGCTTTTAATCGAATGGCTGGCGGACTGCCTGACTACATAGAAAAAATCGGGACCGGGGCTGACAAGCCCTGTGAGATGGATAAATAAAATAGTAAGCATAAAATCCTTAAATAAAACAGTACAAAATATGCAGTGAAATGAGGGCGTAAATAGCCGCGAGAATATCGTCAAACATAATACCTAAGCCGCTTTCGAGTTTTTCATCAAAATAGCGGATAGGGTAAGGCTTTACAATATCGAAAAATCGAAAACTAATGAAGGTAAAAAAGTAACCGAGCAAGTTATATTCCGGTAGGCAGCTAAACATTAGAAAAATGGCGACAATTTCGTCCCAAACAATTCTACCGTCATCATGGATACCTAGATCTTGGCTGGTTTGAGTGCAAATATAGCACCCAAAAATAAATGAGATAAGAGTCAGTAGAACAAAAAATAGCGGAGATTTGGTTAGGTACCATAATATAATTGCTACAATTAAGCCTGCAACCGTCCCCCAAGTGCCGGGGGCGGGTTTTAATAAGCCTGAGCCAAATCCGAATGCAAAAAAATGGATTGGATTTTTAAGATTGATAGGTTTCATACAGTTTATTTTTTGAAGTGATCATAGCCGATATAGCTAGGTAGCGAGTAAGGCTCATTATGACGTAATAAAGTTAACCCTTCTTTTGCAGAACGAATTTGCCCTATGCAAGTATAATTTACCCCGATATTCGTTAATTCTTTTTCTAATTTTTGTTTATTGTCATTGGGTACGGTAAAGCAAAGTTCGTAATCTTCCCCACCAGTTAATGCAAAATGCTCCGCCTCTGAACGAGAGTAACACTTGAGTAATTCTTCTGAAAGTGGGAGATCTTCCAGATTTACTACCGCACCACATTCGCTGCGTTTGAGAATATGGCTTAAATCAGATAAAAGACCATCTGAAATATCAATGGCGGCATTTGCGATAGGGGCAATAGTTAAGCCAAGTAACACGCGTGGTACTGGGCGTAAATGGCGTTGGATTAAGTAGCTTTCCTCAGCACTCCAAGTCGGTGTTTCTTCGGTCTGATTAAGGAGTAATTGCAAGCCGCCTGCGCTATCTCCTAGTGTGCCTGAGACATAGATCCAATCACCTACTTTTGCATTATGGCGAAATAGGCCTCTATCTTGTGGCACAATCCCTTGAGCTGTAATAGTGAGTGAGAGATGTCCTTGTGTGGTATCTCCTCCAATTAAATCGACGTTATAATGGTCCAGAATCTCAAAGAAATGTGTGCTAAATTCCGCCAGCCATTCGTGATTAATTTCCGGCAATGTGAGTGCTAAAGAGAACCATGCCGGTTCAGCCCCCATTGCAGCAAGGTCACTTAAATTGCTTGCGACACTCTTATAAGCGAGATCAGCTGGTGAAATAGTCGGCAAAAAATGTGTGCCACAGACAAGCGTATCTGTTGTAATCGCAAGCTGTTGGTTAGGCTTAAGGGAGGTTACTGCACAGTCATCACCGATAGAAAGTAATACATCTTTGCGAGGTGGACGTTGAGAGGCATTAAAGTAGCGTTCAATAATATCAAATTCACCCATAAAATTTCCTTAAGATTATTTATTATCAAAATCCCCAATTTTGTAACAAAATTGGGGAAGTGGCTATTTCTTACCTAATGCTGGGGCTAATTTGTCTAAAATACCGTTAATGTATTTGTGGCTATCATCGGAACCAAATACTTTTGCAACCTCAATACCTTCATTAATGACTACACGGAAAGGTACATCATGCTCAAATTTTAATTCATAGCCAGATAAACGCAAAATAGAACGTTCAATCGGGTCGATATCGGCTTCATTACGATCTAAATAAGGACGTAATGCTTCATCAATGGCTTCAACATTATTAACTACACCACGGAAAAGCTTACGGAAGTAAGGCATATCAACGCCATTCATATCTTGATCGGTAACAAAGGCTAATTCGACCTCTTCAACTGTATTGTGAGAAATGTACCAAGAATAAATCGCTTGCACTGCACATTCTCTTGCACGGCGACGGGGAGAAACTTTCATAATACCTCTTAATTTCTAACAGCAAAAAATGACGGCTGATTCTATCACAATTCCCCTCTTTTTGCTTAAATTTATGCTATTTTAATTTTGAGATGGTACTGATTTTCTCACTAGATTGTAAAATATAAGGGGTAACGAAAATGACTAATTCACGTTTACTGATTTTATCTCGTGTTTGACTAAACAGCCGCTTAATAAAGGGAATTGAGCCTAAAATTGGTACTTTATCTTCTCCTTTTTGGGTTAAATGTTGGAAAATACCACCTAAAACAATGGTTTCTCCGTGTTTGGCAAAGACTTGTGTATTCAATTCTTGTTTATCTATGGTAATTAAACCACTGCTACCGGATTGCGAATTAGGAGAATTTTGAGTTACAACCAGATCCAGTAAAATCTGATTTTGTGTGGAAAGGTGAGGGGTAACTTCCAGTCCTAATACGGCTTCTTTAAATTCAACATCAGTTGCTTCTGATTTTGTGTTATACATTACATAAGGGATTTCCGTACCTTGCTTAATGCTGGCGGCTTTTTTATTGGTAGTGAGTAGGCGTGGGCTTGCAATAATTTCTACACTGTTTTCTTGCTCAAGTGCAGAAAGCTCCAAATCTAGTACACGGCTATTAATGGAGGCAATTTGTAATACTGCAGAAGCACCATTTGCTACTGGGAAATTGACATTTAAATTGTTAGCCATATTGTTCAAACCATTGCCTTCCAGCTTTCCGCCAAATTTATAATGCTCCGGACTTGAGGAAAACATACCCCAGCGTACACCAAGCTCTTGTAGATGCTCGCTGCTAATCGTTACAATTCTGGCCTCTATAGCAATTTGCTCAGTTGGATGATCGAGTTTTTTTACTAATTTTTCTATATTTCGTAACGACTTTTCGCTGTCTTTAATAATCAAACTATTACTTCTTTCGTCAAAATGAATATAGCCGTTTTCCGATAGAAATGTACCACTGCCTTTAGTTAAAGAGTCTATGATTTCAGAAGCTTTAGCATAATAGAGTTTGATCGTTTTCGTGATAAGTTTTGGGGGAGCAAGCGGGTGAATTTGCCCATTATTTTGCAAATGAGCGATTGGTGGCATACTTTCTAACTTATTTTCTTGTTTATTAATATAAGCAATGTCGTTTTCTTGCTTTAATGATAACTTATTGATTTTACTTATTGTTTTTAATATTTCATCAATAGATTTATTGTCTAAACGTAAGGTGGTTTTAGTGTCTATATTATCTTCCAATACAATATTTTTATCGGTTTCTTCTGCTAAATAAGTCAATATTGCAGGTGTTGGGGCATTTTTTAATGAAATAGATAATGTATTTGCTAAGACAAGAGAAGGGGTAAGCAATAATAATGAGAGAATTTTAGACATATAAACCTCTATAATTTTAAGGTGACTTCATAAGGCGTATTACAATGTTGAGTCAATTTCCAATCAATATAAGTAATCGATTTAAGTGTAATAGTTTTTATCTCAATTTGATGATTGTTGATTAATTCATTTTCCCTGAAGTCAAAAAGTTGATCTTTTTCATCAATAAATAATGCTCTAAAACTGTTATCTATTTTTATTAAACCAACTAGTTTTAGTTTTTCAAATTCAGTAGGTAAATTAATAGAAAATAGATTTTTGGAGGGTTTGCAAGCGGTTAAATTTTCATTATTTTTTGCAATATCATTTTCTACCTCTATTAATTGAGTATTTTCTGTAGTGTTAGTTGTGCCAAAAAAAGGATCTGCCACTGCATTGCAGCAAAGTAATAAAATAGATAAGAAATATTTATTCATATTCTTCCTTATTAGTACTAGGTACTAGAATAGTATTGAGTTCCAGCTTTCTTTCCTGAGTAGATTTAGTTAGAGAAATCATATTGAATTTTAAATAAGGAATCTGATTGAGTTCTTGAATAAAATTAAAAATGGATGAACTATGATGAACTACTTGCAGTTCAATACTTTTTCCTTTTTCTAAATTCCATTGCAGATTATAAATCTGAAGCCGATTTTTCTGAGCAATTTGCTGTATGTTTTCGTTAATATTTGTTAAATTAAAGCTTTTATTGTTTAGTGTTTTCTCCTTTTCTAGCAAAGTGTTATATATTGCTTGTTGATGTTCAAGAACTTTGGTTTGATTAATTATCTCTTGCTTTGTTTCCATTTCCAAGAAGTGTATTTTTACCAAGTTAATTATTGGGTAAGTAAGAAAAATAAGTGTTAATATTATCAATATAATATGCTTTTTATGAATAATGGTAGAGAGAAAAATAAATCCGTTTTTATGTGGATTGAGATATAAATAAATTAGTTTTTTCTTGATGAATTCCATTTTTTATCCTTGATATTTAAGGGTGAAAATAAATTCAGTTTCATTTTTACTGTTAACACTAATATGATCCGTTTTTAACTCAAAAAATTGTTGTTCTTTGAGGTATTTATCAAGTGCCTGAAAATCTTCTTGTGAGCTTATCTTTCCACTGATTTTTAAATAAAGCCGGTTGTCATGATAAAGTTGAATAGTATTGATTCCGCCTTTTTTCAGCGGAAATTGCATAATCAATGTTATGAATTTTTCTATCTCTTTTTTTGTACTAACAGGCAGTGAGATTTGATTATGGCTCTGTAAATTTGCAATTTTATTTTCTAAAGCGTGACTTTCTGTTTGTAATTGATTTAATTGCTCTACAAGCGGGTAAATTTCTTGCTTTTTTTGCAAATGATAAAAAATGAGAAATAGAGCTATTCCAATAAGAAAAAATAACACCAATGCCATCTTTTTAATCAGATAGTATGTTGTAAATATCCATTTACTTTGTGCGTTTCCGGCTAAATCAATACCTTGCCATTCCATAAACTTGCTCCTACAGCCAGCAGATAGAGATGCTTGTTTTGTATGCTATTTATTTCCGATTCTGAAATTTCAATATCTTCGATTCTGATACTGTTCTCCGGTGCTATTGGGAGAAAGCGGATATCGGCTTCAGTGAATTGCACGGTTTTTTGTTGGAAACAAAACGGTGGAAATTCAGTTTTGTCTGTTAGATTTTTAAAGTAAGAAATTGCTCTGATATAACAATGTAGTTCACAATCTAATACGCAAGGTATTTGAGTGAGATTATCTGCATAGCTTTTACGTAATGCATAGATAACAATTTTATTAAGATTGTTATTACTGAGTGAGAATTGTTGATAATCAAAATTTAATGTTTCAATAGCAAGTGGTTGCTCATTTTTCAAAATTTGAATAATGTGCTGGTGTAATTGAATTGCATTTAAAGTTTTTGGCAGAAAAACAGTTTTTCGCCAAATATAGGTGTGCGAAACAGGGCGGATTAGGTTCAATTTTTCTCTGTGTTGATTGAGTTTTTCGCTTGTATTCATTTGAATAAAGTAAGCTAAGTCAAAGGGCTTTTTTTGCCAGAAAACAGTGAATTTTTCGGTTTCTTTTTTGACTAAGCAATAGTAATGCTCATCTTCACTTAGCCCTAAAACATAGGGTTGCAAGCAGTATTTTGGGACTTTCTGTAGTAATTTCATAATTGATTTAATAAGTAAATATTTGTAATTAATTAGGGCAAAGTTAGCGTTTTTCGCTTATACTTAGAGCTTTAATATTGGCTTTATATTTACTTTTAGTCATTAACCAAAAGAGATTTTTTCGATGCGGATCGCAAAAATAATATTTAGTACTTTACTTTCGCTCTTCATTTTAGGTGGGGTAATCGCTGGTTTGTTGTATATGCACATCAAATCAGATTTGCCGGATGTGGCAACGTTAAAGAATGTTGAGCTACAACAGCCTATGCAGATTTTTACTTTAGATGGTAAATTGATAGGTGAGGTAGGTGAAGAGCGTCGTATTCCTGTGAAATTGGAGGATGTTCCGCCAATGTTGCGTAAAGCCATTCTTGCAACAGAGGATGCTCGTTTTTATGAGCATAAGGGGATCGATCCTAAAGGCATTATGCGTGCATTATGGCGTACCAGCCAAGGGGATACCCAAGGTGCAAGTACTATTACTCAGCAATTAGCAAAAAACTTTTTTCTTACGCCTGAAAGAAGCTTAGAACGTAAAGCTAAAGAGGCGATTTTAGCCCTTGAAATTGAACAGGTTTTAACCAAGGATGAAATTTTAGAACTTTACCTTAATAAAATTTATTTAGGCTATCGTTCTCACGGTGTAGCAGCGGCAGCTAAAACTTATTTTAATAAAACGCTAAGTGAGCTTACGCTATCTGAAATTGCAATTATCGCCGGTTTACCGAAAGCGCCTTCTACCATGAATCCGCTTTATTCGGTTAAACGAGCAGAAGATCGTCGCAATGTGGTATTGGGACGAATGTTAGAGACCGGGGATATATCTAAAGAAGAATATGAAAAAGCAAAAGCTGAACCTGTGGTAGCAAGCTATTACGGAGCAGCTTTAGAGTTTAGAGCTGACTATGTAACGGAAATGGTACGCCAAGAGATTGTTAAGCGCTATGGCGAGAATATCGCATATAACAAAGGCTTGAAAGTGTATGCGACAGTCATTTCTGCAGACCAGAAAGCAGCACAAGATGCTTTGCGTGAGAATTTAATTGATTATGATCGCCGTCACGGTTGGAGAGGGGCTGAAAAATTATGGACAGGTAACTCAGCTTGGGACGAAGAGAAGATTATCGATCACCTAAGTAAATTGCCAAAATCAGAACCCTTTACTCCGGCTGCAGTGATTGAAGTTGATAAATCAAAATATACAATTTTGCTGGCTAATGGTGAAAGCGATAGTTTGAAGCGTGTAAATTCTTCATTTGCAAGTAAAGGATTGAAAGCAGGTGAGCAAATTTGGGTACGCCAAAATAAAAATAAAGAGTGGGTGCTGGGACAGATTCCGGAAGTTAATTCTGCATTAGTTTCAATTAATAGCGAAAATGGTGCAATTGAAGCGATTGTTGGTGGATTTAGTTTTGAGCAAAGCCGTTTTAACCGTGCAACTCAATCTTTAGTGCAAGTTGGTTCAGCAATTAAACCATTTATTTATGCAGCTGCAATGAATAAAGGTTTAAGCTTATCCACCACAATTAGTGATTCTCCTATTGTCATTAAAAAGAAAGGCCAGAAAGAGTGGCGACCTAAAAATGCTGATGGTGTTTATGGTGGACCATTACGGGCAAGGGTGGCATTAGGAAAATCAAAAAATATGGTAGCGATTCGTGTATTGCAAATGGCGGGTATTGATTATGTTGCCGGCTATTTACAACGTTTTGGCTTTAATCATAGTCAATATCTGGCAACGGAGTCTTTAGCGCTAGGGGCTGCTTCTTTTACTCCGCTTGAAATGGCTCGTGCCTATGCTGTTTTTGAGAATGGCGGTTATTTAATTGAACCATATATTATTGACAGAATTATTGATGCTCAAGGTTATGAGTTATATCAAGCAAATCCTGTAGTGGCATGCTCTGGCTGTGATAACCCTGTTATTTATCCTGAGCCGGAGTATTTTGACTCGGTTAAAATTCATGATGAAACACAGGTAAATACCGCACCGGTAACCTTAACCAAAGAAGAAGACTTAGCTGAGGAGAATGCTGAGATTGATCCGGAATTACAGCAAACGAATAATGGTGAAAAGAGCGCTCCAAGTTTAATGGCTGAGTCATCTCACCATGTTAAAGGACTTCGTTATGCGCCACATGTTATTAGCAGTGAACTGGCCTTTTTAATGCGTAGTGCTTTAGCAAGTGCAATTACTGGTGAGCCGGAAAATGGCTGGCGAGGCACAAGCTACCGTATGCTAAATTCGATTAAGCGCGCTGATGTGGGGGGGAAAACAGGAACCACCAATAATGCTAAAGCTACTTGGTATGCCGGTTTTGGTGCAGATATTTCAACAGTGGTGTATGTTGGTTTTGATGATAATAAAAGAAATTTAGGTAAAAATGCTTCGGGTTCTAATACTGCTTTGCCGGCCTGGACAAGTTACATGAAAGTGGCTTTGGCTGATAAACCGGTTAAAAAAGATCCTTTACCGAAAAATATTATTGAGGTAAATATTGATCCTAGTAGTGGTTTTTTAGGCAATGGACGTAAAGAATTTTTTATTAAAGGAACCGAGCCAACGAAAAGATATATTATCGAGAGGGCTTATACGGAAAAAGCACCTACTACGGAAACGCAACCATTGCGTTTGGGCTTACCGCCTCCGGGTGTATTGAAAGGTGGTGAGTTATTTTAGTTTACAATAAATTTATAGTGGGATTTACTCTTAAAAGTTGAAAAATAGGGGCATTTCTTGCGATAATAACCACCAATTTTATTTTGGGCGATTTGTGAATTATTTGTATATTCCTTAGTCAATAAATAGATTTTATTGCAAATTTTATAAGAAATCAGACCGCTTGTAAGTCGCAAGCGGTCGTTTTTTCTTTTAATTTCACAAATCAAATGTTTATTAAATTTAAAAAGAAGAAAGAATAATGGCTGAAAAACGTAATATTTTTTTAGTTGGGCCTATGGGGGCAGGTAAAAGCACTATTGGTCGCCAGCTCGCTCAAATTTTAGGTATGGAGTTTATTGATTCCGATAGTGTTATTGAGGAAAGAGCTGGTGCGGAAATTGATTGGATTTTTGATGTTGAAGGTGAAGCCGGATTTCGTAAACGTGAAGAGCGAATTCTGAACGAATTAACGCAAAATCATGGTATTGTACTTTCAACCGGTGGTGGTTCCGTATTATCCAAAGATAATCGTAATGTATTATCTGCCCGTGGTATTGTGGTTTATTTAGAAACGACGGTTGATAAACAATTTGAGCGAACCCAACGTGATAAAAAGCGTCCTCTATTAAAGACGGAAGATCCGCGTAAAACGCTAGAAGAGATAGCGAAAATCCGTAATCCGCTTTATGAAGAAATTGCCGACATTACTATTCATACGGATGAACAAAGTGCGAAAGTAGTTGCAACACAAATTATCGATTTAATAGATAATTTACAATAGTGTAGAGCGACAGAGTAGGAAAGGAGCTAAGATATGTTGCAAGTAAATGTTGAATTAAAAGAACGCAGTTACCCGATTATAATTGGTGCAGGCCTATTAAATGAGCCTGCCAGTTATCACCCATTAAAAGCAGGTGATAAAGTCATGGTGGTTTCAAATCCAACTATTGCAACTCACTATCTTGCTACTGTTACACAAGCCTTGACGGAGTTAGGTTGTCAGGTTGATTCGGTTTTAATTCCTGATGGTGAACAGCATAAAACCTTAGACTCATTAAACTTAATTTTTACCGCGCTTTTAGAAAAAAATCACAACCGAGATACTACTCTTATTGCATTAGGGGGTGGCGTGATTGGCGATGTAGCGGGTTTTGCAGCAGCTTCTTACCAGCGAGGCATCCGCTTTATCCAGATTCCAACAACCTTGTTGGCACAAGTAGATTCATCTGTGGGTGGAAAAACAGCGGTGAATCATCCCCTTGGCAAAAATATGATTGGTGCATTTTACCAGCCGGTTTCAGTTATTGTAGATACTGATACTTTGCACACTTTAGCAAAGCGTGAAGTGAGTGCAGGATTAGCGGAGGTAATTAAATATGGGGCTATTTTTGACTTGCCGTTTTTTGAATGGTTGGAAAAGCATATTGATGATTTAGTTAATTTACAACAAGATGCTTTGGAATATTGTATTCAGCGTTGCTGTCAGTTAAAGGCAGATGTGGTTGCCCGTGATGAAACAGAAAAGGGCGATCGTGCGTTGTTAAACCTAGGTCATACTTTTGGTCATGCTATTGAAGCAAGAATGGGCTATGGTGTATGGCTTCATGGAGAGGCAGTGTCTGTTGGAATGCTTGAGGCTGCTGCCTTATCTCATATTTTAGGTGATTTAAGTGAAAAGGATGTCGGTCGTTTGGAAAAGCTACTGGCACGATCTAATTTGCCGACCGTTTCTCCTGACGGCATGGAGCCTGTGGAATATTTGCCTTATATGTGGCGTGATAAAAAAGTGTTGAGTGGTCAATTACGTTTAATTTTATTGAAATCGCTTGGTCAAGCTTATGTTTCGGCAAAAGCAACTGAAGCACAAGTGTTGGCATCTATTGAGCGTTTTACCCAGCGTTAATTTTATCTGTTCATGAATCATCCTAAACATAGAGCCTTTTTAAAATGGGCAGGCGGTAAATATCGCTTAATATCAGATATCCAAACCCATTTGCCGAAAAAGGCTTGTTTAGTTGAGCCTTTTGTCGGTGCGGGTTCGGTTTTTCTAAATACTGACTTTGACCGCTATATTTTAGCTGATGTTAATCCTGATTTAATCAATCTTTTCAATGTAATAAAAGGTGATGTAGAGCAATATATTGCTCATACGAAATTACTTTTTTTACACCCTAAAGCAAATACAGAAGCCTTTTATAAAGCACGTCGTGCGGAATTTAATCGTTCAAAAGATAGTTTTCGTCGCTCAGTGATTTTTCTCTATTTAAATCGTTTTGGTTATAACGGGTTGTGTCGTTATAATAAAAAACAGGGCTATAACGTGCCGTTTGGGCGTTATAAAACGCATTATTTCCCAGAAAAAGAGTTGCGTTTTTTTGCAGAAAAAGCTCAGAAAGCGGAGTTTGTTTGTGCGGATTTTGAGCAGGTGTTTGAGCAGATTAAACAATCACCGAATGATTGTGTTATCTATTGCGATCCTCCCTATGCGCCTTTAAAGCAGGAAACTAATTTTACCCAATATGCCGGAGGAGGGTTTAGTTTGACGCAACAAATGCGTTTGGCTCAGTTAGCTTTTGAAATGAAAGAGCAGGGCATTCCTGTTTTAATCTCTAATCATGATACGGAATTTACTCGCCAAATTTATCAGTCTGCACAAATGCAGTCTATTCAGGTACAGCGTTCTATTGGGCAGAAGGCAGATTCAAGAATCAAAGTGGGCGAGTTATTCGCACTTTTTATTTAACTATTAGCAAATTTTTCTAAAAAAATTACCGCTTGCTGTATTGGCAACAAGCTTTATTTTTATTTAGCCTCTGGAGTATGAAATGGCAAATCAAAAGGAAGAGCGTCAATCCTGGTCAAATAGATTGGCGTATATTATGACGGTTGCAGGGGCAACTGTTGGTTTTGGTGCAACTTGGCGTTTTCCCTATTTAGTTGGTGAAAATGGAGGTGGTGCTTATGTTTTCTTATTTTGTATCGCTATGATTGTTATCGGTATTCCGATGATTTTGGTTGAAAATGTTATTGGACGTCGCATGCGTGTTAATGCGGTAGATGCTTTCGGCGGAGAAGCCAATGGTAAAAAAATTGCCTCAGCTTGGAAGATTTTAGGCTATATGGGGTTACTCGGTTCCTTTGGTATTTTGGCCTACTATATGGTACTTGGTGGTTGGGTGCTGAATTATATCGGCAGTCTGTTAACAGGGAGCTTAGATCTTTCTACTCCAATCACAGTAGAAACAACTTACCAATTTTTCCAGCAAAGTATTTTTAACAGCCCTGCAACTATTATTGGATATACGGCTTTATTTGTGCTGGTAAATTACTTTATTTTAGTGAAAGGGATTGTGGATGGTATTGAGCGCTCGGTCAAATATCTGATGCCGATTTTATTCATTTTCCTGATTATTATGGTGATCCGAAATGTGACTTTGCCGGGTGCAGCTGAGGGTATTTCATTTTATTTAATGCCTGATTTTTCTAAAATTACGCCTAAGCTATTTGTGTTTGTACTAGGTCAGGTATTCTTTGCATTAAGTTTAGGATTTGGGGTATTGATTACACTTTCAAGCTATTTGGATAAAAATGAAAATTTAGTTAAAACGGCAACCATTACAGGCATAATGAATACTGTGATTGCGGTACTTGCCGGTTTTATGATTTTCCCGTCCTTGTTTAGTTTTGGGGTGGCACCAAATTCTGGCCCGACTTTAGTATTCCAAAGTTTACCTATTGTATTCTCGAATATGTGGGGCGGAACAGTTTTTGCAATTATTTTCTTTAGCTTGTTGGTAGTCGCAGCTTTAACCACTTCATTAACGATTTATGAAGTGATTATTACCTCATTACAAGAGAAAGCGAATATTAGCCGCAAAAAAGCTATCTTTTTAACATTAGCGACGATCTTCGTATTGGGTAATATTCCTTCCGCTCTTAGTGATAATGTTTTAAAAGAGGTGCAAATTATGGGTAAAGGTATTTTTGATGCTTTTGACTATATTAGTGGAAATATTCTCTTTATTTTGACTGCCTTAGGTAGCGCTATTTTTGTCGGCTTTGTCTTAAAAGATGAAGCTAAAGAGGAGCTGGGAGCGGGTAAAACTTTAACGAATATCTGGTTTAATTACGTCCGCTTCGTGATCCCACTTATTATCTTAGTGATTTTCTTTAATTCACTTTAAAATTTTAGTTGAGTAAAGCTGTTTGAATAATAAGTCAAACAGCTTTCTTTTTTGATAAAAATTCATAATTTATTTGATCTAAGTTACCCCCAAAATGATTATAAGCTGATATAATCCAACCGTTATCACTTTTAAACATTTATTAAAGAGGAACAAACTATGTCTGTTATTAAAATGGCTGACCTTGATTTAGCGGGTAAACGCTTATTTATTCGTGCTGATCTTAACGTGCCGGTAAAAGATGGCAAAGTGACATCGGATGCGCGTATTGTAGCAACCATTCCAACCTTAAAATTAGCCTTACAAAAAGGGGCTAAAGTGATGGTAACTTCTCACTTAGGTCGCCCAACGGAAGGCGTTTTTGAAGAAGCAAATTCTTTACAACCTGTGGTAGATTATCTAAATGCCTCAGATTTAGGTGTTCCGGTACGTTTAGTACGTGATTACTTAGACGGCGTTGATGTCAAAGAAAATGAAATTGTTGTACTTGAAAATGTACGTATTAATAAAGGTGAAAAGAAAAACGATCCGGAACTTGCGAAAAAATATGCTGCACTTTGTGACGTATTTGTAATGGACGCTTTTGGTACTGCTCACCGTGCAGAAGGTTCAACCTATGGTGTAGCAGAATATGCGCCTGTTGCTTGTGCCGGTCCATTATTAGCGGCCGAATTGGATGCTTTAGGTAAAGCATTAAAAGAACCACAACGCCCGATGCTCGCGATTGTTGGTGGTTCAAAAGTTTCAACTAAATTAACTGTTCTAGATTCCCTTTCAAAAATTGCCGACCAATTAATTGTAGGTGGCGGTATCGCAAATACCTTTATCGCAGCAGAAGGCCACGCGGTAGGTAAATCATTATACGAAGAAGATTTAATCCCTGAAGCAAAACGTTTAGCACAAGTAACAAATATTCCTGTGCCTGTTGATGTGCGTGTTGGTACGGAATTCTCTGAAACTGCACCGGCAACTGAAAAAGCGGTGAACGAAGTTCAAGCAGATGAGTCAATTTTTGATATTGGTGAAAAATCAGCAGAGCAATTAGCAGAAATTATCCGTAATTCGAAAACCATTCTTTGGAACGGTCCAGTAGGTGTATTTGAATTCCCTAACTTCCGTAAAGGTACTGAAGTGATTTCAAATGCAATCGCAGAAGCAACAGCAAACGGTGCTTTCTCTATCGCAGGTGGTGGTGATACTTTAGCAGCTATCGACTTATTCGGCATCAAAGATAAAATTTCTTATATTTCAACCGGTGGCGGTGCTTTCTTAGAGTTTGTTGAAGGTAAAGTATTGCCGGCAGTTGAAATTTTAGAAAAACGTGCAAACGGCTAATAGAGCACTACAAGCGGTTGGATTTCAGTAAAAATTTGCAATTTTGACCGCTTTTAAATCATTTTATTTTATATAAATAGGAAGCAAAAATGTCATTATTAAACATCGTAAAACCGGGCGTGGTAACAGGCGACGACGTACAAAAAGTTTTCGCTTACGCTAAAGAACACAACTTCGCAATTCCTGCAGTAAACTGTGTAGGTTCTGACTCTGTAAATGCAGTATTAGAAACTGCCGCACGTGTTAAATCACCGGTAATTGTTCAATTCTCAAACGGTGGTGCACAATTCTATGCCGGTAAAGGTATTAAACCTACCTCAGGTGCTCGTCCTGATGTATTAGGTGCGATTGCAGGTGCGAAACACGTTCACCAATTAGCGGTTGAATACGGTGTGCCTGTTATTCTTCATACAGACCATGCAGCGAAAAACTTACTTCCTTGGATTGACGGCTTATTAGAAGCAGGCGAAAAACACTTTGCAGAAACCGGTCGCCCATTATTTTCTTCACACATGATCGATTTATCTGAAGAGCCAATTGAAGAAAATATGGAAATCTGCCGTGAATATCTAGCACGTATGGATAAAATCGGTATGACCCTTGAAATTGAAATCGGTGTAACCGGTGGTGAAGAAGATGGCGTAGATAACTCAGATGTGGATGAGTCTAAACTTTACACTCAACCATCAGAAGTGTTATATGTTTATGACCAATTAAGCCCAATCAGCCCACGTTTCACTATTGCAGCGGCATTTGGTAACGTACACGGTGTTTACAAACCGGGTAATGTGAAATTAAAACCGTCTATTTTAGGGGCTTCACAAGAGTATGTTTCTAAAGAGCGTGGTTTACCTGCGAAATCATTAGACTTCGTATTCCACGGTGGTTCAGGTTCTTCTCGTGAAGAGATCCGTGAAGCAATCAGCTACGGTGCAATCAAAATGAACATTGATACCGATACTCAATGGGCAGCGTGGGATGGTATCCTTCAATTCTACAAAGCAAACGAAGCGTACTTACAAGGTCAATTAGGCAACCCGACAGGCCCTGATGCACCAAATAAAAAATACTACGATCCACGTGTTTGGTTACGTAAAATGGAAGAGTCTATGTCTAAACGCTTAGAGCAATCTTTCGAAGACTTAAACTGTGTGAACGTATTATAATTTGCAATATTTTTAATAAATCCGACCGCTTGTTGTTAGACAAGCGGTCTTTTTTTATTTATTTTTTGCGGTAAACTATGGCTTTATTTTCTTTTGGTTCAATCTTATGGCATTACTTGAAGTCCACAATTTGAATAAACGTTTTATTGAACGCG
The DNA here is from genome assembly GCF_011455695.1 of Mannheimia granulomatis. Lineage (NCBI taxonomy): Bacteria > Pseudomonadati > Pseudomonadota > Gammaproteobacteria > Pasteurellales > Pasteurellaceae > Mannheimia > Mannheimia granulomatis. The sequence continues at coordinate 1,389,617 of NZ_CP015030.1, read as the reverse complement.
ACAGCTTGTTTCATAAACAGGATTTTTATGCGGTGAAAGAGGTTTCTTTTACGCTCAATCGTAAAGAAACTCTCGCGATTGTAGGAGAGAATGGTGCAGGAAAATCGACGTTAGCAAAAATGATTGCCGGTATGGTTGAACCGACCTCAGGTAGACTAGTGTTTCGTGGCAATGAGTTGACTTTCGGCGATTATAAATATCGTGCGAAGCATATTCGAATGATGTTCCAAGACCCTAATGATGCCTTTGATCCCAATTATAATATCGGGCAAATTCTAGATACACCTTTACGACTAGCAACTGATTTAAGTGAAGAAGAGAGAAATGAACGGATTTTTAATACGCTTAGATTAGTTGGTATGTATCCGGAACACGCATTAATCCCTATTTCAGAAGCTTCAAGTGGGCAGAAGCAGAGAATTGCCTTGGCTCGTGCCTTAATTTTAGAACCCGAAATTATTATTGCAGATGATACCATGAGTGTGTTGGATTTCTCAGTTAAAACGCAATTAACCAATTTGATGTTAAGTGTGCAGCAACGGCAGGCAATTTCATATATCTATGTTGGTCAGAATTTGGGACTGATTAAGCATGTGAGTGATAAGCTTATGGTGATGCAAAGCGGAGAAATTGTAGAATATGGTCCAACTAAAGAGATTTTATTAAATCCCCAACATCAAATTACCAAGCGATTGATTGAAAGCTATTTTGGTAAGCCTCTAACTGAAGCGGCTTGGGCGGTTTAAGACTCATTAGTACTGTGGTCTATATCATAATTTTGACCTATCTCAATAAATGGGTGGAATACCTCTTTGAGGTTCTTACATTTCATATTTCTAAGTTATAGACTGTTCAAATTTTGATGAATGCAAGGAAAAACTATGGAATTAAAAAATGTAATTGAGCAACGTAAAACCATTAAAGCGTTCGATTCAAGTATAAAAATAAACCGAGCCGAGTTAGAAGAAATGCTCACTCTCGCACAACTTGCCCCTTCAAAAGCGAATTTACAACCTTGGCGCTTTGTTGTGGTAGATGACCAACAGGTTAAAAAAGCGCTATCTGCTAATGTAGCCTTTAATGGACCTCCCTGTGAAACTTCCTCGGTAGTAATTGCTATTTTAGCAGACTTACAGTATGAAAGATTATTAGGCGATCTTTTAGAAAATTCAGTGAAAAACGGTTGTTTGCATGAAAGTTTTAGAGATCGTAGTTTTGATTTTTTGTTGAATTTACATAATCAACTAAGTGCAGCAGAGATTCGAGATCAGGTTTTAATTGATTCTAGTTTAGTGTCAATGCAATTAATGCTGATAGCGAAAAATAAAGGTTATGACACTCATGCTATTGGTATTTTTGATCGTGATGCGGTATTGGATTTGTTGAAAATTGATAAAGCACGCTATTTGCCGGTGATGTTGTTAGCCATGGGGAAAGCGGCAGTTCCTGCATTACCAAGCTGTCGTTTGCCACTAGAATACACTGTTTCTTGGAATGATGGAAAAGGCTTTAAAAAATAAGAAAAATAGATATTATACAAGCGGTCAAATCTGTTAATTTTTTTGCAAAAATTGTTAGAATTTGACCGCTTGTTTTTTTATATTTAGTGCTATCTATTGGAGTATTATGCAAACAGAATTAAATGCCCGAGCAAACATTTTAGGGAAAATTATTTTTGCCAGCCGTTGGCTACAATTACCGATTTACTTAGGGTTAATTGTTGTTCAAGGGATTTATGCTTATAAATTTATAAAATCTCTGTATGAATTAGTCGTAAATTTAAATCAAATGGATGCCAATACCGTTATGTTAGCGGTGTTGAATTTAATTGATGTGGTGATGATTGCAAACCTGTTAGTCATGGTGATTGTAGGAGGATATGAAACCTTTGTTTCTCGGTTGAAAGTAAACAATCATCCTGACCAACCGGAATGGCTTGATCATGTAAATGCGACCATTTTGAAAGTTAAATTATCGATGGCAATTATTAGCATTTCTTCTATTCATTTGTTGCAAACTTTTATTAATGCTTCCAGATTAGATGAAAAAACGATGTTATGGCAAGTGGTGATTCATATCGCTTTTATCATTTCTGCATTGGCAATGGCCTATATTGATAAGGCTCTTAATTCTTCATATATTAAGCATAAAGCCTATTAGAGTAATTTGAACTATTTGTTATAAAAGTTGTTAGAATAATTAGAGTAATTCATTGTAAGGAGCAAAATCATGGCTAAACATTATAATTATATAGCTATCGGTGGTGGTAGTGGTGGAATAGCCTCTATCAATCGGGCGGCCAGCTACGGTCAAAAATGTGCAATTATTGAAGCTAAACATTTAGGGGGAACCTGTGTGAATGTTGGCTGTGTGCCGAAAAAAGTTATGTTTTACGGTGCTCACATTGCTGAAGCTATTCATCGATATGCTCCAGACTATGGTTTTGATCTAGAAGTTAACCATTTTGATTATGCAAAATTGGTAGAAAGCCGACAAGCGTATATTGAGCGTATTCATGGTTCTTACAACAATGTATTAAGCAAAAATGGTGTTGATGTACTTAACGGTTTTGCCCGTTTTAAAGATGCTACAACCATTGAGGTGAGTTATCCTGATGGTTCAACAGAAGAAGTAACCGCAGATCATATTTTAATTGCAACAGGTGGACGCCCTAGTATCCCGGATGTGAAAGGGGCGGGGTATGGCATAACTTCTGATGGTGTATTTGCATTAACAGAGTTACCGAAACGTCTTGCCATTGTTGGAGCCGGCTATATTGCAGTTGAATTGGCTGGAGTTTTTAATAGTCTTGGAGTAGAAACACACTTATTTGTGCGTCAACATGCCCCGGTGCGTAACCAAGATCCGTTAATTGTTGAAACTTTAGTTGAAGTGCTAGCCCAGGACGGTGTAGAACTACACACTCAAGCTATTCCAAAAGAAGTGCTGAAAAATAAGGATGGTTCTTTAACTTTACAATTAGCAGACGGACGCAAAACAACAGTAGATACGCTTGTTTGGGCAATTGGCAGGGAACCTGCCACTGATGTGATAAATTTGGAGGCTGTGGGGGTAGAAACCAATGAACGTGGTTTTATTAAAGTCGATAAATTCCAAAATACTAATGTGCCGAATATTTATGCGGTAGGTGATATTATTGAAGGTGGCATTGAGTTAACGCCCGTTGCAGTTGCTGCAGGTCGCCGTTTATCAGAACGTTTGTTTAATAATAAACCAAATGAGTGTTTAGATTACAATTTAGTGCCAACAGTTATATTTAGTCACCCACCTATTGGTACTATTGGATTAACAGAGCCTCAAGCTATAGAGCAGTATGGTGAAGCAAATGTTAAGGTATATAAATCCTCATTTACAGCAATGTATACTGCAGTTACTCAGCATCGTCAGCCTTGCCGAATGAAATTGGTATGTGTAGGGGCTGATGAAAAGATAGTAGGGTTACATGGTATCGGATTTGGCGTAGATGAAATGATTCAAGGTTTCGCTGTAGCGATTAAGATGGGAGCAACAAAAGCTGATTTTGACAGCACAGTGGCTATTCATCCAACAGGTTCTGAAGAATTTGTAACCATGCGTTAAATGTAATACAATAAGTATTCCCTATAGGAAAAAGGAAATTTTATTAATATTTGGATTAACATGAGATCTTCTCTTGGTTTTATAGCAATATGTTCTTTTATGGTTAGTGATGTTCAGGCGAATTATCCATCTAACCATAAAGCTCAGCCTGACTATCTTAAAAAATCAGATAATAAACAAGCATTTAAAATATCTGAACGTAAAATTTTGAAACAGGCTCAAAATGAAATGGAAGAAGAGGTGAGCAGCTTTTCAATGGAAGAGCTGAGGGTTGGCGCCCAACATATTCCGGATAAAGCCGAAGTTCAATATTTTAAATCGCAGTGCCGATATGCGTTTATGTCTGATAAAGATATTATAGCCAACCGCTGTGAAGTAAAAAAAGTGATAAGAGATAAATAAAAAAATGGAGCTTTGGCTCCATTTTTTATAACTTGAATTCAGTTTGCTTTGTTCATATAACAAGCGGTGGAATTTGCTAAAAATTTTGTAAATTTCACCGCTTGTAGAATATATACTAACGCCAAGCTTTAAATTGATTGATTAAACCGTTAGTCGAACTGTCATGGCTTGTGATTTCTTCATTATTTTCCAGTTCAGGCAAAATACGGTTAGCTAACTGCTTACCAAGTTCCACTCCCCATTGGTCGAAGCTGTAAATATTGAAGATCACACCTTGTACAAAGATTTTATGTTCGTACATTGCAATCAGGGCCCCTAAGCTGTATGGTGTAATTTTCTGTACCAAAATTGAATTGGTTGGTTTATTGCCGATAAAGACTTTAAACGGTACGATTTCAGCCACTTCGTCTAAGGTTTTGCCTGAATCTAAGAACTCTTTTTCTACTGTTTCTTTTGATTTACCGAATGCAAGAGCCTCAGTTTGAGCGAAGAAGTTAGAGAGCAATTTATTGTGATGATCGCTTAACGGGTTATGTGTTTGTGCCGGTGCAATAAAATCACAAGGGATTAATTTTGTGCCTTGGTGAATTAATTGGTAGAAAGCATGCTGACCGTTTGTTCCCGGTTCGCCCCAAATAATCGGGCCGGTTTGATGAGTAACCGGTTTGCCATCACGACCGACAAATTTACCGTTAGACTCCATATTACCTTGTTGGAAATAAGCTGCAAAACGGTGCATATATTGGTCATAAGGTAAAATAGCTTCCGATTCTGCCCCTAAGAAATTGTTATTCCAAATACCGACTAAGGCTAATGTAGTTGGAATGTTTTTCTCAATAGGGGTAATTAAGAAGTGGTTATCCATAGCATGTGCGCCGGCTAATAATTGTTCAAAGTTGTTAAAGCCGATAGAAAGAGCAATAGATAAACCGATTGCAGACCATAGAGAATAACGGCCGCCAACCCAGTCCCAGAATTCAAACATATTAGCGGTATCAATACCAAATTTTGCTACTTCGTTCGCATTAGTTGAAAGTGCCACAAAATGTTTTGCTACCGCAGATTCATCTTGAGCCAAATCTAATAACCATTTACGAGCTGAAAGTGCATTAGTCATGGTTTCTTGGGTCGTGAAGGTTTTTGAAGCGACTAAAACTAAGGTTGTTTCAGGATTGACTTTACGTAATACTTCTGCAATATGTGTGCCGTCCACATTAGACACGAAATGCATATTTAAGTGGTTTTTATACGGTCGTAGGGCTTCTGTTACCATATAAGGACCTAAATCGGAGCCACCAATACCGATATTAATGACATCTGTAATCGCTTTGCCGGTGTAGCCTTTCCATTCACCTGAAATCACACGCTCACAGAAATCTTTCATTTTTGCTAATACCGCATTAACTTCCGGCATCACATCTTTGCCATCCACAGCGATTGGCGTATTTGAGCGGTTACGTAAGGCTACATGTAAAACGGCACGGTTTTCGGTACGGTTGATTTTCTTGCCCGAGAACATTGCATTTTTAGCTGATTCTAAGCCACATTCGTTAGCAAGTTGGCGAAGTAGAGTGAGGGTTTTTTCATTAATGGCATTTTTTGAAAAATCGACTAACAGCTCATTTTCAAAACGAAGTGAATATTTATCAAAGCGGTTTGCATCAGCTGCAAAAAGTTGAGGTATAGTCAGATTGTCTGCTTTATGTTGCTCTAATGCATTCCAAGCAAAAGTTTGAGTTGGGTTAATTTTTTGCATCTTTATTTCCTTTTACTAAATGTGAATAGGCTTAAGATTGTGCATCTTTTGTTAATTCATCAAGACGTTTTTCTAATTCATTTAATTTTTCACGGGTGCGCAGTAAAACCTGTGATTGCACGTCAAATTCTTCTCGGGTAACCACATCAAGACGAGCTAATTGGGCTTGCAATATTTGTTTAAATTTTTCATCGAGGTCGTTACCGACGTTTCTTAAACCTTGGGGTAAGGCATTGTGTAATTGTTGAGCAATAGCTTCTAAGTTTTTTGGGGTGAGCATTTTCGAATTCCTTACAATAAAATTACCCTAATTCTAGTTAATTTTGGGTATAAGAGAAAGTAAATTCTTTGATTTATTGCAAGAGTAGATGCTATTTAAATAGCCTTTTTCTCAATTTCTCTGTAAAATGCCGCCTTTCGCAAAATACAAGGCAAAAAGTACCGCTTGTATTTTTTCATCTTACGTGGTTCGTAAACCTCCCACGCAAAAAAACTAAGGACACAATATGACTAACCAAACTCCAAAGGCTGTTGTGATTTTTTCCGGCGGTCAAGATTCCACTACTTGCTTGTTTCAAGCTATCGCTGAATTTGGCAGAGAAAATGTAGAAGTCGTCACTTTCCAATATGGGCAACGCCATTCCATTGAATTGGAAAAAGCAGCGTGGATTGCCCAAGATTTAGGGGTGAAGCAAACTTTGATTGATACCTCAGTAATTAAAGCTATCACCACCAATGCCTTAATGGACGATAAAGCGAATATTCAACAACACGGCAGCACGCCAAACACTTTTGTAGATGGGCGTAATGCGTTATTTTTGCTCTACACTGCCATTTACGCCAAAGGGCAGGGTATTCAAACTATTTTCACCGGTGTGTGTGAAACCGATTTTAGTGGTTACCCGGACTGTCGTGATATATTTGTGAAATCAATGAATGTTACACTCAATTTAGCGATGGATTACAATTTTAATATTCGCACGCCATTAATGTATTTAACCAAAAAGGAAACTTGGGCATTAGCCGATCGATTAGGGGCTTTTGATTACATTCGTGAACACACCCATACGTGTTATTTAGGCGTTGAGGGAGGATGCCACACCTGTCCGAGTTGTGTATTGCGTGAAAAAGGCTTGCATGAATATTTGGCAGAAAGAGGTTAAATGATGTTTAAAATTGCAAAAGAATTTAGTTTTGATATGGCTCATATGCTGGATGGGCACGATGGTAAATGTCAAAATTTGCACGGTCATACCTATAAGCTACAAGTTGAAGTGACAGGAGATCTACATCAAAATGGAGCAAAGCGTGGTATGGTGATGGATTATTCAGATCTGAAATCAGTGGTGAAAACCCATATTTTAGAGCCGATGGATCATGCCTTTATTTATGATTTAAATAGCGAACGTGAAAGCCAAGTGGCTCAACTGCTGGTTGATTTAAAATCTAAAGTTTATGGTATTCCAAGTCGCACAACGGCGGAAGAAATGGCGAAATATATGTTTGAAAAGCTGGAAAGAGTGGGCTTACCGGTAAGTTTGATTCGCTTATGGGAAACGCCAACTTCCTATTGTGAGTACAGCAAATAATGGGAATGTTAATTTCTAATCCCAGTTTTCCGATTGTCGAAATTTTTGAGAGCTTGCAAGGTGAAGGTTTTAATACCGGAATGCCAGCAATTTTTGTACGCTTTGGCAAATGTAATCTTACTTGTCCATGGTGTGACACCAATTACAATCAATTTGAGTCATGGACATTAGGCGATATTCTTGCCAAAGTTCGAGGCTATTCGGCAAAGAATATTATCATCACTGGTGGTGAGCCAACTATTCAGCCGAATTTATCTCTGTTATTGGATCAACTAAAGCAAGAGGACTATTTTTTAGCAATTGAAACTAACGGCTTAAAGGAAATTCCGCCACAAATAGATTATATCGCAACCAGCCCAAAGCGGATGTATCAGGAAAAATACCAGCGCCGTTGTATTGCTTTTGCAAATGAAGTGAGAGTTGTGGTGGATGGTGAGGTACAAGAGTTTTGTGAGCAGTTGGAAAACAAAATCAAAGCCGAACATTATTACCTTTCACCTTGTGAAGTGGAGGGAAAAATGAATTTGTTAGATACCATTACGCAGTTAGGTTTGTTGAACCAACGACCAAATAAGCCAAAATGGCAACTAAGTATTCAAACCCATAAAATGGTTGGTATTGAATAGACTTGAAGAAGTTATTATTTCCCACAAATTTAAAGAACTGATGCCGATATAATACTGGGATCAGTTCTTTTTATTTCAGTTGAATTAATGTTTACTGTTGTTTTTCACTAACCATTACTGCTTGCCAGTTATCGTTTTTCGCTTCACCGATTAAATATTTCTGATCAGAAGCCCCAGATTTAGAATCAACAAACTTAATATCCATTACCGCTTTATCCATTCCTTGCGTATAGCTTTTTTGGTTGTGGGTCAAAACAGCAGTAATAATAGGATTGCTTTCTGTTGGCGTCACAATTAGTTGCTTAGTATCACCGGAGATAGTAAAAATATCAGAACTTCCGTCTTTCACTTGCCCTTTAGCTTCACCATTTTCAAAGTTAATTGATACATCGCCAAATTTGCTGATGCGTGCGGCAAACTCTTTATTTTGAGGGTTTGAACCATATATAAAGCCCTCTTTTTTGCTATAAACCGCAGTTAAATCGTGAGCGATATTACTATTTACGCGATTTTCATCATACACTACAAAGTAGCGACTGAATTTATCGGCAGCATCGACAAGATTCTTGCTATTTGTATCGTGATAGTAGCCGTAGAACAGATCATCGCTGTGACGTACTATAAAATCTGCTGATTTATGTTCTGCTCCAATATTAGTTAATGGCAATACAATAGTTTCTTTTTCTTCAATAATTTTTTTGCCACTTACGCGATCATACTTTGTTTGAACGCCAGCTTTATCTACTAAGATAAATTGATTAAGTGTTAGGGTTTGTGCATCTTTGTCGAGTGTTACTGAGCCGATTTTGTCAAATGATGCATCTATTTTTTTCTCTTGAGGTTGTGGTACAACGGATGTTTGTTTTACAGAAGGTATTGCTTCAGTCTGAGGTTTTTTCTCTATTACATTACTTTGATCTGATGGTTGTTGGTTTTGAGAGTTAGGTAATGTTTGTGCTTTATCCTGACCTTTAGAGCTAGCCGGTTCTTGAATGTTAGCTGGTTTTTGAGTGTTAGCTGGTTCTTGAACGTTAGCTGGTTCTTGAACGTTAGCTGGTTTTTGAGTGTTAGCTGGTTTTTGAGTGTTAGCTGGTTCTTGAACGTTAGCTGGTTTTTGAGTGTTAGCTGGCTCTTGAACGTCAGTTGGTTTTTGAGTGTTATTTTTTCCCTGGTTGTTATTTATTCCTGCAAGCTTATGTGAGACTGGTGTCGGTTGGTTTGGATTTGATACCGCACCGCCGCTACTACCACCTCCGCAAGCAGTTAAAACCATGCCTGCAGCAAATGTTAGAATTAATTTTTTATTTAGTTTCATTGAGATACTCCTTAATTATAAAAAAACACGGAATTCTATCAAATATTTTTATATGAGATATGATTAAGTGGTCTGATGAGCTTTTATGCAAACGGTTTTATGATAAATAATTTTTAATTATGGAATATCAATATAAGTTTATGATAAGAGACCTCTTATTTAGCAATAAATTGCTTTGAAATGAAAAGAGTGTACTAAGTAGAAAGGGGACTCTGTTTTGAAGAGCTGGGTATTAATCCCTTAAATCTCACTTACTATTAAATCAATATTTAATAATTTCGCAATACCTTGTGATTTACGCTTGATTTCTTGCCATTCAGATTGAGGATCAGATGCCTCAACAATACCGGCTCCTGCATATAAAGTAATGGTATTACGAGAGATAAGAGCTGAACGTAAGGTGACACAAAACTCCGATTCTCTCTGGCTCATTACCCCTAATGTTCCAGCATACCAATGGCGGGTAAATGGTTCATTTTGAGTGATAAATTGAATTGCATTTCGACGCGGTAGTCCTGCAACAGCAGCAGTTGGATGAATTCTTACCAAGCAATCTCTATCTGACATATTGCCTTTCAATTCGGCCTGAATTGTACGGCGTAAATGTTGAACGTTATTTAGGCGTTTAATAGTGGCTTCTGCCACCTCAAAACGATCTACACAATCTTTTAGGTTATTTTCGATATCATCAACCACCAATTGATTTTCATGGATATTTTTCGGATCGCTTAATAGCCATTGAGCGTTTAATTCGGTTTGAATTTCACTTGGCATAACTGCAGATGTGCCCGCAAGGGCCTCAGTAAAAAAATATTTTCCTTGTCGTTGATATAGGCGTTCCGGAGTAGAGCCGATGAAAGCATTTTCTGCACTTTCCGCCCATAAAAAATGGTAACACCCCAGATTAGTTTTTTCACTTTCGGCTAATAAATCATAGCAGGAAATCGGCAATTCAAAGTTAAGTATGGTTGCATTTGCCAGAACCACTTTACGAAAAAATCCCTCTTTTATGGCTGCAATAGCTTTATCAATATTGTGTTTCCATTGCTCAAAATTACTGGCAGAGTTAATGGAAAGCATAGTATTGTTAGTAAGACTTAACTGAGCAACTTGCTCAAAATTCGCAAGAAATTGCTCAAAAATAACCGCTTGTTGTTGGTAATGATCACTGTCGAAATAAAAACAAGCGGTCAAATTTTGCTGATTTTTTACCAGTGAAAATTGCGGCAAAATAAATTGTGTATTACCTTCAAATTGCATACCCCCAATTAAAGGTAAGTTTTGTTGTTCAATAAAGGTTTGTGCCGCTTCAAGAGTATTAAATTGTTTAAGTATCCCGATAGTCGCGATGGCCTGAGCTGAATCGCGATATTGTAGAAAAAAATGCGGATAGTGGTTTTCTTGTGCTTTTAACCAACCAAGTAATGAGAAATTCTCTTCTGAATAGGCAACAGAGGCTTGAATGGCAATCAAACCTTGATGATGACTGATTTCTGTATAACCTTTTATAAGTTCTTGTTTTAGTTGATTAAAAATAGGCATTTGCAAAAAAATAAGAAAACTTAACCGCTTGTTTTTAGCTGATCGAAAAAAAGGTCCCCATTTTAACGCATTTCCTCTTTTTTTTCCTCCCAAATTAGAGTAATGTTTGCAAATTCATTCCAAATTATTGATTTTTTGAGCAGATGGGATGAATACTGCTATCAGAATAACAAAGTAATAGGAAGTTTATAATGGATCGTTTCCCAAAATCAGATAAATTAGCACAGGTTCGCTACGATATTCGCGGGCCTATTCACAAAGAGGCTCTTCGTTTAGAAGAAGAAGGGCATAAAATTTTAAAATTAAATATCGGCAACCCTGCTCCTTTTGGTTTTGAGGCCCCTGATGAAATTTTAGTAGACGTTATCCGTAATCTTCCAACCGCTCAAGGTTATTGCGATTCGAAGGGCTTATATTCTGCCCGTAAAGCGATTGTGCAATATTATCAATCTAAAGGCATGCGTGGCATGGATGTTAACGATGTTTACATCGGTAATGGTGTGTCTGAGTTGATTACGATGTCGATGCAGGCATTATTAAACGATGGTGATGAAATTTTAATTCCAATGCCGGATTATCCGTTATGGACGGCAGCTTCCACCCTTGCCGGTGGTAAAGCGGTGCATTATCTGTGCGATGAAGAAAATGAATGGTTTCCGGATATTGAAGATATTAAATCAAAAATTACACCACGCACTAAAGGGATTTTGGTTATTAACCCGAATAACCCGACCGGGGCTGTTTATAGCCGTCAAATCTTATTAGAGATTGCAGAACTTGCCCGCCAACATAATTTGATTATTTTTGCGGACGAAATTTATGAAAAAATTCTTTATGATGGCGCGGTGCATCATCATATTGCAACCCTTGCTCCAGATGTATTAACCGTAACTTATAACGGTTTATCTAAAGCATACCGTGTAGCAGGTTTCCGCCAAGGCTGGATGGTATTAAGCGGTCCGAAAAATCAAGCAAAAGGCTTTATTGAAGGCTTAGATATGTTAGCCTCAATGCGTTTGTGCGCGAATACGCCAATGCAACATGCTATTCAAACCGCATTAGGTGGTTACCAGAGCATTAATGAATTTGTGTTGCCAGGCGGACGTCTATTGGAACAGCGCAATAAAATGTATGATTTATTGGTGCAAATTCCAGGTATTAGCTGTGTGAAAGCCAAAGGTGCGTTGTATATGTTCCCGAAAATTGATACGGAAATGTATGGCATTAAAGATGACCAAAAATTCATCTACGATCTACTGCAACAAGAAAAAGTGTTATTAGTGCAAGGTTCCGGCTTTAACTGGAAGAAACCAGACCACTTCCGTGTGGTCACATTGCCTTATGCACACCAAATTGAAGCAGCAATCGGGCGGCTTGCGAATTTCTTGAAAACATATCGTCAAGAGTAGCTTAAATCATCTAAATTCCCCTCTTTTCTCAAGAGGGGAATCTGATCTCTATAGGTAGATTTGAAATTATCCATTCATTTTTTAAAGTCTTATTTTAAATGTTAAAAGGTATTCTTTTTTCGCTTTCAGCTTCCGTTTTATTTGGCTGTATGTATTATTTGGCGATTTTTCTACGCCCGCTTTCTGGTGAAAGTGTGTTTGGCATTCGAATGGTAGTTACATTGCCTTTTCTTTTTTTGGCATTATTTCTATTTAAAAAACAAAAAGATTTTTTTGCATTTATTCAACGTTTGATAAAAGAGCCTTACCTTTTGCTCGTTATGTTAGTTACCTCGGGCATCGTTGGCGGGCAGATGTGGCTGTTTTTGTGGGCACCGAATAGCGGAAAAGCGATTGAAGTTTCAATGGGCTATTTATTAATGCCGATTGTGATGGTTGCCTTTGGTAAAGTAGTTTATCAAGAAATGCTTTCCTTTAATAAATGGTTAGCGATTATTTTTGCTTTTATTGGCGTGATGAGCAATATTCTCTTATCTGGAAAACTGTCGCTCGAAAGTTTGTTTGTGTGTACCGGTTATCCTATCTATTTCTATTTACGCCGTAAGTTTGGTTTGAGTCATCTATATAGTTTTGTCTGTGAAATTTTATTTTTGATTCCGGTTGCATTATATTTTATCGGAAAAACGGATATGCTTTATATTGAAAGCCAAAATCCGAATATCTACTATTTTATTGTCTTACTTGGCTTAATTAGTGGGGCAGCATTAATTTCTTATACGTTGGCAAGTACGATTTTACCTTTTAATGTGCTTGGGCTTTTAGGTTATGCCGAGCCTTGTGTGATGCTGGTGATTTCATTTTTAATTGGCGAAACTTTAGCAAAAGAAGCTTATCTTTTAATGGGCTGTTTATTAATTGCAGTTTTACTTTTAGTTTTAGACGGTGCAATGGCACTTCGTCGGCAACGTAAATATCGCAAATTAGCGAAATAAGTTCTTTTGAGGTCAAAATGGACGGAATTGTAAATTATTGGGGATTTTTAACCGCTTGTATTTTGCTGAATTTAACTCCGGGTTCAGATACAATTTATATTATTACCCGAACGATAGCAGAGGGGAAAAAAGCAGGTTTGATGTCCGCTTTTGGTATTTTAGGCGGCATGCTGATTCATATTTTAGCGGTTTCGCTTGGACTGGCGGGAATTGTTGCTCACTCTCCAACGCTATTTTATATTTTGAAATACCTTGGTGCGGCGTATTTAGTTTACCTCGGCATTAAAATGTGGCGAGAGCCTTTGGTAATTAACCGAGTGGATTTAGATAAACTGCCGCTTTGGAAAATTTTTCGTCAAGGTGTGTTAACAAATTTACTGAACCCAAAAGTAGTGCTGTTTTTCTTAGCATTATTACCGCAATTTGTATCACATAATTTAGAAAATACCTTCCTACCTTTTCTATTATTGGGTTTAACGTTACTTACAACCAGCACATTTTGGGTAACAATATTGGTTCTGGTAGCCGCTCCTTTGGGGTATTTTCTACGCTCTAACAAAACCGTTGGTGATGTTATGAATAAAATCTGCGGCTCGATTTTTATTGCTTTAGCGGCAAAAATTGGTTTAGAAAGATGAGATTAATTCGCCTAGCACTGCCGGTGCCGTTAAATCGCTATTTCGACTATTTGCTACCTGAAGGTGTGACTGCACACAAAGGCTGCCGAGTCGTTGTGCCTTTTGGTCGTCAAACCAAAATCGGGATTGTGGTCGATTTTCCGGAGTCTAGCGATATTCCCATTGAAAAACTCAAGCCAATTCAATCTGTGCTGGATACCCATTCGATTTTTGATAAAGAGATTTGGCAGCTGTTGGATTGGGCGGCTCGCTATTATCACGCCCCGGTTGGCGAGGTGCTGATAAATGCCTTACCGATTAAATTGCGTAATGGAGATTCTACCGAACGTACTCAGCCGGATTATTTTATTGTGACCGAACAAGGGCGGAAATCTCTGCTAAATGGTGAAAATAAAAAAGCAAAGAAGCAGGTTGAATTGCTTACTGAGCTGGCAGAATTTGCAAAATTTTTTGAAAAACCGACCGCTTGTAGCCCCTCTGCTTGGAAAGGATTATTGGAAAAAGGTTATGTAGAAAAGATTGATGTGCCTTTTATTGCTCGAAGTTGGCAGCAAACTCTTGGTGAGTTACCTTTAGTCAATGTATCAAACCGTTTAACACTCAATAAACAACAAACTTTAGTAGTAAGTCGATTAAATGCTCAGAAAGGATTTGCCGCTTTTTTACTCAATGGAGTAACCGGTTCGGGTAAAACAGAGGTTTATTTGCAGCTGATTGAAGAAGTGTTAAAACGAGGTGAGCAAGTCTTGGTGCTGGTGCCGGAAATCGGTCTCACACCACAAACTGTACAGCGTTTTAAAGCCCGTTTTAATGTAGAAATGGATGTTTTACATTCCAATATGAATGAAATGGAACGCCTGAATGCATGGCTACGGGCAAAAAACGGAGAAAGTGCGATTGTCATCGGTACTCGTTCAGCCCTTTTCACTCAATTCTACAAACTTGGCGCAATTATTTTAGATGAAGAACATGATAGCTCATTCAAGCAACAAGACGGTTGGCGCTATCATGCTCGTGATCTCGCTGTGCTTCGTGCGAAAAATGGTGATATTCCGATTGTGTTAGGTTCGGCAACTCCCAGCCTTGAAAGTATTCAAAATGCCCAAAACGGTAAATTTGTGGAACTTGCTTTAACCGCTCGGGCTGGCAATGCTCAGTTGGCAAATCAGCAGATTATTGATTTAAAAACCCAGCGAATTACTGCCGGCTTATCTGAGCGTTTACTTTCAATGATGAAAATGCATTTGGAGCAGGGTAACCAAGTGATGCTATTTTTAAATCGCCGAGGTTTTGCTCCTGTATTACTTTGCCACGAATGTGGTTGGATCTGCGAATGTGAGGCATGTAATAAACCTTTTACTTACCACCAGAAACAGCGGGTGCTACGCTGTCATCACTGTGCCGGCCAAAAAGTTATCCCGCGTCAATGCGGGCATTGTGGTTCAACTAATCTGATTACTACAGGAATTGGTACAGAACAGTTGGAGCAGGTACTTAATGAGCAATTCCCGACTTATCAAGTGACTCGTATCGACCGTGATTCAACTGCTCGTAAAGGGACGCTGGAGAATCATCTAAAAGATATTCGAGAAGGAAAAAGCCAAATTCTGATTGGTACACAAATGCTGGCGAAGGGGCATCATTTTCCGAATGTAACATTAGTTGCAATTGTGAATGTGGATTCCGCTCTATTTTCTACTGATTTCAGAGCAGAAGAACGTTTAGCCCAACTCTATTTACAAGTGGCAGGACGTGCTGGACGAGCCGAGAAAAAAGGGGAAGTGGTGCTACAAACCCATTATCCTGAACATCCGCTACTAACAACCTTGCTTGAACAAGGCTATGCTGCTTTTGCACAAGAAGCTTTAAAAATGCGCAAACTAATGAGCCTACCACCTTTTACTTCTCAGGTTTTATTTCGGGCAACGGGCAAAGATCATGCTCAAACTTTAACTGTGCTGGAACAGCTACAGGATTACTTTCTGCAAAAAATTCAGCAATATAATTTACAAGGCGTGCAGATTTTACCGCCGTTTTCCGCTCCAATGGCAAAAAAAGCAGGGCATTATCGTTGGTTATTACTGATTCAGCACCCTACACGCACTGTATTGCAAAGGCTCTTAGATTTTTTTGATGTGGAGCGGGAAAGCTTGTTGGTACCGACTAATATTAGACTCTCCGTGGATATTGACCCACAAGAGATAGGATAGAAAGGTAAAAACCACCTTCTTAAAAGGTGGTTTGGAGGATCACAAAAAATAAGGCTATGCTGTATTAAAAATCACTATAAACTATCATACAAAATCGAGCTGCAATTTATGTATAGATCGCGTTTTTTATTCAATGATTACCAGCCTTTAACCATTGCTCCTTTAAATTCTTCATTAGTTTTATTATAGACTTCTTCTGTTTGATAAGCTTTTACAAAATCCTTAACCGCTTCTGAATGCTGATTATTTTCACGAGCTACAATTAAATTAACATAAGGAGAATCTTTATCTTCTACAAACAAGCCATCTTTTGTAGGCGTTAAGCCATTTTGCCCCGCATAAGTCGTGTTAATGATAGAAAAAGCAACGTCATCTAAAGTACGAGGTAAAAGTGGAGCTTCAATTTCTTGGATAACTAATTGGCGAGGATTCTCAACAATATCAACACTAGTTGCTTTTAAACCTGCTTCGGCTTTTAATTTAATTAAGCCTTGTTTTTCCAATAAAATTAATGCACGGGCTAAATTAGTCGGATCATTTGGCACTGCGATAGTATCACCATCTTTTAATTGGTCAAGCGACTTAATTTTCTTTGAATACGCTGCGATTGGATAAACAAAAGTATTACCAACCGGCACTAGTTTGTAGCCCTTTTCTTGAATTTGGTTATCTAAATACGGCTTATGTTGGAAAGCATTAAGGTCTAAGTCCCCTTTATTGAGCGCTTCATTTGGGGTCGCATAATCAGTAAAGACGACTAATTCTACGTCACGATTATATTTTTCTTTCGCAATTTTTACTGCAACTTCCATCACTTTATGTTCAGGTCCAGAAATTACACCGACTTTCAGCTTCTCTGCTTTATCGTTACAAGCGGTCAAAAATAGCGTAGAAATTGCAAATACACCTAAAATTTTGTTAAGTTTCATAATATCTCCTTGTTAAAAAGAATGAGCAGCAACATTAGCTACTGCTCATTTGGGTTATGTAAATTACCAACCTTTTACCACACCGCCGTTAAATAATTTTAACGCTTCTTGGAACACTTCTTCAGTTTGGAATGATTTCACGAATGTTTGTAAACGAGGATCATCTTTATTATCTTCACGGCTAACCACTAAGTTAACATACGGCGAATCTTTTGATTCTACAATGATACCGTCTTTGTCCGGGCTTAAACCAGCTTGACCTGCATAAGTATTGTTGATCACTGCTAATTCAACATCATCTAACATACGAGTCAATAATGAAGTATCAGCTTGCACGATTTTGATATTTTTCGGGTTTTCGATAATATCATTTTCAGTAGCAAATACATTTTTCGGATCTTTTAATTTAAGTAAACCATGTGCCTGAAGTAATAATAACGCACGTGCTGTATTACTTGCATTATTTGGAATTGCGACCGTAGCACCCTCTTTTAGCTCAGAGATATTTTTAATTTTTTTCGAATACGCGGCAATTGGCCATACTAGGGTATTACCAATAACGGCTAATTTATAGCCACGATCTTTTATTTCTTGTTCCATATAAGGTACAGTTTGGAATGCGTTAGCATCTAAATCTTTTGCGTGTAGTGCTGCATTTGGCTGCGTATATTCAGTAAATTGAACTAATTCTACATCTAAGCCATATTTTTCTTTCGCAATTTTTACCGCTACTTCGGTCATTTGTGCTTCAGGCCCTGTCATTACGCCTACTTTCAAAGGAGCTTTATTTTCTGCTTTTGTTGGCTCTAAAGCGGTTTGTGCTTTTTCTTCTTTACACGCGGTTAATGCTAAAATAGACACTAATGCCACGCTTAATAATTTTTTAAAATTCATGTTTGTTCTTCCTATATTTAGAGATATTAAAGATAAAAAAGCGATTAATCTAAGAGCTCAAACTAACTGTTCAAACTAAGCGATTAATCGCTATATTAAAAAATGGTCATTACCAGCCTTTGACAACACCGTCTTTAAAGTGTTTTTGTGCTTCTTGATACACTTCTTCGGTTTGGTAAGACTTAATAAAGTTTTGTACATTTGCAGAATCTTTATTATCTTGGCGAGATACAATAATGTTCACGTATGGTGAATCTTTAGATTCAACAAATACCCCGTGGTCTTGTGTATTTAAGCCAACTTGTCCAGCATAAGTGTTATTCACTACCGCTAAATCCACATCATCTAATGCTTTTGCAGCAACAGAAGTGTCTACTTCTTTAATTTTTAAGTTCTTTGGATTTTCGATAATATCTAACGACGTTGAGAATAAGTTAGTGTTATCTTTGAGTTTAAGTAAACCTTGCTTTTCCAATAAAATTAACGCACGGGCTAAGTTTGACGGATCGTTTGGTACAGCAATGACCGCCCCTTCTGCTAACTCAGATACATTCTTAATTTTTTTCGAATAACCTGCTAATGGATAGACAAAAGTATTGCCTACAATCACTAAGTTATTTAAACCTTTTGATTGACTATCTTTATCTAAATACGGTTTATGCTGCATAGCGTTCGCATCCAAATCACCTTTGCTTACCGCTGTGTTTGGTAATGCGTAGTCATTAAATAAAACGAATTCTACTTCTAAGCCATATTTTTCTTTCGCAATTTGAGCTGCACGTTCTGCAACAGTATGCTCAGAGCCGGACATTACACCCACTTTAATTTTTGCTGCCGGTGTAGTAGCTTGAGTTGCCGGCTCAGCTTTTTTCTCGTCTTTGCAAGCTGTTAATGCTAATGCAGATACTAACACCACGCCTAATACATTCTTGAAATTCATACAAACCTCTGTTAAATAAAAATTAACGATGATCGTAACGTTTTGCCAAATAGTCTCCTATTTTCTGGCTCACCATCACAATCGCGACAATAATGATTGTTGCGATCCATTTTACATAAACCATATTACGGTGTTCACCGTAACTGATTGCTAAATTGCCTAAACCACCGCCGCCAACAGCACCAGCCATAGCTGAATAGCCAATTAAGGCAACTAAGGTTAAAGTAATACCATTGATTAAAATTGGCAATGATTCCGGCAAATAAAATTTACTCACAACCTGCCAATTAGTTGCCCCCATCGATTTTGCAGCCTCCGTCAAACCTGACGGAATTTCCAATAATGCATTGGAAGTTAAACGTGCAAAAAACGGAATGGCTGAAATACTTAACGGTACAATTGCTGCTGTTGTTCCTAAAGTGGTTCCCACAATTAAACGGGTAAACGGCAGTAAAATAATCAACAAGATAATAAACGGAATAGAACGCCCGATATTAATAATGACATCTAAAATCTGATGTAATCTTCGGTTTTCTAAAATCTCGCCTTTGCCTGTTAAAAAGGCTAAAAAGCCGATCGGTAAACCAATCACCACCGCTAAAGCTGTTGCCACAAAGCCCATATAGATGGTTTCAAAAGTAGATTCCCATACTAAGCCCCACATCTGTGGCGTCATCTCTTTTACAAAATCAGCCCACATAGCCTAACACCTCTACTTTTACATTATTATCCATTAAATAAAACTTAGCCTCAGCAATAGAATCCGGATTTCCTGTTACTTCTGCAATGACAAAACCGAATTTTACTCCACCGGCATAATCAATTTGCGACATCAAAATACTAAAATCAATACCAAATTTTTTCGATACAATTGACAGCAATGGAGCATCAACTGAACGGCCGGTAAATTCAAATTTAATTATCGGCTTACTATTTTTGCTTGGCATAGAGGAAAGCTGCTCGGTATATTCTTGTGGCAAATCAAAATGGAAAGTCGATTGGATAAACTTCTGTGCCAACTCTGTTTTTGGATTAGAGAAAATCTCACTTACCGAGCCTGACTCAATCAATTGTCCTCTATCAATCACTGCCACACGATCGCAAATACGTTTTACCACTTCCATTTCGTGTGTAATCAACAGAATAGTTAAACCTAAGCGTTTATTAATATCTTTTAATAATTGAAGAATAGATTGTGTAGTCGCCGGGTCTAATGCACTGGTTGCTTCATCACAAAGTAACACATGCGGGTCGCTTGCTAACGCACGGGCAATTGCCACACGCTGTTTTTGTCCACCCGAAAGATTTGCCGGATAAACGTCTTTACGATCAGTTAACCCGACTAACGCTAGTAATTCATTTACTTTTTTCTCAACCTGATCTTTAGGTGTATGACTTAAACGCAAAGACAACGCCACATTCTCAAATACGGTTTGTGAAGAAAGTAAATTAAAATGTTGGAAAATCATTGCAATATTACGGCGAGCTGAAATCAGCTCTTTATCCGACATTGCCGTTAAATCTTGCCCATCAACAATCACTTGCCCAATTGTTGGACGTTCTAATAAATTAACACAACGAATTAAGGTACTTTTCCCGGCTCCTGATGCTCCGATTACACCATAAATTGTGCCTTTCGGAACCTCTAGGTTCACATTATCTAGAGCAGTAATTTTCTTGCCCTTTACCTCAAATTGTTTGCTGATATTTTTCAGCTGAATCATTTTCTATTTATCCACTTAATTAAATATTATTTTTTTGCTATTTTAGACGTCTAGAATGCTATGTCAATTCACTCATACAAATTTTTTATTCCAAATGAGCATAGCGTATAAAATAATTGCTTGCATCTGAAATAAATTTGCATTCTGTATGATTGATTTTCATCATAAAATGACAAGCGGTCAGAATTTGCAAATTTTTTGCAAAATCCAACCGCTTGTAAATAATATGATTAAGCTTTACGCCAAATTGTGCCGTTTGGGGTATCTTCTAAAACGATATTCATCGCTTTGAGTTTGTCTCGCACTTCATCAGCAACTGCCCAGTTTTTGCTAGCTTTTGCTTCGTTGCGTTGTTTAATCAGTGCTTCAATTTCAGCGCTTTCATCATCGTTAGTATTTCCTTTTAAGAAAATATCCGGATCTTGCTCTAACAACCCTAATACACCTGCAAGTTCCTTTAAGCGTACAGCCAAAGCATTGGCTTTTAGCATATCTTCAGTTTTGAGCTTGTTCACTTCACGAGCCATTTCGAACAAAACAGCTAATGCACCCGGTGTGTTGAAATCATCGTCCATTGCGGTTTTGAAAGCTTCAACATATTGCTCTCCTGCCGTTGCCACATCAGCCAGATCACAACCACGCAGGGCTGTGTATAAGCGTTCTAATGCAGAGCGAGCTAAATCAAGGTTTTCCACACTGTAGTCTAACAATGAGCGGTAATGTGCTGTTAAGAAGAAATAACGTAGTGATTCCGCATCATATAAGCCTAACATATGGCGAATACTGAAGAAATTACCCAGTGATTTAGACATCTTCTCTTTATCAATGGTTAACATTCCGGTGTGTAACCAGTAGTTTACATAATCACCACCATGGGCACAGCAAGATTGAGCAATTTCATTTTCGTGATGTGGAAACATTAAATCCGCGCCGCCGCCATGAATATCAAAATGTTCGCCTAGCTCTTTGCTGTTCATTGCCGAGCATTCAATATGCCAGCCCGGGCGACCATTGCCCCATGGGCTTTCCCAACTTGGCTCGCCCTCTTTCGACATTTTCCATAATACGAAATCCATCGGGCTTTTTTTCACCGATTTAATTTCAACTCTTGCTCCTGCTTGGAGTTGCTCCAAGTTTTGACGAGATAACGCCCCATATTTATTGAATGACTCTACATCAAACATCACATCGCCATCCGCGGCGACATAAGCGTTGCCATTTTTAATCAACTTTTCGACCATGGCAATAATTTCAGGGATATGTTTGGTTGCTCGAGGCTCAACATCAGGCCGTAAAATGTTTAAATCGTCAAAATCTTGATGCATTTCCGCAATCATTCGCTCAACTAACTCATCGCAAGTTTCGTTATTTTCTAATGCACGTTTGATGATTTTATCGTCCACATCAGTAATATTGCGGACATAACGCAAATTGTAGCCCGAATAACGTAAATAACGAGCGATTACATCAAAAGAGACAAAAGTACGCCCATGCCCGAAATGACAAAGATCGTAAACGGTTACGCCACAGACATACATTCCCACCTGCTCAGAATTAATCGGTTTAAATTCTTCTTTTTCCCGTTTTAGGGTGTTATAAATTTTGAGCATAAAGTCCTCTTGTTTAATATTCTTTCAAAATGCGTCTAAGTATAGCGAATAAGCGGTCTAATTTTGAGATTTTTTTGCAATTTGTTTTAAACTTTTTAATAATAACGACCGAAATTTATTTCCCATCCCATTTTTATTCATTAAGGAACTCAGAATGATTACATTACATACTAATTTTGGCGACATTAAAATTGAATTAAACTTTGAAAAAGCGCCGATTACGGCCAAGAACTTTGAAGATTACTGTAAAGAAGGTTTTTATAACGGTACTATTTTCCACCGTGTGATTGATGGTTTTATGATTCAAGGCGGTGGTATGACAGCTGGTATGTCAGAAAAAGCAACTAAAGCACCAATCCAAAATGAAGCTAGCAACGGTTTAAGCAACAAGCGTGGTACACTTTCAATGGCTCGTACTTCAGATCCTCATTCGGCCAGCTCGCAATTTTTCATCAATGTGGCAGACAATAATTTCTTAGATTACCGTTCAAAAGAGATGTTTGGTAAAACTGTAGTACAAGAATGGGGCTATGCGGTATTTGGCGAAGTGGTTGAAGGTATGGATGTAGTGGATAAAATTAAAGGTGTAAAAACCGGCAATAAAGGCTTCCACCAAGATGTACCAAAAGAAGATGTTGTGATTGAGTCAGTCACTGTGGCTTAATCCACTGATTAGCCTCACACAAGCGGTTAAATTTTTGCAAAATTTTGCAAGAAATTAACCGCTTGTTTTGTTATATCTGTTGATAAAGCCAAATAATCAATGGCATAGTCACAACACAGAGTACCGTTGTTACCCCATAAATAGCACTGGCTTTTTTCGCATTTTGACCATAAGCCACAGCCATTTGGGTTGCAGTTGCTGCAGAAGGACTGGTGGTGGCTAAAAAACTAATCATCGCAATAGTGATGCCATTTTCAACCCAGTTGGAAAATCCGCATAATTTAATCACACCTAATAAAATTAAAGGGATCAAAATCAAACGTAGGAAGGCTACTAAATAAATTCGTTTATCTGTAATAATCTCTTTAAAAGGAATAGAGGCAATGAGCATACCTGCAACCAACATTGATAGAGGCCCAAGCATATGGCCTAAAGTTGATAAGGTAGCAGCAATAGTTGTAGGCAATTTGACATGCAGTAAAAATAGGGTAATGCCCACCACAATCGCAATAATATTGATATTAAAGATCATCTTTTTGAACGGTACACTGCCTTTACCACAAATCAGTAAACGTAAATGCGACCAAAATAAGATATTTTGTACTACAATAAAAGCGATAGAATAAATTACCCATTCATTTCCAAATACAGAAGCAACAATCGGGATAATTAAGTTACCGGAATTAGAATAAATAGAAGTTGCTTGTTCAATATTATCCAGCTTAAATAGCTGCTTAAGCAGCCAACCAAGAAAAATCAATATCCCGCTTAATACAAATGCCATTACAAAAGCCAGATATAAGCCATTAAGAATTTCGGTTGTATAATCTACCTGAAAGGCAGTAATCAGCATTGCAGGACTAATAATATATAAGCCTATAATTGAGATCGGATAGCTTTGCTCAGAGGTCAATAATTTTGTTTTTACACTTAAATAGCCTAATAACACCATCAAGCTTAGTTGTATGATTTTATCGGCAAGTAAAATTGCGATGTCCATTTTTAATCTAAAGAGATTCTCTCTTCTCCGGAATAAATTGTAGCTTTCCCTTTACGGGTAAAGGCTAATAAGGTAAATGCATTCTCAGTTGCCATATTCACAGCCATTTCGGTGGTTGCTGAAATGGCACACAACATTTCTATCCCAACAGCCAAACACTTCTGAACCATTTCAAAACTCGCTCTGCTGGTGACAAATACAAAACCGATAGGAAAACCAACTTTAGCGTACCAACCTATGAGTTTATCTAATGCGACATGCCTACCAACATCTTCTCGAATTGCCAATAATTCTCCTTCAGGGCTGAAAAATGCAGCAGCATGGCTGGCACCGGTCTCTTTTGATAAATATTGAGCTTTCTCAAGCTGAGCTAAACAATGTTCTAAAATCAGTGGATTTACCGCCTGCAAGCGGTTATTTTTTTTAACAATTTTACAACTTTGATTAACTTGCTCTAATTGCTCAACACCACAAATTCCACAACCTGTTCTTCCTGCCATTGAGCGACGCTTATCTTTTAATAACACAAATTGACGGGTAGAAATTTCCAACTGAATTTCAATTCCTGTAGGTTGCTCAATAATATCTAATCCATATAGCTCTTGGGGGGTGTTTAAAATACCTTCCGCTAAAGAGAATCCAAGTGCAAAATCGTCTAAATCTATTGGTGTAGTCATCATAACCGTGTGCGAAATACCATTATAGACTAACGCGACAGGCACTTCTGAAATCAAATTATCCTCACAATTCTGTTTTTCAATTCCGTTAATTGAAAATGATAATTTTTTGGCCGTTTTTTTTGTGATCTTATTCACAATATTCATCTCTTACATGCTTAAAAAGTGGTTTATTTTGTTAAAAAGTTGTATCATAAAGCGACATTAAATTTGGTTTAAATCAAACTTTGTATTGATTTTACCGATTTACTTAAAAAAGAGTATATCTATTTGCCTTTGTCCAAAGGAAAATAATACACCTCTTCGACCAATTTATTAATCTATTTTGGTCAAATTTTCTTTTATTTCTCATATTATGTGATTTGGAGTGATTATGCAGATCTCAAGACGTAAGTTCTTTAAGGTCTGTGCAGGTGGTATGGCGGGTACTTCTGCTGCAATGTTGGGCTTTGCCCCGGCAACAGCACTAGCAGCCCCACGCGAGTACAAGCTCTTAAGAGCGAAAGAAACTCGCCAAACCTGTACTTACTGTGCTGTAGGCTGTGGCATGATAATGTATAGCCTAGGCGGTGAAGCAATGAATAGCAAAGGGAAACTTTTCCACATTGAAGGTGACTCTGACCACCCGGTAAGTCGCGGTGCATTATGCCCTAAAGGTGCAGGTGCATTAGATTATGTCAATAGTGATCGCCGTGTGCATTATCCGGAAGTACGTGAACCAGGTTCAAAAGAGTGGAAACGTATTTCATGGCATGAAGCGGTAGAGCGTATTGCCCGTCATATAAAAAATGACCGTGATGATAACTTTATTGAAAAAAATACAGAAGGTACACCGGTCAACCAGTGGCTGACAGCTGGTTTCTTAGCCGGTTCTGCATGTAGTAATGAAACAGGTATTATCACGCAGAAATGGATTCGTTCTCTCGGTATGGTCTTTACCGACAACCAAGCGAGTATCTGACACGGACCAACGGTAGCAAGTCTTGCTCCAACATTTGGTCGCGGTGCGATGACCAACCACTGGGTTGATATTAAGAACGCTGATCTTGTAATCGTTATGGGCGGTAACGCCGCTGAAGCTCACCCTGTTGGTTTCCGCTGGGCAATTGAGGCAAAAAAACAAAACGGTGCTAAGTTAATGGTGGTTGATCCACGCTTTAACCGTAGTGCTGCTGTTGCTGACATCTATATGCCGCTACGTCCGGGTACGGACATTGCGTTCCTGTTAGGTGCGGTCAACTACCTGTTGAAAAACGATAAAATTCAACACGAGTATGTCAAACACTATACCAATGCGACTTTCTTGGTGCATGAAGGCTTTAAATTTGAAGACGGTTTATTCACCGGCTACGATGAAGCTACCCGCACTTATAAAGATCGTTCGACTTGGGCATATCAAATGGACGAAGAAGGCAACCCGAAACGGGATATGACTCTTCAAGATCCTCGTTGTGTACTAAATATGCTGCGTGAACACGTTTCCCGCTATACACCTGAAATGGTCGAACGCATTACCGGTACATCACAAAAAGATTTCCTGATTTTCTGTGAAGAGATTGCTAAAACCTCTGCACCGGATAAAGCTGCAACTTTCCTTTATGCATTAGGTTGGACACAACACACCGTAGGTGCGCAAAATATTCGTTCTATGGCAATTATCCAGCTTCTGTGCGGTAACATCGGTGTTGCCGGTGGTGGGGTAAATGCTCTACGTGGTCACTCGAATGTACAAGGAATTACTGATTTAGGTTTATTCCCTGCACGATTACCTGCATACCTTCCTTTACCAAGCGAATCTGATGTTTCTCTAGAAGCATTCTTAGCACGAATTACGCCAAAAACGATGGGGGCAGGGCAAACCAACTACTGGCAGAATACGCCGAAATTCTTCATCAGTATGATGAAATCGTTCTATGGCGATAAAGCAACGCCGGAAAACGAGTTTGGTTTCCACTATCTGCCGAAATTACAGAAAGGCGGTATCGATCACTTCCGCTTCATTGAGCAGATGTACGAAGGCAAAATTAACGGTTATTTCTGTCAAGGAATGAACCCGATTGCCTCTTACCCGAACTCACAGAAGATCATCAAAGCGTTAAGTAATTTGAAATATTTAGTCATTTTTGACCCGCTTGTTACCGATACTTCCGAGTTCTGGAAAAATCACGGCGAGTTCAATAATGTTAATTCAGAAGAAATCCAAACTGAAGTATTCCGTTTACCAACTACTTGTTTCGCTGAAGAAGAAGGCTCAATTGCAAACTCCGGTCGTTGGTTACAATGGCATTGGAAGGCTTCTGATGCACCGGGTGAAGCAAAGCCGGATATTGATATTTTATCGGAAATCCGTGCAGAACTTATCCATCTTTACCATAAAGAAGGTGGAAAAGCACCGGTTGAGCCATTAGAAGCAATGACATGGAATTACAGCAACCCGTTAGAACCAAAAGCTGAGGAAATCGCAAAAGAAAACAACGGTTATGCATTAGAAGATGTAAAAGATGCTGATGGTAATGTGATTGTTAAAAAAGGCGAGTTACTTTCAAGTTTCGGTCAAATGCGTGATGACGGTACAACTTCCGGTGCATGCTGGATTTACACAGGTCAATGGACGCAAAAAGGTAACCAAATGGCAAATCGCGACAATTCTGATCCTTCAGGTTTAGGAAATACACTTGGTTGGGCATTTGCATGGCCTGCAAACCGTCGTATTTTATATAACCGTGCGTCAGCAGATTTAAGCGGTAAACCATGGAATCCGAAACGCCAGCTGGTTAAATGGAATGGTAAAAACTGGAACTATATTGATGTTGCTGACTTCGGTACAGCCCCACCAAATGCGCCAACAATGCCATTTATTATGCAACCAGAAGGGGTTTCAGGCTTGTTCGTGCGTGAACGTATGATTGATGGTGCGTTCCCAGAACACTATGAGCCGTTAGAAACACCGATCGGTACTAACCCGTTACACCCTAATGTAATTTATAGCCCTGTTGCCCGTATTTTACCAACGGATAAAGCGGATTTAGGTACAAGCGCGGATTTCCCTTATGTAGGGACAACATACCGTTTAACTGAGCATTTCCACTACTGGACGAAAAATTCAATGATCAACGTTATCGCTCAACCTGAGCAGTTCGTCGAGATTAGTGAAAAATTGGCTGCTGAAAAAGGTATTACTAATGGCGATAAAGTGCGAGTTTGGTCTAAACGTGGTGAAATTAAAGCAGTGGCTGTAGTGACAAAACGTATCCGTCCTTTAGTTTCAGACGGTAAACCAATTCACACCATAGGTATTCCTATTCACTGGGGATTTGCTGCAACAACCGGTGCGAAAAAAGGTTACTTCGCTAATAACTTAACTGTTCGTTCAGGTGATCCAAGTTCAAATACACCTGAATCGAAATGTATGTTGTTAAATATTGAGAAAATTGTGGGGGCATAACAATGGGTGTAATTCAATCACAAAACATTATTAAAGCCTCTGCAACGTCAGGTTTAACCCCTTCACCTCAAGCCCGCGGGCATCAGGTTGAAGTGGCAAAACTGATTGATGTAACAACCTGTATCGGTTGCAAGGCTTGTCAAGTAGGTTGCTCGGAATGGAATGATATCCGCTCTGATGTCAATGCGGCTTGCGTTGGCGTATATGATAACCCTGCGGATTTGAATGCAAAAGCATGGACGGTAATGAAATTCAACGAAGTTGAAGAAAATGACCGCTTGGAATGGCTAATTCGTAAAGATGGCTGTATGCATTGCTCTGAGCCGGGCTGCTTAAAGGCTTGCCCTTCTCCGGGTGCAATTATTCAATATGCGAACGGTATTGTTGATTTCCAATCCGACAAATGTATCGGTTGCGGTTATTGTATCGCTGGCTGTCCGTTTAACATTCCACGTATGAATCCGGAAGATAACCGTGTTTATAAATGTACGCTTTGTGTTGACCGTGTTACTGTTGGTCAAGAACCTGCTTGCGTGAAAACGTGTCCGACCGGTGCAATTCGTTTCGGTAGCAAAGAAGAGATGAAACATTATGCGCAAACGCGTATTGCTGATCTAAAATCTCGTGGCTATGAAAACGCCGGATTATACGATCCGGAGGGAGTGGGTGGTACGCACGTAATGTATGTATTACACCATGCAGATAAACCTGAGCTTTACTCCGGTTTACCAAAAGATCCGAAAATCGACCCAACTATTACGCTCTGGAAAGATGTTCTCAAACCAGTAGCTGCGGTTGCAATGGGGGGGTTAGCATTAAGTGCCGCTGCACATTACATCAGCATTGGTCCAAACAATGAAGAAGATGTAGAAGATCATCACGAGGAGACAAAATAATGAGCAAAGTGACTATTAGCAACGATACCAAAATCGTACGCCATAAACGTCCTGCACGTTTAAGCCACTGGCTTTTGGTTCTCTGTTTCTTTATGACTGGTTTATCAGGATTAGCATTTTTCTTCCCTGATATGGCGTGGATTGCCGAGATTCTTGGCACCCCTGCATTAGCGAGATTCTTGCATCCATTCACAGGTATTGTGATGTTTTTAGCTTTCATCAACCTTGCTCGCATTTACTGGCGACATAACCTTCCAGAAAAGAATGATATTCGCTGGGCAAAAGGCATTGTTGAGGTTCTAAAAGGTAACGAGCATGCTGTTGCCGATAACGGTAAATACAACTTCGGACAAAAAATGCTGTTTTGGACATTGATTTTAGCAATGGTAACTTTACTGGCTACTGGAATTATTATGTGGAGACAATACTTCTCGCATAATTTCTCAATTCCGGTAATTCGAATTGCTATTTTACTTCACTCTGCAAGTGCATTTATGTTATTTACCGGCATTATGGTGCATATCTACATGGCATTCTGGGTGAAAGGCTCAATTCGTGGTATGGTTGAAGGTTGGGTAACCGTTCGCTGGGCGAAAAAACACCATCCGAAATGGTACCGTGAAGAAGTACTACCGAAGTTAGAAAAAGAAATCGCTGAACAAAACAGCAAATAATGTATCAAGTGCGGTATGATTACCGCACTTTTATTTTATCGACTTAGAGAACATTATGAGTATCAAAATACTACATCAAGATGAAATCAAGCAAACTGCCAGCTCATTTCAGCAACCCGAATTATTATTTGCTAATCCTAAAAATCTTTATTACCGTCGAGCAAAAAGATTAAGAGAATTAGCCAAAGAAAACCCTTTTGGTGAATATATGGAATTTGCAGCTAATTTAGTTGATATTCAGCTAGAATTGTTAGAGTGCAGACCGATTGCAAATTATTCGGAAAAAATAACCGCTTGTGTCGAGCTTACTCAAGGGGAAAAACCACTAAATGGTAAAACCTTCCAGCGCAGTGATGAGTGGAGAGATTTGCTGTTAGCGCTCGTTGAAAAATTCAAGCCTTATGCTAACGATGCTATTTATCCAACACTTGAATGGTTTGAAAAAGCCTCTACTTCCGAGATTGAATCACTTGCTGATAATTTATTGAATGAGCGCTATGAACTTGTCGGTGCAGATAAAGCCGTGTTTGTCTGGGCGGCACTTTCACTCTACTGGGTACAATTAACCCAACAATTACCTCGTAATACCCGAGCAGAAGTTGGAGATAAACACCTATGCCCAGTGTGTGATTCAGCGCCTGTTACCAGCGTTATTCACTTTGGAGAGGTTCAAGGCTTACGTTACTTGCACTGTTCATTATGTGAAAGTGAGTGGCACGTTGTACGTTCAAAATGCACAAACTGTGATGAATCAGGTAAACTAGATTATTGGAGTTTAGATAACGTTGAAGCCGCAGTAAAATCAGAAAGCTGCGGAGACTGTCACTCCTATTTAAAAGTTTTATATCAAGATAAAGATGTTAATGTAGAACCTGTTGCTGATGATTTAGCCAGCTTGTTCCTAGACTCAGAAATGGAGCAAAAGGGCTTTTCTAAAAGTGCATTAAACCCATTCCTATTTCAAGGGGAATAAGTAGAGCAATCTAAAATATAAGGCAAGAAGCCATCTTGCCTTATATGATTGAAATACTATTTCTCACTAATATTTAACACTGAGTGATAAATATTAGTTCCTTTTCCTAATAGTGGTTTTCCAACAATCAACGTTAATTTGTGCTGACCAATTGGTAAATTGGTAAACTGGATACGGTTGCGTTTCACTGCACCCGAATTACGTTCACCATTTTCCATTTCTAACTCCCATACTGCCTGCACTTTTTTGGTTTTATCTGCAAAAAAGAGAGGAATATAAACAGGAGAAGATTGGCAAAAATAGAGTTGCTCAGGAATTACTCGACGAGATGGTTTATGTGACATAATGTAGTCCTTAAAAATAAAGTTGGTTTATTTTAACGTTAAAAATAAAAAAGTGTTGGAAATATAATACTAAAACCAACACTTTCTCTAATTTAGATCAAATTTTATTTAATTACTCCACACGCCATACGTGCTCCACCCCCACCAAGAGGTGCTGGATGATCTGAGTGATTATCTCCGCCGGCGTGAATCATTAAAGAACGACCTTTAACTTCTTCTAATTTTTTCAGGCGGGGAGCCAATACCGGGTTAGTTGCTGACCCATCATGAAGTACGGTTAATGCAGGAAGATCGCCTAAATGAGCCTCATCAGACCATGGTAAGCCGTGAGTTGCTTTTTTATTAGGACTCCAATGACCGCCAGCAGCTAGACCTGCTATTAGTTTTCCCTCTTTTTCCTTTGCTTCACAACTTGGATTTTCATGAATATGAAAACCATGTAAGCCTTCAGTTAAATGCGTTAGATTAGGTGTAAAAACTAACCCATATGCAGATTCGGTAATTTCAATAGTACCAATATCTTTATTGCCTTTTTCTACATCAAGTTGCTGGATATTGACAACAATTTTTGCTGGTTGCTCTGTAGCAAATACAGAGGTTGAACTTAGTATCAAAGAACTTAATACAATAGATAAAGCTGCTTTCATTTTCATAAAACCGTCCTTTTAGTGTTAATTCTCTACCTAACAGGCATTTTATTATTTTAACCATAGCGGTCAAATTTTGTCAAAACTTTACAAATTAACAAAAAACATTGATTTTTCACTCGAAATCCTGTATTTATTCCTACCTTAACAACAATTAATTTTTTATCTCTTGGTAGGAGCAAACACAATGCAAAACGTAGGTTTTATCGGTTGGCGTGGTATGGTTGGTTCAGTTTTAATGGACCGTATGGTTGAAGAAAACAACTTCGCTAACATTAATCCGATTTTTTTCACCACTTCACAAGCGGGACAAAAAGCCCCTGTTTTTGCTGGTAAAGATGCAGGCGAATTGAAAAATGCCTTTGATATTGAAGAATTAAAAAAATTAGACATTATCGTTACCTGTCAAGGTGGTGACTACACCAACGAAGTCTATCCAAAATTAAAAGCAACTGGCTGGAATGGTTATTGGATCGATGCAGCTTCTGCACTTCGTATGCAAGATGATGCTATTATCGTATTAGATCCTGTAAACCAGCATGTTATTTCAGAAGGTCTGAAAAACGGCATTAAAACATTCGTTGGTGGAAACTGTACTGTTAGCTTAATGTTAATGGCTATTGGTGGATTATTTGAGAAAGATTTGGTTGAATGGGTCTCTGTTGCAACTTACCAAGCAGCATCAGGAGCTGGTGCAAAAAATATGCGTGAACTGCTTTCACAAATGGGTGAATTACGTGACTCCGTGCAAGCTGAATTAGCAAATCCGGCCTCTTCGATTTTAGATATTGAGCGTAAAGTAACGGCTAAAATGCGTGCTGAAGATTTCCCAACAGAGAACTTCGGTGCAGCCTTAGGTGGTAGCCTAATCCCTTGGATCGACAAATTATTACCTGAAACAGGGCAAACCAAAGAAGAGTGGAAAGGTTATGCGGAAACTAACAAAATTTTAGGTTTAAGTGATAACCCAATTCCTGTTGATGGCTTATGTGTGCGTATTGGTGCATTACGTTGCCATAGCCAGGCATTTACTATTAAACTGAAAAAAGATATTCCACTAGCAGAAATCGAGCAAATCATCGCAGCTCATAACGAATGGGTGAAAGTGATTCCGAACGATAAAGAAACGACATTACGTGAGTTAACACCTGCTAAAGTAACAGGTACATTAAGTGTGCCGGTTGGACGTTTACGTAAGCTAGCTATGGGGCCTGAATATGTAGCAGCATTTACCGTAGGGGATCAATTACTATGGGGTGCGGCAGAACCTGTTCGTCGTATTTTAGTGCAATTAACACAATAGTTTAAACTGCTGAAAATGAAAAAATGGTACATACTTTTAATATGTACCATTTTTTATTATTGCTGTGTAGCTGGCTCGTATTTTGCTTTTAATGCTTTTTCTAATTGCTGCCCTTGTTCAGCCAATTGGTTAAGTCTGGTTTGTAATTCACCGAAGGCTTTATGAGCCTCTGGAGTTGGATTTTTCTCCATTTTGGCACCTTCAACAATCATTTCAGTGCCTAGAGTCAGCACTTCTAATGTTTTATCTTTAAGCGCTTTCACTTCAGCATTTTGAATATTTAGGCTTTCAGCACTGGCTTTGATATTTTCAAGTTGAGATAATAAAGCCTGATTAACAGTTTCTTGCATTAATGCTGCATCGCTCTTTTGTTTTTCATTGAGCTTATTTGTGGCGCTGCTAATTGTATCGCGTAGCGCTTTTTCTTGTGCATCTTGCCATTCACGTAATGCTTTATAGTCTTGTGCACCGGTATCTTTTGATTCTTCTACTTTTTCTTGTGTTTGACTTGGAGTTTGTTCCGATTTTTGTGCTTCGGGAGATGAAGGTTTCTCACAAGCGGTTAAAAAAATCGTCAATAATGCAGATAGACCGACTTTAGTTAATGTATTCATAATGATTCCTGTGTCATTCAGAAAAAAAGCTAGAGCAAAACACTCTAGCTTCTGAATTTGAACGCTAAATTATTTAGCTGTAAATCGTTGTTGTAACTCAGCATTGAGTTTTTGTAGCTCATTGCCTTCTTCAATTAAGGCTTGAGTTTTTTTCTGTAGTGCTTCCACTAAAGCTTGGTCATTTGGTGTTCCCATTGCTTTAACTTGTTCAGATAGCACTTCACTTGAAAGTGTTAAGACAGATTTTGTTTTTTCTTTAAATGCTTTGATTTGAGCATCAGAAACTTCGATACTTTCTAAACTTTTTACAACTTCAGATACTTTTTGCTTGAATGTTGTTAAGCCTTCTTGAATCTGTTTTGGATCTTGAGATGCTAATTTTTGTTGTAATTCAGCTTGTGCTGTAGCCATTGTTTTCTCTTGAGCGACATTCCAGTCAACTAGCTTTTGGTAATCTGCTTTAGCTGCTTCTGTTGGTGCTTCAACCATTGGTTTAGCTGCTTCTGTTGCAGAAGCTTGAGCTACTGGTGCAGATTCAGTTGTTTTTGCAGGCTCTGCCGCAGGTGCTTTTTGCGCTGGTTTATCACATGCCGCTAAGAATAAAGCAACTAATGCAGTTGCACTGATTTTAGTTAATTTGTTCATTAAAAAATCCTTAAATGAAAATAAAAAGAAACCCGAGTAGGGATACGATATTGTACCAACAAATAGACAGATAATGTTATTATTAGTTCACAAAATTGGGAATATTTACGCTATCTCAATTAAATTTACATTTTAAAGATGAATTGCTTGTTGAATAAGCAGTTTTTTTATAAATGGCAGCCGATCAGTGGCATTTAGCCCTAATCCTCTAAACAGTTTTTTTATAGGATGATTACCGTGGAAAAGTTGTTTTAATCCTTCCATTGCAACTAATAATTTTACTGCTTCGGCTTTGCGTTCTCGTTCAAATTGGCGCAAATGACGATATTCGCCAATATCTTCACCATTTATTAAGTGTTTCTGGATTTCATTAGCAAGTGTTACAGCATCGGCAAAGCCTAAATTTACTCCAAGACCGGCAAGTGGATGGATAGTATGGGCGGCATCGCCGACTAACGCCACTCTTGATTGAGCGAAATCGCGGGCATAGCGTGCGGTAAGCGGGTAAATTTCGCGTAAACTTTGCAATTCGCACAAGCCTAAGCGGTTATCAAAGGCGATAGTTAGTGCCTTATTAAATTCCTGTTCACAACAATTTTTTAGCTCATTTGCCTTTATTGGCGGTAATGACCATACAATCGAGCTTAAATTTTCGTCTGCTAATGGTAAAAATGCGAGAATGCTATCCTCAGCAAAAATCTGACGAGCAGTTTGACCGTGTTTTTCGCTAGTTTTCACATTACAGACTAACGCAGTATGTTGATAATCACGGCTGGTTAATGGAATTTGAGTTTGGTTACGTACCCAAGAATTCGCTCCGTCAGCCCCTACCACTAATTTGGCTGAAATCATTTCACCGTTATCCAGTGTTAAAAAAGCCCCGTTATCGCTAATACCTAAGGTTTTAGGCATAGCGACAATATAGTCAACATTTGATTGAGTAGAAACTTGCTGCCAAAGTGAATGTTGAATTACTTGGTTTTCTAAGATAAAGCCAAGTTGTGAGAATCCGAGTTGTTTAATTTCACTATCATTATTATCAAAATGGATATTTGCAAAACTGTCCTTTTCCCAGACAAACATTTCCGAATAAGGGGAGAGGCGTTCCGACGGAATATGCTGAAAAGCGCCAATCTGTTCCAGCATTTTTTGGCTACTGGCGTTAATAGCACTGACACGGTGGAATATCGTATCGGCATCGAATGTTGGCGTATTTTTTTCGATGATTGTAATTTTGCAAGGAGCGTCTTTGAGTAACCCAGCGAGAGCTAGCCCGACCATTCCTCCACCAATAATAACAATATCTGTAGATTTCATAGGCAATAGTGTGTTAATTAGTTGAAACAAGCGGTTGAATTTTTGCAAAATTTTACTGAAATTTAACCGCTTGTAGAATCATCAAACTGTGGATTTCTTATGGTGTTTTTCCAAACTCTTATGGCGAATTTGCACGTTTTTCCCTTTCGCTTGGAAATATTTCGCTAACTGTTCTGTAATATACACAGAACGATGTTTTCCACCCGTGCAGCCTATTGCGATTGTTAGGTAACTGCGGTTATTTTGTTCTAACATCGGTAGCCACATTTCCAAATAGGTTCGGGTATGGTAGATAAAATTATGTACCTCGGTTTGGCGGTCTAAAAAGTCAATGACAGGTTGCTCTAAGCCCGTCATCGGACGTAATTCCGGATTCCAATGAGGATTCGGTAAAAATCGAACGTCAAATACATAATCGGCATCAGCAGGCAAGCCGTATTTAAAACCGAATGATTCAAAAATAATCTTTAATTCTTTATCGCTTGAGCCTTGAAGAATATTACGGAGATTTTCTGCCAGTTCGTGTGAGGAAATATTGCTGGTATCAATAATATAATTGGCATTTTGTTCCAGCGGCTCAAGCAGTTTTTGCTCAAGGTCGATAGCACTTTCAAGCGAAAGATCATCTTGGGTTGAAAGCGGATGAATGCGGCGAGAATCGCTATAGCGGCGAATAAGCGTATTGCGTTCGCAATCTAAAAAGATCAACTTGGTATTTAATGGCATAAGCTGGAAAAGTAATTCATCAATCGCTTTTGGCGTATCTGGTAAATTACGGATATCTAAGCTTATTACCGCAGAGAGTTTTTCTTTGCTAAGGTATTCGGTTAAGATTGGGATAAGTGGCAGAGGAATATTATCTACGCAGTAATAGCCTGCATCTTCTAGTGCTCTTAATGCAACCGATTTGCCGGAACCGGAACGCCCGCTGATGATGATCAATTCCATATAGCCTCAACATTATTCTTCAATTTTGACTGTATGATTATCAGCATACATTAAAATTTGCCAAATATCTTCTTCAGATTCTGCTGCTCGGAGCTGTTTGAGCAATGCTTTATCCGATAATTGGCGTGCAATTTCTGGTAAGCAGTGCTTATATTGCATGCAGTTATTTTCCGGGAACATGATAGCATAAATTAAATCAACTTCTTTATTATCTTGTGCTTCATACTCAACCCCTTCTTCTAACTGCAAGAAAACAGCGATAGGTTTATCTATTGCCAGTGATTCGCAAGTCGGAAGTTTGGCGTGAGGAAGAGCAATGCCTTGATTTAAGCCGGTAGTGCCAAGTTTTTCTCGTTTAAATAAATTGGCAAAACATTCAATTGGGCAAATAAGTTCATTTTCTTCTGTTCTTTCTACTTGTTCAGGATTCTTCGGAATATGATTTGCTTTATTATTTAGCGATTGAGCAATAATTTTGCCTACAGTTTCTAACGCCCGTTTTTTGCTTGAAACTAACACTCCCTGGCGAATATTTTCAGGGCTTAAAAAATCAGTTAATTTTGTCATAATTTTTCATCTAAAGATGAAATCCCCAAAAGGGGATTGAGTTTAGAGTTTAAATTGATCGCCTAGATAAACACGTTTTACATCTGGGTTTTCCAGCACTTCTTGCGGTGTGCCATTGGCTATCATTTCACCGCTACCTACAATATAGGCGCGTTCGCATACATCTAAAGTTTCTCGTACATTATGGTCTGTAATCAGAACACCTAATCCACGTTCTTTTAGATTGACGATAATTTTTTTAATATCGATAACTGAAATGGGATCAACACCGGCAAAAGGCTCATCTAACAAAATGAATTTGGGATTTGCAGCCAACGCTCGGGCAATTTCTACGCGGCGGCGTTCGCCCCCTGAAAGCGATTGTCCTAAACTGTTTCTGATATGTTCGATGTGAAATTCAGCAATTAATTCTTCTGCTCGAGCTTTGCGTTGTTCATTATTAATATCTTTACGTACTTGCAGCACAGACATTAAATTATCATACACTGTCAAACGGCGGAAAATAGAAGCCTCTTGCGGTAGATAGCCAATACCTTGTTTGGCTCGGTCGTGCATGGGTAGTGTGCTGATATCTTCGTCATCAATACGGATTTTGCCTTGATCGTGGCGAACCAAGCCGACTACCATATAGAATGTAGTCGTTTTTCCCGCACCATTTGGGCCAAGTAAGCCGACAATTTCACCTGATTTTACATTCAAGCTTACATCTTTCACCACTTGGCGTTGTTTATAACTTTTTGCTAAATGTTCTGCATAAAGCACAGACATATTATCTACCTTATTTTTTCTTGCTATCTTGAAGTTCGTTTGGAATCAACACAGTTTTCACTCGTGCTTTACCACCGCTGGTGGCTTTAAGTTGTTGTTTTTTCACATCATAGGTGATTTTATTTGCTCGAATAAAACTGCCTTGTTGTTTTAATTCAGCATTACCTATTAAGGTCAAAAATTCAGAATTTAAATCATAATGTACACTGTTGCCTTTACCATTAACTGGTTTTCCATTATCTAAGGTTTGTTGGAAGGTAACCGGTGAACCATTGGCATCAATGGTTTCTTTTTTGCCTTCTTGGCGCGTGATTTTTACATTCGCCGCAGTGACTTTAATTGAGCCTTGAGTGATTACCACATTGTCACTAAATGTCACAATATTGCTAGTCATATCTAATGATTGACTGCCGGAATCAATGTTAATTGGCTGATCGGTATCGCCTTTTAATGCATAAGCAGAGAAGCTGCTGCCTAAAAGTAGAGTAACTAAAATAGATTTAAACAGTAATTTCATTGTTTTTCCTTATTGAAAAAGCGAATTGGTTATTCTTGCGTTTGTTTGATAATCGTTGGTTCAATATACGATTTTACATCTTTTTGTAATGTTGCTACCTGTTGCTTTAAATTTCCTTTTAGCCCCACACCGGTAGTTGTAAAGCCTAAGCCCACTGATTTGACCGTACTTTCAGTAAAAATATCCTGAGTGTTTAAATCGACGGTTAATTTATCGGTAGATATTTTTTGTAAGCGAGAAAGTGGGTCTAAAGCATTCAGTTGCACATTGCCGGTTAAATTTAAGATCTTATCTTTAGTAATTTCAGCGTGATCTGCACTCACTTTCCACTGCTTTGCATCTGAATCTTTGGCGAAAAGCTCAATAAAGGGCTTTAAAAATTCGGTGCGCTCGGTAGATTCATAGCGTTTAATTTCATCGGCTTGCGCAAAATATTGCGGTTTACCTGTTAGATCATAAACCGAGGTGGACATTTTATTCCCCACATATTCGGGCTGTCCCTCTTTTTTGATCAGTTGGTCAAGTCCGCTATTGTCTTTTTCTTGCAAGCTGTAATACCACCCACCTAGCACAGCAACAATAAGTAATAAAACTACAGTTAAACGTGTATTCATAAATCTTAAAATGGCTCAAAAATAGAGATTGATTGTAGCATAAATTTAGATAGTGATATAGTAGACAATCGCAAGGGAGAAAAGTGGCAAATTGTCTGAGAAATGCTCGCCTTTGAAGGCTGGCTTTGCCAATGCACGAAGTGTGAGCGTAGTGAGTAATAAATAACCGCTTGTTGTGCCTGGGTTGAGGAGTTACAAGCGGTCAAAAAATGTAAATTTTTTACAAATTATTTAAAGGTTGCCCAAACAGGTGAGTGGTCAGACGGTTTTTCCATCGCCCTAATTTCTAAATCAATACCGGTTTCTACACAACGTTCAGCTAACATATTTGAGGCCAAGATTAAATCAATGCGTAAGCCACGGTTATCATCAAAGCCTTTTGAGCGATAATCAAACCATGAGAATTTATCATTTACCTCCGGATTAGCGATACGGAATGTATCGACTAAACCGAAGCTGTGTAAACGTGCTAACCATTCGCGCTCTTCCGGTAAGAATGAACATTTTCCATCACGTAGCCAACGTTTGCGATTCGCTTCTCCAATCCCAATATCTAAGTCTGTTGGGCTGATATTCATATCGCCCATAATGATAATTGGGTTTTCCGGCTTTAATTCGCTTTCTAAGTAATGTTGTAAGTCGGAGTAGAATTTCTGTTTTGCAGGAAATTTAGTTTCATGGGTACGGCTTTCACCTTGTGGAAAATAACCGTTTAATACAGTAAGGATCCCAAATTCTGTTTCAATATCAGCCATAATCATTCGTTTCTGAGCATCTATGTCATCGGTTGGGAAACCTTTACGTACAGCCAGCGGTTCTTGTTTTGTTAGAAGCGCTACACCATAATGCCCTTTTTGTCCATGATGGAAAACGTGGTAGCCTAAATGATTCACTAAATCGTAGGGGAAATCTTCATCGGCAACTTTGATTTCCTGCAAGCCAATCACATCGGGTTGATGTTTTTCAATAATTGCTTCAAGCTGGTGCGGGCGGGCACGTAATCCGTTAATGTTAAAAGAGATAAATTTCATTTGTTATCCTAATCGTAGGGTTTGCAAAAAATAAATGAAAATAGACCGCTTGCAGTTTACAAGCGGTCTTTTTCTAACAAAATTTTGCGTATTATAACTTAAAGTGTCATTGCTGCAATCCAACCAAATACTAATAATGGAATATTAAAGTGGATAAAGGTTGGTACAACAGAATCCCAAATATGATCGTGCTTTCCGTCTGCATTTAAGCCTGATGTCGGACCAAGCGTTGAGTCAGAAGCCGGAGAGCCTGCATCGCCTAATGCGGCGGCAACACCAATAATAGACATTGTTGCAAGTGGTGAGAAACCAAAAGAAACACAAAGCGGAACGTAGATTGAAGTAATAATCGGCACTGTTGAGAATGATGAGCCAATGCCCATTGTGATAAACAAACCGACCACTAACATTAATAGGGCTGCCATCTCTTTTGAGCTGATTACCGTACGTAAACTTTCTACTAATTCAGGCACGCCACCGGTAGAATTCACCACGCCGGCAAAGCCAGAGGCTGCGATCATCACAAAGCCAATCATTGCCATTAAACGTAAGCCGTCTTGGAAAACATCATTGCTTTGTTTTAATTTAAATACGCCGCCAAATGCGAAAATGACTAAACCGGCTAATCCCCCGATAATGGTTGAATTAGTTGCTAATTGGATAGAACAGGTGGTGATAATCGCAATAATACTAATACCAATGTGGAATGGCTTAATATTGGCAACACGTGCTTCGATATTATCTACAGTTAGCTCTGCTTGTGGTTCTACGTAAGTACGTGGTTTGCGATAAGAAACAAAAAATGCAAACAATAAACCTAAAATCATGCCCGAGACCGGGATTAGCATTGCCTTAGTCATTTCCGGGGTTGTTGCGAATAATTGGAATTGCTCTCCAGCTTGGTTAATATTTTTAACCAAAATACTTTCAATAAAGATTTGTCCGAAACCTGCCGGAATTAACATATAAGTTGCTGTTAAGCCAAAAGTTAATGCACAGGCAACTGCACGGCGGTCAATCTGTAATTTATTCATGACGCTTAACAGTGGTGGAACCAAAATTGGAATGAAGGCAATATGAATCGGAATTAAGTTTTGAGAAGACATTGCAAAGCCGGTCAATACAAAGAGTACGATATATTTAAACCAAAATACCGAACGTCCTGACGGGCTGTGACCGAAGGATTTAATCACTTTATAAGCGAGTAAATCAGTTACGCCTGATTTTGAAAGCGCAACCGCAAAAGCACCTAAAACGGCATAGTTCATCGCGGTTTCTGCACCGCCACCTAAGCCTCCAGTGAAACTTTTGATAGTTTTGTCTAAGGCATCAGCAAAGCCCACACCTTCGACTTCTAAATTGCCAATCATTCCGCAAGTTAATGCAGAAATAATCAATGCGATTACCACGTTAATTCTGAGTAAACTCAGTACCAACAAAACGATAATCGAAATAAAAACTTCGTTTGATAACATTGTGTTTGTTTCCTTAAGTAATATAAAACTTATTTAATTTACTGAAAAAAAATAAGTTGTCGAGAATTTTTTTAGCAATTGAGGAACTTTTTTGAAAGTTTACTTTGGTGTGTGGCAGTGGAGTGTTGCTATCAATATTCTGTTTTTTGACATAGATCGCATTTTTACTCGTAGAGATTTGTTAGAATAAGCTACCATTTTGGAGGTATTTTATATTAAAGAGAGGCTGTAATGAGCGAAATTGCACTTACTGTCAGTTTATTATCTTTAGTGGCAGTATTAGGATTGTGGATTGGGCATATTAAGGTAAGAGGGGTTGGATTGGGTATCGGAGGGGTACTCTTTGGTGGATTACTGGTCTCCCATTTTATGGGGCAGTTTGCTGTCAAGCTTGACGCTCATACTTTGCACTTTATTCAAGAGTTTGGCTTGATTTTGTTTGTTTATTCGATTGGTATCCAAGTGGGGCCCGGCTTTTTTGCATCGCTTAAACATTCCGGCTTAAAGCTAAATGCTTTTGCAGTATTAATCGTACTGTTAAGTGGTGTATTAGTAGTACTTATTCACAAATTCTTCAATGTGCCTTTACCGGTAATTTTAGGGATATTCTCCGGTGCAGTAACCAATACGCCTTCTTTAGGGGCAGGACAGCAGGTTCTATCTGAATTAAGTAATAGCAATGTGACCGAAATTATGGGGATGAGCTATGCGATTGCTTATCCTTTTGGCATTATCGGGATTTTGCTTACGATGTGGTTGGTTCGTATCCTATTAAAAATCAATATAGATAAAGAAGCAGAAGCATTTAATCAAGAACAAAATCCAGGTAAAGAGCAGCTTAATAGTTTGAATGTTCGCTTAACTAATCCGAATATTAATGGGTTAAAACTTAATCAGTTGCCAGATTTTGATTTGCATGAAGTTTCTTATTCTCGACTAAAACGGGGCGATGAACTCTCTATCCCTAAAATTGATACAGTATTACAAGTTGGCGATATATTACATTTAGTTGGAGAAGAAGCTGCGTTACATAAAATGCAGATCATTTTAGGTGAAGTAGCTGATGTATCGGTTTCAACTAAAGGTACGATTTACCGTTCAGAACGTGCAGTGGTAACCAATGAAAAAGTTTTTGGTAAACAAATTCGCCAACTAATGCTTAAAGGTAAGTATGATGTAGTAATTTCACGCCTCAATCGAGCCGGAGTAGAGTTGGTTCCAAATGGTGATATGACACTGCAATTCGGTGATGTACTGAATTTAGTTGGTCGTCAGGTTGACATTGAAACGGTAATGGGCATTATTGGCAATGCACAATCTAAATTACAACAA
Source organism: Mannheimia granulomatis (assembly GCF_011455695.1). Taxonomy (NCBI): domain Bacteria; kingdom Pseudomonadati; phylum Pseudomonadota; class Gammaproteobacteria; order Pasteurellales; family Pasteurellaceae; genus Mannheimia; species Mannheimia granulomatis. Next base: position 1,346,990 of record NZ_CP015030.1, on the reverse strand, counting down.
GTACAAATGCTGCCGATTTTTATCGGTATCGGATTGGGGGTATTATTAGGTTCGGTGCCTATTTATGTACCTGGTTTCCCTGTGGCATTAAAGCTCGGCTTAGCCGGCGGGCCTTTGGTGGTAGCATTAATTTTGGCGCGTATCGGCAGTTTCGGCAAACTCTATTGGTTTATGCCACCAAGTGCCAACCTCGCCTTACGTGAAATTGGGATTGTCCTATTCTTGGCTGTTGTAGGCTTAAAATCCGGTGGGCGATTTCTGGAAACGCTACTCAGTAGTGATGGTATGGAATGGATTCTCTATGGAGCAATGATTACCTTTGTTCCACTGATGATCACAGGCTTGATTGCCAGACTTTATGGCAAATTGAATTACCTCACCCTTTGTGGATTACTCGCCGGTTCAATGACTGACCCACCAGCTCTCGCCTTCGCCAATGAAATTAAAGAAGGCAATGGTGCCGCCGCACTTTCTTACGCCACGGTTTACCCTCTGGTCATGTTCTTACGCATTATGCTGCCACAGATACTGGCGATAATGCTATGGGTGGCGGGTTAGTATTGTTGGTAATTCTTTCTGGAAAAAGGTGTAAAAGAAGCAATTCTTTTACACCTTTTATATGTGCAGAGGATAGTTGCAAAGTTTTTAGGTACATTTACCGCTTGTTTATATAAAATAATTAGCTGTTATCTCCCGTTAGGAAAAAGTTTATTGGAACTGGTAGTCTGTAGTGCCTACAAGCTAGTAATGCAATAGGATAAAACCCGTGTTTAATTGCAGATATATTCTCAAAATTTTCTTTTTGGTTATTAACTTCAAAATTTAATTGTTCTAGAAATTTCTCTGGAGATGAGATATCAACATTAGGCAATGTCGCACCGTGTCTTTCTTCATCATTATATAGATAACCTTCAGAAATACGATTAAAAAAGAATACTTGAAAGCTACAATGAGACAATTGCTCTTTCTTAATAGAATAAATTCTACTTGTACCTAAATCATCTTTTAACTGAGATAAAAATAAAAACAAATATGGATAGAATGCAGATGCACTTGTTAGTTTTTCAAATTTATTTCTATCTCCAGAAAAATCTATAAAGTCTATTAAATCTCTATAATTATTTATGGTCGTTATGTAACTCCTTATTTGATTAAGGCAAAATGCACAATTATCTATAACTTGATTAAGCCATCCTATCATGTTATTGGTATTAATACCCTTAGGGGAATTTAGGAATATAATGGCAATAGAAATATCTATAATTTGGTTATCTATATAAGGGGAACATAAGGAACTGTTATTTATAATAACATTCCAAACCAAGTTGGTTAGCTCATAATGCCTATTGGTTAAAAAGTCTTTATGCTTTTCATTAACTCTTTGATATAACCAAGAGTTCCAAATCCCAAGTAAAGAAACTCGGCTTAAAATATCAAATAATTTAAGATTTATATCAACAGAAGATAGATCTATAGAAGATGATAACAAGTACTTTTCTTGTGATAATGGAATGACAGCTCGTTGTATATATTCTTCTGAAATTCTCATGTGTAACATAATCAAAGAAATTAGCTGTTGATAAACAGGGCAATGTCCTCTTATTTTCTTATTACCTATATACTTCTTATACACATTCCAAGTATGTAATATAAAGAACTCTGAAGAAATATAAGCACTTTCAGTGTTATTTTCATTTCTTGACCATATCCACAAAATAGATGTATATATGTATAGCTGTCTAAATATTGTTAAGTAATCATCTTTGCTTGTCATTTTTCTGGAAAATAAGTGCTTGGCTAATTTTTTAAAGTGTAAAATAGATATCTCTGGCTCATCAACCATTGCTAAAGATTTTCTTAATAAACTCTTTATATCATCAGGTGCTATATCCTCTCTTAGGAAGTGAGCTTGTATTAATTCTGCCAATTTGTCTCCATTCCAAATAGAAAATGATATTTCACCTCCACATCACGAATTTTATGGCGTTGCACCGTGTCTCGCAAAATGACCAACGTATAAATATCCTGCACAATTTTATATGCTGTTTCTAGCTCATAATTGCCAGTATGCACCATCGGAAAGCCTCCTTTTCGCAAATATTCATTAAAAAGGGTGGTCGGATTTTGTGTTTTTTCCGCAGAATGGTTTGCTTTAAATGCCAAAAACTCATTGAAAGATAAGGTAAAAATCGGGATTTCTACATACCGTCCGGCAAGGTAAGTGGAAAGCTTGGTAGAGAGCAAGTATGAGTTCGCACCCGTGATGTAGCGAGCGAGATTAAGGTCCACCATAAACGCAAAACTTTCAAAGTTAATGTGGATTATCTGTGCCTCTGCCACACCCTGTGAAAGTAACTCTGCTCGCAGCAGTTTCATCACGGTCAATTTATCCGAACGGCGAATGCCAGTGATGACTTTAATTAGCGGTGTATTGATAAATGGTTTGAGTTGTTGATGGTAATTTGGTCTGTTGATCATATTTATTTTTCTGTGTATATCCATAAATAAATTATTTTTTATAGTGTTTTTTATGGTTATAGCCAGAAAACTTATATTAGGAGTGTACGATATATAGGTGAGTCATAAATGAGTAAAACTACAAGCGGTGACATTTTAAAAGAAATTTGCAAATTTCAGCTAAAATGTCACCGCTTGTGTGTTTATATGGTGGCTTAATCAACAGCTTTAAATTGAATCACACCCGCTTCAGCAAAATTGTTATCATCATCTTCATCTAAAAAGGTTTTTGCTTCAATTTTCATATTATCGAAAGCGGTGTCGCCTTCTACGCCATCAATCATTTGACCGTGTTTAATGCCTTTAAAATCAAACAGGCTTGGGTCGCATAAGTGTGATGGGACAATATCTTGCAAGGCACTGAACATAGTTTCTAATCTGCCCGGGTATTGACGATCCCAAGTGTTTAGCATCTCTTTTACTACTTGGCGCTGAAGATTCGGCTGTGAGCCGCACAGGTTACACGGGATAATCGGGAACTGCTTGGCTTCGGCGTATTTAATGATGTCCTTTTCTTTGCAGTAAGCAAGCGGGCGGATCACAATCTGTTTGCCATCATCAGAAATTAGCTTTGGTGGCATACTTTTCATTTTGCCACCGTAGAACATATTTAAGAATAAGGTTGCCAGCATATCATCGCGGTGGTGGCCTAACGCAATTTTAGTCGCCCCAAGTTCAGTAGCAGTGCGATATAAGATTCCACGACGAAGTCGTGAGCAGAGTGAGCAGGTGGTTTTACCTTCTGGAATCTTCTCTTTGACGATGCCATAGGTGTTTTCTTCCACAATTTTATATTCCACGCCGATGCTTTCTAAATAGCGAGGCAGCACATCTTCCGGAAAGCCTGGCTGTTTTTGGTCTAAATTAACCGCAACAACGCTAAAATTAACCGGTGCACTTTGTTGTAGATTTAGCAATATATCTAATAACGTGTAGCTATCTTTACCACCGGAAAGGCAAACCATGACTCGGTCGCCTTCTTCAATCATACCAAAATCGGCAATCGCATTACCCACATTTCGGCGTAAGCGTTTTTGTAACTTATTGAAATTATATGTAATTTTTTTGTCTTTTTGTTGGGTTTCGTCTGTCATAATCTATTGTATAGGCTGAGAAATAAGCGGTGTATAGTAAAGATTTCGTGCTATTTTGCAAGTTAATTGTTGATTTTAAGCGTGGCAATGTAGTTACAGCTCACATCATTATTTAGCCGGAATTTTTCGGTTAATGGGTTGAAGTGATACCCTTTCATCTCATCGCAGCGTAAATTAGCTTCATCGCACCACGTCAATAATTCCGCAGGCTTAATAAATTTTTCAAATTCGTGGGTGCCTTTAGGTAGCATTTTTAACACATATTCTGCCCCAATAATTACCAACATATAAGCTTTAAAGGTACGGTTGATGGTTGAGAAAAACAAAATACCGTCTGGTTTTAGCAACGCTTTGCAGCTTTGGATAACAGACAGCGGATCCGGCACATGTTCCAGCATTTCCATACAGGTAATCACATCAAATTTTTCAGCCTGACAAGCGGTCATTTTTTCCAAAAAATTTTCAATTGTGGTCTGTTGGTAGTCAATTTTCAAACCACTTTGTTTAGCGTGCTGTTTGGCAATTTCAAGCGGTTCGGTGGTCATATCAATGCCGGTGACAATTGCCCCTTGTTTCGCCATCGCTTCACTTAAAATACCACCGCCACAACCGACATCTAACACTTTTTTGCCGAATAAACCGTTCGATTTTTCTAAAATATAGGCTAAACGTAGCGGATTAAGCAGATGAATTGGCTTGAAACTGCCATTAGGATCCCACCACGTTTGTGCCATTTTTTCAAATTTTGTAATTTCTTGTTGATCGACATTTTGCATAAGTTATTCCTATGGTAAATTTGGCTGTTACTATAACGTATTTAGTCTAAAAGGAAAATCACAATGACTCGAATCAACCTTGTTCCTCCGTCCGAATTGTGCGATCAACATTTATTGGCGGAACATCGTGAACTTACTCGTATCCCTAATGCGGTGGCGAAAGGTAAGTTCAGCTTAAAAGGTCAGCCGGAAGATTATAAATTAGGCGAAGGACATGTTCGTTTTTTCTTCAATAAACTCGCTTTTTTGAAAAAACGTTACGATCTACTGCATGAGGAGTGCTTGGCAAGAGGCTTTAATGTGCAATATTTCTGGGCTGAGGACTTACCGGAAGATTCTTCACTTTGGCTTGATTATGAGCCGACTGAAACCGCATTAGCTACAAATCGTGAGCGAATTGCGTTAAGAATGCCGGCAAAACCGCGTTTTACCGAAAGAAAATAACCGCTTGTTCCCCCTTTTTGTTGCTTTTCATGCTATACTTACGACAATTTTTCGCCTGATTTAACCATAGTGGTTTAAGGCTCTTTTACCAATAAAATTAGGAAATTTCAATGAGCGAATTAGCCAAAGATATTATCCCCGTAAGTATTGAGGACGAATTAAAAACCTCTTACCTTGACTATGCCATGTCGGTTATCGTTGGGCGTGCATTGCCTGATGTGCGTGACGGTTTAAAGCCGGTTCATCGCCGTGTACTATTCTCAATGGATCAAAATAGCAATACCTATAATAAACCACACGTAAAATCAGCCCGTGTGGTGGGTGATGTTATCGGTAAATATCACCCGCATGGTGACTCTGCGGTGTATGACACTATTGTGCGTATGGCACAACCGTTCTCATTACGTTATATGTTAGTTGACGGGCAGGGTAACTTTGGCTCAATTGACGGTGACGCACCGGCGGCAATGCGTTATACCGAAGTGCGTATGCAAAAAATTACGCAGGAATTATTAACCGATCTTGATAAAGAAACCGTGGATTTCTCGCCAAACTACGATGGCAAAGAGATGATTCCTGACGTACTTCCAACCAAAATTCCTGCCTTATTGGTAAACGGTTCTTCCGGGATTGCAGTAGGTATGGCAACCAATATTCCGCCTCACAATTTAGGCGAAGTGCTGGATGGCTGCTTGGCATACATTGATAACGAAAATATTAGCGTTGAAGAGCTAATGCAATACATTCCAGGTCCGGATTTCCCAACAGGGGCAATTATCAACGGTCGTAAAGGGATTGAAGAAGCTTACCGCACCGGTCGTGGTAAAGTCTATGTGCGTGCGAAAGCAAGCGTGGAAACCACAGACAAAGGCCGTGAGCAGATTGTTGTAACCGAACTGCCTTACCAAGTAAACAAAGCAAAATTGATCGAAAAAATTGCTGAGTTAGTGAAAGATAAAAAAATCGAAGGCATTAGTAAAATTGATGACTATTCGGACAAAAAAGGTATTTCAATTGTTATTGAGATCAAACGTGATGCTGTAGGCGAAGTGGTATTAAACCACCTCTATTCACTGACCCAAATGCAAGTAACTTTTGGTATCAATATGGTTGCGTTAGATAACGGTCAGCCGAAAGTCTTGAATTTAACGCAAATCATCGAAGCCTTTGTGAAACACCGCCGTGAGGTGGTAACTCGCCGTACCATTTTTGAATTACGCAAAGCCCGTGAACGTGCTCATATTTTAGAAGGCTTGGCGATTGCATTAGCGAATATTGACCCTGTTATTGAGTTGATCCGTGCCTCAAAAACGGCTGAGGAAGCACGTGAAGGCTTATTAGCTCGCCCTTGGGCATTAGGAAATGTTGCCTCAATGTTAGAAGCCGCAGGGGTGGATGCCTCTCGTCCGGAAGATTTACCGGAAAACTTAGGCGTGCGTGATGGTCAATATTATTTATCAGAAGCCCAAGCCCGTGCGATTTTGGAATTACGTTTACACCGTTTAACCGGCTTAGAGCACGAAAAAATCGTTGAAGAGTACAAAGAATTATTAACTGAAATTGGCGAATTATTACGCATCCTAAACAGTGCAGATCGTTTAATGGAAGTAATTCGTGAAGAATTAGAGCTGGTTAAGGCGACCTTTAACGATGAACGCCGTACCGAAATTACTGCAGCTTCAGGCGATATCAACATTGAAGATTTGATCGCCCAAGAAGATGTGGTAGTAACGCTTTCTCACGCAGGTTATGTGAAATACCAACCGTTATCCGACTACGAAGCTCAACGCCGTGGTGGTAAAGGTAAGTCTGCAACGAAAATGAAAGAAGATGACTTTATCGAAAAACTATTGGTGGCGAACACCCACGATACCATTCTCTGCTTCTCAAGCCGTGGTCGTTTATATCAATTAAAAGTGTACCAATTACCGCAAGCTAGCCGTGGTGCACGTGGTACGCCGATTGTCAATATTCTGCCGTTAGTGAAAGAAGAGAACGAACGTATTACTGCAATCTTACCGATTCCAAATGGCGAATTTTCGGCAGATAAATTTATCTTTATGGCAACCGCAAGCGGTGTGGTGAAAAAAGTCTCCTTAGATGCGTTCAGCAATGTGAGATCAAGCGGTCTAATTGCATTAAAACTTCGTGAAGGCGATGAATTAATCGGTGTGGATATCACCGATGGCGAAAGCGAAATTATGCTGTTCTCGGCACAAGGTCGAGTAGTCCGTTTTGCAGAAAAAGCCGTGCGTGCAATGGGCAGAACCGCAACGGGGGTGCGTGGTATCAAACTTGCTACCACCGAAATTTCAAGTGATGAGATTGAAGAAGCGGAAATCATTGAAATTGAAAATGAGGAAGCGGAAGATACTTCAAGCGTGAGCCTAGACACCGACCGCGTGGTTTCATTGGTCATTCCTCGCACCGAAGGCGATATTTTAACCGTCACCCAAAATGGCTACGGTAAACGTACCGTCATTGGTGAATATCCGGTGAAATCCCGTGCAACCAAAGGTGTGGTTTCAATCAAAGTGAATGAACGCAACGGTAAAGTCGTGGCAGCAGTTCAAGTGTTTGATACCGACCAAATTATGCTGATTACCGATGCCGGCACACTAGTTCGTACAAGGGTTGCTGAAGTCAGCCTAGTTGGGCGAAACACCCAAGGCGTTCGCATTATCCGCACTGCAGAAGACGAACATGTTGTAAGTTTAGAGCGAGTGTGTGAGCCTGAAGAAGATGACAGCATTGATGAATTTGGCAACGCAGACACTAATGCAGAGAATGTAGAAACTTCAACAGAAGAATAATCTTAACCTACACAAGCGGTCGTTTTTTCAGAGAATTTTGCAAATAAACAATATGCAAAAATTTGGGGAAATTCGACCGCTTTAATATACGAGTTATATTAGGAAACAAATAAATGGCAGCTATTCAACAAAGAGCAGAACTCCAGCGTCAAATCTGGCAAATTGCAAACGAAGTTCGTGGAGCGGTAGATGGTTGGGATTTTAAGCAATATGTATTAGGCACACTGTTTTACCGTTTTATTAGTGAAAATTTTGCAGAATATATCGCTAACGGCGATGAAAGTGTTGATTATTCTACCTATTCCGATGAAGAAATTGATGCGTTTGGCATTAAAGAAGATGCAGTAAAAACCAAAGGCTATTTTATTTACCCAAGCCAGTTATTTAAAAATGTAGCAAAAACTGCACATCAAAATCAGGCACTCAATATTGAATTAGCGGAGATTTTTGAGGCTATTGAAAGTTCTGCCGTAGGTTATCCGTCGGAGCAAGATATTAAAGGTTTATTTGCTGATTTTGATACGAGATCAAGTAAATTGGGCAGTAGTGTCAGTGAAAAAAGTAAACGTCTTGCTGCGGTATTAAAAGGCGTAGCGGAACTCGATTTTGGTCGTTTTGAAGATAATCAAATTGACTTGTTTGGTGATGCTTATGAGTTTCTTATCTCTAATTATGCTGCGAATGCAGGGAAATCCGGCGGAGAGTTTTTCACCCCACAAAATGTGTCTAAATTGATTGCACAACTGGCCCTATATGGACAAAGTGCGGTCAATAAAATTTACGATCCGGCTTGTGGTTCGGGTTCTTTATTATTACAAGCCAAAAAACAATTTGATGATCACGTGATTGAAGATGGCTTCTTTGGGCAAGAAATCAATCACACTACCTACAACCTCGCCCGTATGAATATGTTTTTGCATAATATCAATTATGACAAATTCCATATTGAATTGGGCGACACGCTTATCAATCCGAAATTAAAAGATGACAAACCCTTTGATGCGATTGTATCTAATCCGCCTTATTCGATTAAATGGATTGGTTCTGATGATCCCACATTAATTAATGATGAACGTTTTGCACCGGCAGGCATTCTTGCCCCCAAATCCAAAGCCGATTTTGCCTTTATTCTGCACGCCTTAAATTACCTTTCCGCAAAAGGGCGGGCAGCGATTGTCACTTTCCCCGGTATTTTTTATCGCAGTGGTGCGGAACAAAAAATTCGCCAATACTTAATCGAACAAAATGTGGTGGAAACGGTTATTGCTTTACCGTCCAATCTCTTTTTTGGCACAAGCATTGCAACGAATATTTTGGTGCTTTCCAAACATAAAACCGACACCAAAACCCAGTTTATTGATGCAAGCGAACTGTTTAAAAAAGAAACCAACAACAATGTGCTGACTGATGAGCATATTGAGCAAATTCTTAAACTCTTTGCTGATAAAACTGACGTGGATCATTTGGCAAAATCAATCGATAACCGCCAAATTGCCGAAAATGATTACAACCTTGCAGTAAGTTCTTATGTGGAACAAAAAGATACCCGAGAAGTGATTAACATTGCCGAACTCAATGCCGAAATTAGCGAAACTGTCGCAAAAATTGACTGCTTACGAGCGGAAATTGATGCCATTGTGGCGGAGATTGAGGGAGATTTATAAGTCGGGGCGAATGTAATTCGCCCAAACATAAAACAAGCGGTATAAAAATCAGGAAAATTTGCAAATAATTATACATATGAAGCAGCAGAAAATTTGGAAAAGTTTTAATGAACAGCTCGCTCTTTTACAAGAGAGAGGGATGTTGATTAATGACGAAAAGAAAGCCTTAGGTTACTTGAAAAGCCTTGGTTATTATCGGCTAAGTGGTTATTTGTATTCTTTTAGGCAAATCGATCCAAGCAGTCCTAAAAATCGGCTTGACCAGTTTATTCCTAATAGCCGCTTTGAAGATGTAAAAGCATTGTATATTTTTGACAAAAAGCTCAGGCAGTTAGCACTTGATGCTTTAGAACGTATTGAAATTGCTTTAAGAGTGAGTATCGCCTATGAGTTAGGTAAATATGAACCGTTAGTCCATCAAAAATCACAGTATTTTGAACCGCACTTTGAACATCAAAAATGGTTAGATAAATATCAAAATCTAATCAATAGAGAATCAGAAAGCAGTTTTGTTAAGCATCATTTAGAGCATTATGGCGATTTACCGATTTGGGCAGCCAGCGAAGTATGGGATTTCGGCACAATGTCGATGCTTTACAAGGGAATGTTATCGAAAGATAAAGACCGCATTGCTAAAATTTATCACTTAAAATACGGGAAACATTTACAAACGCATTTGCACGCTTTTAATTTTATCCGAAATGTCTCCGCTCATCATAGCCGTTTATGGAATAAACCGATTATTTTCAAAGCAAATCTGAAAGGCTTACCAGATGAACAATGGAAACAGCTTAATGTTGCTCAGTCTTTTGTCTATTTTTGTTTAATGAAGCGTATGTTAGATGTGATTTGCCCAAATTCAACTTGGGGAACAAGATTTTTGGCACTTTTGGAAGAATTTCCCAATGTTGAAAATAATGCAATTAATTTACAACAAATGGGTATTGTGACAGATTTGAGTAAGTGGAAATTATGGCAGAAAGCCTAAAAAAGAAAGCCCCCAACCTTGTGGTTCCAACCTCGTGGGTTGGCAAAGCTAGGGGAGTTATTGGTGGTCATTATACTGAAATGGATCCAAAGGTCAATAATTTAAATTGTCAAGACTTGACAAACGGTTGAAATTTTATCAACGGTTATCATCGTAGGGGCGAATTACATTCGCCCCAATAAAAAACAAGCGGTATAAAAATCAGGAAAATTTGCAAAATGAGTAATCAAATTATTGAGAAATTATTAAATGGGGCTGAGGTAGAGTGGAAGCCTTTGGGAGAGGTTGCCGAATTAAAAAGAGGGCAAGTCATTACTGCAAAAGACACAACGGAAGGAAATATCCCTGTTATTAGTGGTGGACAAAAACCTGCGTATTATACTGGGAACTATAATAGAGAAGGGGAAACGATTACTGTTGCAGGTAGTGGAGCTTATGCTGGTTTTTTAATGTATTGGAATGAGCCAATTTTTTTAGGGGATGCTTTTTCAGTAAAACCCGATTTAGAAGTCTTAATCACAAAATATGTGTATCACTTTTTATTATCTAGGCAACAACGGATCTTCAATTTAAAGAAAGGCTCTGGTGTTCCGCATGTTTATCCAAAAGATTTATCTAGCTTGTTAATTCCAATCCCTCCACTATCAATCCAAGAAAAAATTGTAAAAACACTTGACAAATTCACTGAGCTGGAAGCTACGCTGGAAGCTGAATTAGCTCTGCGGAAAAAACAATATCAATATTACCGAGAAACCCTATTGACATTCCCGCAAGATTTAGATAAGGAGGGGTATAACGACATCATTAAAGCCTTGTGCCACAGTGGTAAAGTGGTGTTTAGGGCTTTGGGGGAGGTTGGTGAAGTTAGAATGTGTAAAAGAATTTTAAAAGAACAGACAACTAGCGAGGGAGATATTCCATTTTATAAAATTGGAACATTTGGAAAAGAAGCAAATTCGTATATTTCAAGAGAGTTATTTGAAGAGTATAAACAAAAATACAGTTATCCTAAAAAAGGTGATATTTTAATTTCAGCAGCAGGAACAATAGGAAGAACGGTTGTTTTTGATGGAGAAGACTCTTATTTTCAAGATAGTAATATAGTTTGGATTGAAAATGATGAAAGTCAAGTTTTAAATAAATTCTTGTTCTATATTTATCAAATAGCTAATTGGAATATAGCAGAGGGTGGAACAATTCAGAGATTGTACAATGATAATTTGAAAAAATTGAAAATTCCTGTTCCTTCTATTTCCGAACAACAAAAAATCGTTAAAATTTTAGATAAATTCGACCGCTTGACTAATTCTATCAGTGAAGGTTTGCCAAAAGAAATTGCGTTAAGATGTAAACAGTATGAGTATTATCGGGAGCAGTTGTTGGATTTTCCGAAATTATAGGACTTATATATGAGTAAGAGTTTAGATGATATAGCAAAAGAACTGAGTAACGGTAAAAAAGTTCAGTTAATTTATGCATTTAATGGCACTGGAAAAACTCGATTATCTTGTGAGTTTAAAAAGTTTATTGCTTCTAGATTAGAAGAAGATAATGAGTATAGCGGAGAATTGAAGTATAAGAAAATCCTATATTATTCATCTTTTACGGAAGATTTGTTTTATTGGGATAATAATTTAAGAAATGATTCAAAAATTAAATTAAAAATACATAAAAATTCCTTTACTGATTGGATTTTTATAGAGCAGGGATTAGAAGATAATGTTACTAAAATATTTCAGACTTACACCAATAAAAAACTAACCCCTAACTTTAATGAAGAATATATAGTTAAAAATGAGGATGGAGATGACATTACCATTCCAGCTTATTCTGAAGTGACTTTTTCCTATGCAAGAGGTGATGATTCTATTCAGGAAAATATTAAAATTTCTAAAGGAGAGGAAAGTAATTTTGTTTGGAGTATTTTTTATTCATTATTTGATCAAGTTATCTCAGAATTGAATATTGCTGAAATAGAAAAGCGTTCAACAGATAAATTTAATAATTTAGAATATATCTTTATTGATGATCCGGTTAGCTCATTAGATGAAAATCATCTTATTGAATTAGCTGTTGATATTGCTCAACTGATAAAATCAAGTGAATCAAATCTGAGATTTATTATTACAACATACAACCCACTTTTTTATAATGTATTGCATAATGAATTCAGAAAGGAAGAGAGTGTTTCTTATAGGTTAGAAAAGATAAATTATGATGAGTTTATTCTTTCTAAACAAGAAAGTGACTCTCCATTTGCATATCAGGTATATCTCAAAAATCAGTTGGAAGATCTATTTAAGGAAGAGGTCTTAAAAGAAGAATTAAAAGAGCTGATTAATGAGGAATTCAGAGGAAATAAAGAAAAAAGAATAGAAATGCTATTTAATAATGGGTTGGCACAGGAAGAGTTAGATGAATTCTGTGGAGAATTTCCAGAATTTAATGGTTTATATGTGATTAAAAAATATTTTAAGAAAGAAAATAAAAAAACTTTTTATAAGTTGAAATTTTTTAAGGATAAAGAGATTGATGATTGTAAAGTAGAAAAATATCACTTTAATTTTATTAGGAATATTTTGGAAAAGGTCTCTACATTCTTAGGGTATTATGAATTTAAGGAGTTGCTACCTACAAGCAATGAAAATAACCCTGAGTTGTATAACAAGAGAATTCAAGCGTATACAAATAGAAGAGTTAATTTTGGAAGCCATTCAAAACATTCTGGAGAGGAAATGTCATTTGTAAATTCTAATGATAAAAGGGTTTTAAAGTTTCTTGTTACTTATTTAAGCGAAAGTGAGAATATAAACAAGGTTTTTAAATTCAAACCGAGGTATATTAAGTTTTCTGATTTAAATATATATAAAGGCTAATTTTTATGATGAATATTCTCCCTATCACCGAAACCAACAATTTCATCGTTTTAGATAAATACGAAAAAATTGAGCAGCCAAATTATTATCAAACCGAGGCGGATTTAGAGAAAGAATTGATTGCCGATTTGCAGTTTCAAGGCTATGAATATCGTCCTGATTTAAATAGCCAAGAAAAATTGCTGATGAATGTGCGTGAGCAGTTGGAAAAATTAAATAATGTGCGTTTTTTAGATTCAGAATGGAAACGTTTTGTTGATGAATATCTCGATAAAGTCTCAGAAAGTATTATCGAGAAAACCCGAAAAATTCATCAGGATCATATTTATGATTTTGTGTTTGATAACGGGCGGATTCAAAATATCTATTTACTAGATAAAAAAGAGATTACTCGTAATAAAGTGCAAGTCATCAATCAATTTGAGCAAAAAGGTACGCATTTTAATCGCTATGATGTGACGATTCTTGTGAATGGTTTGCCGTTAGTTCAAATTGAGTTGAAAAAGCGTGGGGTGGCCATTCGAGAAGCCTTTAACCAAATTCATCGTTATAGCAAAGAGAGCTTTAATTCAGAAAATTCACTGTTTAAATTTCTGCAAATTTTTATTATTTCTAACGGCACAGATACCCGTTATTTTGCCAACACCACTAAGCGAGATAAAAACAGTTTTGATTTTACGATGAACTGGGCAAAATCGGATAATACCTTGATTAAGGATCTAAAAGATTTTACCGTCACGTTTTTACAAAAAAATACTTTACTGAATGTGTTAATCCAGTATTCCGTATTTGATGTAAGTAATACGTTGTTGATTATGCGTCCGTATCAAATTGCGGCAACGGAACGCATTTTGTGGAAAATTCAAAATACCTATTTAACTAATAATTGGAGAAATTTAGAAAGCGGCGGTTATATTTGGCATACCACAGGTTCGGGTAAAACGCTCACCAGCTTTAAAGCGGCACGTCTTGCCACCGAATTGGATTTTATTGATAAAGTGTTCTTTGTGGTGGATAGAAAAGATCTGGATTACCAGACGATGAAAGAATATCAACGCTTTTCTCCTGATAGTGTAAATGGTTCGGAAAGTACATTAGGTTTAAAGCGTAACATTGAGAAAGATGATAATAAAATTATTGTTACCACAATTCAGAAACTGAATAATTTAATGAAATCTGAAAGTGATTTGGCAATTTATTCTCAACCGGTCGTCTTTATTTTTGATGAATGCCATCGCTCTCAATTTGGCGAGGCCCAAAAGAATTTAAAGAAAAAGTTTAAAAAATTCTGCCAGTTTGGATTTACTGGTACACCTATTTTTCCAGACAAAATAGAGAATGAAAAATTGATTAGTAAAGGTAATGCATTAGGCTCAGAAAATACAGGCAGTGTATTTGGTTCTCAACTGCATTCTTATATCATTACTGATGCCATTCGTGATGAAAAAGTGTTGAAATTTAAGGTAGATTACAATAATGTTCGCCCAAAATTCCGTGAAATAGAAAGCGAAAAAGATTTGGACAAGTTAACTGCTTTTGAAAATAAACAGGCACTATTGCATCCAGAACGAATTAAAGAAATTACCCAATATATTTTGACCCATTTTAATCAAAAAACGCACCGCTTAAATACTACCGGCAAAGGCTTTAATGCGATGTTTGCGGTAAGTTCGGTTGATGCGGCAAAAGCCTATTACGAACAGTTCAAAATTCAACAACAAGCGGTTGAAAATCCGTTAAAAATTGCAACAATCTTTTCTTTTGCTGCAAATGAGGAGCAAAATTCGATTGGTGAAATTGTTGATGAAACCTTTGAACCAACGGCAATGAATAGCTCAGCAAAAGAATTTTTGACGTCGGCAATCAATGATTACAATCAGTTATTTAAAACTAATTATGGTGTGGAAAGCAAAGAATTCCAAAATTACTACCGTGATTTGGCAATGAGAGTTAAAAATCAAGAAGTAGATTTATTGATTGTTGTTGGTATGTTTTTAACCGGTTTCGATGCCCCTAAACTGAATACGCTATTTGTGGATAAAAATCTGCGTTATCACGGCTTAATACAAGCCTTTTCCCGTACAAACCGTATTTATGATGCAACCAAGGCTTTCGGGAATATTGTCACCTTCCGTAATTTGGAGCAAGATACGATAGATGCCATTACGTTGTTTGGTAATACGAATACTCGAAATATCGTATTAGAGCATAGTTTCAAAGAATATATGGACGGCTATCAAGATACTAATGGAAATTATCATCGAGGTTATCGAGAGGTTGTTAAGGCACTACAAATGACATTCCCAGATCCGACTCAGCTTGACACCGAGGAAGATAAAAAAGCCTTTACCAAACTATTTAGCGAGTATCTGCGTTTGGAAAATGTGTTGCATAATTACGATGAATTTTACGCATTAAAAAACACCACATATTCAGACAATGCATTGAAAGAGCCTGAAGGCCTATATCTTCCGAACAATAACGTGATTTTATCTGATAGGCAGCTACAAGATTATCGTTCTGCCTATAACGATATTCGTGAATGGCAAAGGAAACGAACTCAAAACGGCAATGCGGAAAAATCTCAAATTGATTGGAGCGATGTCGTTTTTGAAGTCGATTTATTAAAATCCCAAGAGATCAATTTAGATTATATTTTAGAGTTGATCTTTGAACATAATAAGAAACTCAAAAACAAACCAGCATTGATTGAAGAAATTCGCCGAACAATTCGTGCGAGCATTGATAATCGAGCAAAAGAGAGTCTAGTTGTTGATTTTATCCATCAAACCGATTTAGATAAAATTCCTGATAAAGCAACTGTTATTGATGAATTTTTCCGCTTTGCTCAGCAAGAGCAAAAAAGAGAAGCGGATAGCTTAATTGAGAGCGAAAGTTTAAATATAGATGCGGCGAAGAGGTATATAATGGCCTCTCTTAAACGAGAATATGCTAGCGAAAATGGTACAGATTTAAATGATCTTCTACCTAAAATGAGCCCGCTAAATCCACAATATAAGACTAAAAAGCAGACGGTTTTTCAGAAAGTCGTGGCTTTTGTAGAGAAGTTTAAAGGGGTTGGCGGATTTTTATCTTAAAGTATATAGGATGGGCTATGTTCCATCCTTCTTTTATAATCAAGCAATTTAAAATTTGTAAAATCATTCTGATATAAAAACTATGGCATTACTTAATTTATCCAACGCCTATTTAGGTTTTGGCGATCATCCTTTATTAGATCACACTGAATTACACATCGAGCCGAACGAGCGGGTTTGTTTGGTAGGAAGAAACGGGGCGGGCAAATCGACTTTAATGAAAGTGCTTGCCAGTGAAGTACAGCTTGATGACGGCAAGTTGATTTTTGAGAAAGATATTGTGGTCACTCGTCTTGAACAAGATCCACCACGTCATATTCAAGATACGGTATTTGATTATGTGGCGGAAGGAATTGCTCATTTAAGCGATCTTTTAAAGCAATATCACTACATTTCTCAACAAATGCTGACCGATTATAGCGATGAGCTATTGGCGAAATTATCCCATATTCAAGCACAATTAGAGCATAACAACGGCTGGCAGTTTGAAAATCGGATTCAAGATACCTTGAAATTATTGGAGCTTGATCCTGAAAAACGTCTATGCGAATTATCAGGTGGCTGGGTTCGCCGTGCAGCTTTAGCTCGTGCCTTAGTAGCAGATCCGGATATTCTCTTATTAGATGAGCCAACTAACCATTTGGATGTGGAAGCGATTACGTGGCTTGAAGATTTATTGCTCAATTTCAAAGGCTCGATCATCTTTATTTCCCACGACCGTTCGTTTATCCGCAAAATGGCGACCCGTATTGTGGATTTAGACCGCGGTAAGTTGGTGTCTTATCCGAGCAATTACGATAAATATTTAGAAGAAAAAGCAGAAGATTTGCGGGTTGAGGCTTTGCAAAATGAGCTTTTTGATAAAAAACTTGCACAAGAGGAAGTCTGGATTCGTCAAGGCATTAAAGCTCGCCGCACGCGTAATGAGGGGCGTGTACGTGCCTTAAAAGCTTTGAGGGAAGAACGCCGTAACCGCCGTGAGGTGCAGGGCACAGCGAAAATTCAGCTCGACCAAACTGCACGCTCCGGCAAAATTGTGTTTGAGATTGAAAATGCAAGTTATGAAATTGAGGGCAAAACGCTGCTCAAAAACTTTACAGCAACGATTCAACGTGGAGATAAAATTGCTTTAGTTGGTCCGAACGGTTGTGGTAAAACGACTTTCATTAAACTCTTGTTAGGCGAATTACAGCCAACTTTTGGCTCAGTCCGCTGCGGTACAAAATTAGAAGTTGCCTATTTTGACCAATACCGTGCGGAATTAGATTTAGAAAAAACCGTGATGGATAACGTAGCTGACGGTAAACAAGATGTGGAAGTCAATGGCGTAAAACGCCATGTTTTAGGCTATTTGCAAGATTTCCTCTTCCCACCGAAACGGGCAATGACCCCGGTGAAAGCCTTGTCGGGTGGGGAGCGTAATCGTTTGTTATTGGCAAAATTATTGCTGAAACCGAATAATTTATTGATTCTGGACGAACCGACCAATGATTTGGATGTGGAAACGCTAGAGCTGTTGGAAGAGATGCTTGCCGATTATCAAGGCACGTTGCTGGTGGTGAGCCACGACCGTCAATTTATTGATAACACGGTGGAAGAGTGCTACTTCTTTGAAGGCAACGGCGTGCTGAATAAATATATCGGCGGCTATTTTGATGCCAAACAGCAGCAAGATAATTACCACGCTACCCGTGCAGATAATTTGCAAAATTCCGCTAAAAAAGAACCGCTTGCAGTAGAACAACCGAAGCAAGAAAAGCTAAAAAATGAAGCGAAAAAGGTCAAGCTTTCTTACAAAGACCAACGTGAGCTTGATGAGTTGCCTGCAAAAATGGAAGCCCTAGAAGCAGATATTGAAGCCTTGCAAGCTGAGGTAAACAGTGCTGATTTCTTTGCTAAAGATCAGACTTATACTCAAGCGAAATTACAGCAACTTGCGGATACAGAACTCGCGTTAGAGCAAGCCTTTGAGCGTTGGGAAGAGTTGGAAAATATTAAAAACGGGAACGTTTAAAATGGCAGAGAGAATCGACAACTACGAACAGCGTTTTGGCGGTATTGGCCGCCTTTATACGCCTGAAGGGCTTGAAAAGCTACGCCGTTCGCATATTTGTGTGATCGGCATTGGTGGCGTGGGATCTTGGGCGGTGGAGGCTTTGGCTCGTTCGGGTATTGGCAAGATTACCATGATTGATATGGACGATATTTGTGTGACTAATATCAATCGCCAAATTCATGCAATGAGTGGCACAGTGGCTCAGCTGAAAACCGAGGCAATGAAAGAACGCATTGAGAGAATTAACCCTGAATGTGTGGTGGAGATTATTGATGATTTTATCACCCCTGAAAATATTCCGGACTACCTTAATCGTGGCTATGATTATGTAATTGATGCGATTGACTCGGTGAAAACCAAGGCGGCTTTAATTGCTTACTGTAAGCGTAATAAAATCAAATTAATTACTACCGGTGGGGCCGGAGGGCAGACTGACCCAACACAAATTCAGATTACCGATTTAAGCAAAACCGTGCAAGATCCTTTGGCGGCAAGGGTTCGTACCTTGTTGCGTAAAGAATATGGATTTAGCAATAAAAGTAAATTTGGTGTGGAATGTGTGTCGTCCACTCAGCAATTAATTTTCCCGAAAATGGGTGAGGGTTGTGAAATTTCCGCTACAATGAATTGTGCCAACGGCTTTGGTGCGGTAACAATGGTTACTGCAACTTTCGGTTTTTTTGCGGTTAGCCGTGTAATTGATAAACTATTGAAGTAACAAGCGGTCTTATTTGAAGAATATCTTGCAAAAAAGGAGCGAAAATGGCAGTACACAGAGTAAATCCGAAAGGTAGTATGGAGCAGCTTTCCCATTTGGAAATGCAATTATTGGCAAAAAATACGCAAGGGAATTTATATCAACTTTATCGTAATTGCTCATTAGCAGTTCTGAATTCAGGAGCTCATACGGATGACAGTCGGGCCTTGTTAAATCAGTATCCTGATTTTGAAATCCGCCTACTCACTCGCGAAAAAGGCGTATCGCTGGAGTTGCATAACCCACCGGAAAGTGCCTTTGTTGATGGTAAGATGATCTTAAATATTCAATACCATCTTTTTGCGGTGTTAAGGGATATTGTGTTTGTTAATGCGTTGAAAAATACGATCCGACCGTTTGAAGAAACCTCTTTGGAGACTTTAACAACCAATACGGTATTTTCAATTTTGCGTAATGCAAAAGCGATTGAAATGAATACTGATCCAAATTTAGTTGTGTGCTGGGGCGGTCATTCTATCAATGAAATTGAATACCAATATTGCCGTGCAGTAGGACAAGAATTTGGCTTGCGTGAACTTAATATTGTGACCGGCTGTGGCGCTGGGGTGATGGAAGCTCCGATGAAAGGGGCGGCAATCGGCCATGCTAATCAGCGTTATAAAAATGGGCGTTTTATTGGGGTTACTGAACCTTCAATTATTGCTTCTGAGCCACCTAATCCGATTGTTAATGAATTGGTGATTATGCCGGATATTGAAAAACGCTTAGAAGCTTTTGTGCGTTTGGGGCATGCGATTGTGGTCTTTCCGGGTGGTCCGGGTACGTTGGAGGAATTACTTTATATTATCGGTATTAAATTAAATCCGGCGAATCACGCACAGAAATTACCGCTTATCTTAACAGCCCCGAAGGAGTCGGCAGAATATTTTTACGCTATTGATCAATTTATTGGCAAGGTATTGGGTGAGGAAGCTCGTAGTTTGTATGAAATCATTATTGATGATCCGGTTTTGGTTGCACGTAAAGTGAAACAATCTATGTATGAAGTTAAAAATAGCCGTTATGAAAGTGGCGATGCTTACAGTTTTAATTGGTCGTTAAAGATTGAAGAAGATTTTATCAAGCCGTTTATTCCAACTCATGAGAATATGGCGAATTTGGACTTGAGTCTAAATCAACCTTCAGAGAAGTTAGCAGCGAATTTACGTCGTGCTTTTTCCGGCATTGTAGCAGGGAATATTAAGCCGGAAACTTCAGACTTAATTGAAAAATACGGTGTATTTAAATTGCACGGTGATAAGGCTTTAATGGAGAGTATTGATCAGTTGCTAGAAAGTTTTATCGTACAGCATCGTATGAAGATACCAACCGGAGAAGCTTATCAGCCGTGCTACGAAATTATAAAAAATTAAGCTGATAGAGACAGATTTATGTATTTAAAGCAGATTGAAATTTCAGGTTTTCGTGGTATTAATCGCTTATCTCTCCCTTTACTTCCCAATATGGTATTAATTGGTGAGAATTCATGGGGAAAATCAAGCTTAATTGATGCCCTTAGCCTGATTTTTAATCTTGAAAATGAGTTATATCAGTTTACTTTTAAAGATTTTCATATCCAATATTCTCAAACACCTAAGCAAGTGCAAGATATTGAACTTGTGTTTACTTTTTCTGAAGAACAGGTAGATGAGCATTTATCAGAAAGGTTTTCTCCTTATCTCTCGTTCTTTTTTCCTTTAAATGAGCAGTTGCGGCAATTGTCGCTAAAAGTCAGTGGTAAACTAACCAAAGATAGTGTGATAACTGAATATCATTTTGTCGATCAACATTTAAAACCGATTTCACTTCATCAAGCTGAAAAACTTATTAAGCGTTTTATTCGGCAACACTCGGTTTATCGTCTGCGTGATGCACGTTTGAATAAGCGGGTACATGATGAGCTACTTCTACAGAGTCACTATGAGCATCAAGATGAGTTTCAACGAGAGCTAAATGCGCTTTCCTCGCTTTTGAAATACTATTTTCTAACGGCTCAAAGTCGTACTTTAATGAAAACTGGTATGCAAGATACCAGCTTATGGTGGGAAAAGGTTAAATCGCTATGTTTGCGGCTTAATCAGAATGAGATCCTAAGAGAGAAAGTTCAACACCATATTTCAGCATTATTTCTGTTTAATCAAGAAGGTAATAGCATAGATAAGCCGATTATTCTATTTGAAGATCTTAATGCTCAATTACATCCTAGAATGATCGCGATTTTTTGGGAGTTGTTAAGCTTGTTACCAAGCCAACGTATTACCACAACCAATTCAATGGAGGTGGTTTCTCAAGTTCCTTTAAAAGAAATTTGCCGTTTGGTTCGCTATCAAGATCGTACTCAGGCTTATCTTTTAGATAGAAGCCATCTTGGTAAAGATGATTTGCGGAAATTAACCTTCCATATTCACCATAACCGCGGCTTGGTTTTATTTGCTCGAGCGTGGATTTTAGTTGAAGGCGAAACAGAGGTTTGGATTTTAAGTGAATTGGCAAAGTTACTTGAGATTAATTTGGAGATGGAAGGTATCAAAATTGTTGAGTTTGCACAATGTGGGCTACGTCCGCTTATCAAATATGCAAGGGCAATGGGAATTGAGTGGTATGTTTTAACCGATGGTGATGAGGCAGGAAAGCGTTATACAGAAACAGTTAAAAGTATGGACGAAGAGTTCTCTAAGCGCTTGACTACTTTGCCACAAAAGGATATTGAACATTTCTTCTATAAAGCGGGGTTACGCAATGTGTTTGTCCGTTTAGCAAATTGGCGCTCACAAGAAAAATTTCCGATATCTTATATTATTAAACGAGCTATCCAACAGACATCAAAGCCCGATTTAGCGATTGCTTTATCTAATGAAATGCGAAATCGAGGCGAACATTCCGTTCCGCCTTTATTTAAAAAATTGTTTATAAATGTGCTAGCCTTGATAAATAAAGAGAGTCAATTGAATACAAGCGGTTAAATTTAGCAAAAAATTTGCAAATTTTAACCGCTTGTTATTAGTTAAGCGTGAGCTTTATTGATTAAGAACTGCGTTAATAAAGGAACCGGGCGGCCTGTCGCCCCTTTGGCTGCACCTGATTTCCAAGCAGTACCGGCAATATCTAAGTGAGCCCAAGTGTATTTTTTGGTGAAGTTAGAGAGGAATTGTCCTGCGGTAATAGCCCCACCTAAACGCCCACCGATATTGGCTAAATCGGCAAAGTTTGATTTTAGCTGCTCCTGGTATTCCTCGCCAAGAGGCAAACGCCATGCTTTGTCATCGGCTTGGTCTGCCGCGTGCAATAATTCATTTGCCAAGCTATTAGACGTACTCATCAAACCGCTGTTATGATTGCCAAGAGCAATCATACAAGCTCCTGTTAAAGTGGCAATATCAATAACTAATTCCGGCTCAAAACGCTCGACATAGGTAAGAGTATCGCATAGTACCAAACGCCCTTCTGCATCGGTATTTAACACTTCAACCGTTAAGCCGGACATTGTAGTAAGAATATCGCCCGGGCGGTAAGCTTTGCCATCTACTGCATTTTCACAACCAGCTAAAAGTCCAATGACATTAAGCGGTAATTTCATTTCAGCAATGGCTTTCATTGTACCGTAAACACTTGCTGCACCGCACATATCATATTTCATTTCGTCCATTGCTTCAGCCGGCTTGATAGATAAACCACCTGAGTCGAAAGTTAAGCCTTTTCCAACCAGCACTATCGGTTTATCTTGAGGATTTGGGCTACCTTTATATTCAATAACTGACAAGAATGCCTCATTTTCTGATGCGCGTGATACCGCTAAATAAGCATTCATACCTAAAGTCGCCATTTGAGATTCATCAATAACGGTTGTGGATATAGAACCATATTCCTCCGCTAAGCCTTGAGCTAATTGGGATAAATATTTTGGATTGCAAACATTAGGTGGACAATTTGCTACATTTTTAGCACTTGTGATGCCTAACGCAACAGCTTTGCCGTGTTCTAATGCTCGTTCTGCATCAGCTAAATCTTTGCGATGAGCAACATTAAAAATTACGCGGCGTAACTCACGGCGCACTTCCGGCTTGATGCTTTTGAAATCGTTATAGGCATATTGATTTTCTTGGATAGCTTCAACGGCAAATCGCACATTCCAGTAAGGTGTTCTGGCTTTAACATGTAATTCTGTTAAAAAACAGACCATTTCCATTGAGCCGGTTTCATTAATTGCTTGAACGGTTTTTTGGATAATTTGTTTATACTGACGTTCGGTTAATTCTCGTTCTTTACCGCAGCCGACTAATAACACTCTATCAGCGGGTACATTCGGCACATTGTGTAATAAGAGAGTTTGACCTGCCTTGCCTTCTAAATCACCTCGTCTGAGTAAGGTACTAATATAACCTTGACTTAATTTGTCAAGTTGTTCTGCAGAGGAAGACAAGCGTCTTGGTTCATAGACTCCAACGACTAAGCATGCTGTTCGTTGTTTTTCTACACTGCCGTTTTTTACACTAAATTCCATTATTATCTCCTTTTAAGTGAGCTAAAATTGCGGTTAACTTAACGATTAATGAGTTAAATTACAAGTATTTATAGCGGAAAATATACCCTTAAATATAAATTTTAAACAGATTATTGTTTAAGGTTGAAATTTTGCTAAATTTTGCTGTCAAAAAGGCGATTTGACTTGTTTGTAGGGCTGCTTACTTTATACTAGCAGAGGATTTTGATACCGAATGGAAGAGGGAGAGAATATGAAACGGTTGTTTAGAAAGAGTTTGATTATCGGCATAGCTGGATTATTTATGCACACACTAGCTGTTGCAAGTGAAGATACGAACATTACACGCTATGAGCAGGCAAAAGTACGTCTATCTTACGAGGGTAGTGTTGGAAATTTGCTTCAACAGCTATCTCAGCGTTTGAAAGTTGGTTTTATTGCCTATGATATTGATATTAATCGTAAAGTCATTATCCAAAATGAGAATGAAACAGCGATTAAAATGATTCAAGAGCAGATTGAAAATCAGTTATCTGATGCAGATATTCGTTTTGAAAAAATCGGTAGCCGTCTTTTTATTGTTATCTCTTCCAAAGGTGGGGAGCCTTTAATAAAGGCTTCAACGCAAGAAGAGCAGTTTGTGGGCGATATTGTGTTTGAAAGCTCAGAGGAGAGAACAGAGACTGCTTCAAATACCCCAGCTAATAATGCGAACTCGAACCGATTACAAGAAATTTTTAATATTGCGACTGATAAAGCATCTTTAGCGGCAGTTAAAAATAAGAAAGCACCTCAATATAAAACTGTGAGCAAAGAGAATTTGGGGCTAAAAAATATTCGGGTAACGCCACTCGGTACATTTTTGATTTTTGAAAGCGATATTGAAGCAGCAAAATTTAAAGTAACAGGGCAGTTTGAAGAGATGGCACAAGGCGAAAATATTGTTGCAATTTTGCATCAAAACAGCAACCCGCCGGCTAAAATAGAAATAGAAAACGAGCAAGGCAAGAAGTTAATTCTTGAAGTTCATACTGTTCAATCTAAAACGCAGAAGAAAAAATGAAAACAGAGTGATGAAAAGCACGGTTGAATCCGTGCGTTATTATTTTCAACGCGTGATTTTTTAGCTTAAAAAAGGTATCATTACTGGTTCATATAAGCATAGATTTGGTGGCTTTTGCAAAAGATTTGGAAAAAAAGACCGCTTGTATCTGTTCGATTTTTAGGATTTTTTAAACATAATAGAGATAAAAACTGTGATTTTAAGTCGATATTTAACAAAAGAGATATTTAAAAGCCAAGTAGCGATATTGTTTATCCTATTATTAATATTCTTCTGTCAACAATTAGTCAGGGTGTTAAGTTCTGCGGTCAGTGGTAAAGTGCCGGCAGATTTAGTGGTTAGCCTATTAGGTTTAGGTATGCCAACTATGGCACAATTGATGCTGCCTTTATCGCTTTTTATTGCCTTGCTATTAACGTTGGGGCGTTTTTATGCGGAAAGCGAAATTACGGTTATGCGCGCTTGCGGTATCGGACAAGGTTTATTGGTGAAAGCCGCGATGTTTTTGTCTATTTTTACCACTGCATTGGCGGTATATAACGTCTTTTGGCTTACTCCATGGGCAATTAATAAGCAAAGTGAAATCTTAGCAGAGGCAAAAGCAAATCCTCGCTTTGCTGCTCTTTCTGCCGGACAATTTATGTCTGCCGGTGGCTATGTTTTATTTATTGATAATATTGAAAATAATAATTTAAACGATATTTATGTTTTCCAACCTGAACAACAGAAAAAAAACAAACCATCGGTTGTAGTTGCTGAAACAGGGACATTACAAGGTTTACCCAATGGAGATCAGGTGCTGACTCTTTCAGAGAGTAAACGTTTTGAAGGAACGCCTCAAAGTGCAGATTTCCGTATTTCACATTTTGAGCATTATTCTGCTTATTTAGGTTATCAAGATGTTAATTCTGATGAAAAATTAGTTCAGCGTGCCAGTTTTACCCAATTAATGGAAAGTAAAACTCCTGAGGCAAAAGCAGAATTACATTGGCGTTTAGCCTTGATTTTTGCTGTACCGCTGATGGCATTATTAGCCGTGCCAATGAGTAGTGTTAACCCTCGCCAAGGGCGTTTTGCTAAATTATTACCGGCATTATTGCTTTATTTAATCTATTTTTTACTGCAGAGCTCGTTGAAATCTTCCGGTGCTTTAGGCAAAGTGAATCCTGAGATTTTAATGCCGGCAGTATCAATTGCATTTTTGCTGTTAGGCATTTTGCTCAATGTTTGGGATAGTAAATTTATGTCGAAACTACGTTATCGTTTTAGTGCTAAATCTTTTACCAATAAGGTGGTCGCATAATGAAACTTTTCTCGATGAATATTTTAGAACGCTATATCGGTAAAACGATTTTATCTGCTATTTTCTTAACCCTATTTATGCTTGTGGGGCTTGGTGCAATCATTAAATTTGTAGAAGAATTTCGTGATGTCGGGCGTGGTTCTTATGATGGTTTAAAAGCAGCCTATTATACTTTTTTGACCATCCCCCGAGATATCGAAACCTTTTTCCCGATTGCTGCTTTATTAGGTTCATTACTTGGCTTAGGTAACCTTGCCAGCCGTAGTGAATTGGTTGTTATGCAGGCTTCCGGTTTTTCCCGTTTCCGCATTGGTTTAGCGGTAATGAAAACCGCGTTACCACTTGTGATTTTTACCATGATTATCGGGGAATGGGGCGTGCCGCAAACAGAGCAATTTGCTCGTAATATGCGTTCTGTAGCACAAAGTGGCGGTTCAATGATCGCAACTAAAGACGGTTTTTGGGCGAAAGACGGTAATTCTTTTATCTATATCAAACGTATCAATAATGAGAAAAGTCTGAGCAACATTCTTATTTACGAATTTGGCGAAGGCGAGCAAAAACGTGAGCTGCAATCAGTGCTAAAAGCAGGAGCGGCAAAATATGACGACGGTAAAGGTTGGATGCTTTCAAAAGTGGAAAAGTCGCAAGTAGGTGATAATCAAATTGAGCAGGCAAAACAGCCAGATCAGGTTTGGCAAACCAGCCTTACACCAAGTAAGCTAGGTATCGTTTCACTCAAACCTGAATCGCTTTCTATTTCTGGTTTAGCAGATTATGTCGGTTTTTTAAAAGATACCGGGCAAGATTCAAAACGTTTTGAAATTACTTTCTGGCGTAAGATTTTCCAGCCGATCTCGATGGCAGTGATGATGTTGCTTGCAATATCATTCATCTTCGGACCGCTTCGCAGTAGTACTATGGGAGCGAAGATCGTGATCGGTATTGTTGCCGGTTTTATGTTCTACGTTGCCAATATTGTATTCGGCAACTTAAGTTTAATTGCAACTTGGCTACCTGTACCGATTGGTGCCTTGATTCCAAGTGTGCTCTGTTTAATTGTCGTTTGGTGGCTGTTAAGCAAAAAACGTGATTAATATCTTTTGACAAGCGGTAATTTTTGCAAAATTTTTTGCAAAAACGACCGCTTGTATACCTCAAATTCTAATGCTTATGTCTGATTGTCGTTTCGTTCATTTAAAAGTTCACAGTGATTTCTCAATGATTAACGGTTTAGCCAAAGTTAAACCTTTAGTCAAAGCAGCCGTTGCCAACAATATGGTGGCGATGGGACTAACAGATTTTACCAACTTTTGTGGCTTGGTTAAGTTCTATGGCGAAGCTTTAGGAGCAGGGGTTAAGCCGATTATCGGGGCGGATATTTATGTACGTACCGAAGTGGGTAGCGAAGAATATTTTGAACTCACTCTACTTGCTAAAAATAATAAAGGTTATCACCATATTACCCAAATTCTTTCTCGTGCTTACCAAAGCGGTTACATAGAATTCCCGTTAGTGGAACGTGAGTGGCTTGCTGAGCTAAATGAGGGCATTATTGTTCTGTCCGGCGGTCGAATGGGCGATGTGGGCAAAGCCTTATTAAAAGAAAATCTGCATGAAGCAGTAGAAAAGCTGGCCTTTTATCAGCACTATTTTCCCAATCATTTCTATCTCTCTCTTTGTCGCACAGGACGCATAGATGAAGAACGCTACATTAAACAAGCGGTCGAATTTGCACAAAAAAATGCAATTCCGCTGGTAGCGGTTAATGATGTTGTTTTCTTAAAAGAAGATGATTTCGATGCTCATGAAATTCGTGTAGCAATTCATGATAGTTTTACATTAGATGACCCCAAACGCCCGAAAAAATATTCGTCAAAACAATATTTTCGTAGCGAAGAAGAGATGTGTCACTTGTTTGCCGATCTGCCTAGTGCATTAGCAAATACGGTCGAAATTGCTAAACGTTGCTCGGTAACTGTTCGTTTAGGCGAATATTTCCTGCCTAATTTCCCAACGGGTGATCTTTCTACCGAAGATTTTTTAGTCAAAAAGTCGAAAGAAGGCTTGGAAGAACGTTTGGAGTTTCTATTTCCTGATCCTGAAATCCGTAAAGAAAAACGCCCTGTTTATGATGAACGTTTGCAGGTTGAGTTAGATGTAATCAATCAGATGGGCTTTCCGGGTTACTTTTTGATCGTGATGGAATTTATTCAATGGTCTAAAGATAATGATATTCCGGTTGGCCCGGGGCGTGGTTCGGGAGCAGGCTCGTTAGTAGCTTATGCACTAAAAATTACTGATTTGGATCCATTGGAATTTGACTTGCTTTTTGAGCGTTTCCTGAATCCGGAGCGTGTTTCTATGCCCGATTTTGATGTCGATTTCTGTATGGATGGGCGAGATCGTGTAATTGAGCATGTGGCAGAAACTTACGGTCGTCAAGCCGTATCGCAAATTATCACATTCGGAACGATGGCGGCAAAAGCCGTTATTCGAGATGTGGGGCGGGTGCTTGGGCATCCGTATAGCTTTGTGGACAGAATTTCTAAATTGATTCCGCCTGATCCGGGCATGACCTTAGAAAAAGCCTTCGCTGCGGAACCTAAATTGCCAGAGCTTTATGAAGCTGATGAAGAAGTTAAAGATCTGATTGATATGGCCCGTAAGCTCGAAGGGGTAACCCGTAATGCCGGTAAACACGCCGGTGGTGTGGTGATTGCACCGACTGCGATTACTGATTTCTCACCGCTTTATTGCGACTCTGAGGGGCTTCATCCTGTTACCCATTTTGATAAAAAT
This sequence comes from Mannheimia granulomatis, assembly GCF_011455695.1. Classification (NCBI taxonomy): domain Bacteria; kingdom Pseudomonadati; phylum Pseudomonadota; class Gammaproteobacteria; order Pasteurellales; family Pasteurellaceae; genus Mannheimia; species Mannheimia granulomatis. The sequence continues at coordinate 1,318,259 of NZ_CP015030.1, read as the reverse complement.
GACGTGGAATATGCAGGGCTGGTAAAATTTGACTTCTTGGGCTTGCGTACTTTAACCATTATTAAATGGGCATTAGAGATGGTTAATGCTCGTTTGGAAAGGGAAGGTAAACAGCCTGTTCGGATTGAAAGTATTCCGCTTGATGATAAGAAATCTTTTGATCTTTTATTAGCTGCGAAAACAACGGCGGTATTCCAGCTTGAAAGCCGTGGGATGAAAGATCTGATTTCACGTCTTAAACCAGACTGTTTTGAAGATATTATCGCATTGGTGGCATTATTTCGTCCCGGTCCGCTTGAATCCGGCATGGTGCAGAACTTTATTGACCGTAAACACGGTAAAGAAGAGGTGTCTTACCCTGATCCGCAATACCAGCACGAGTGCTTAAAGCCTATTTTGGAGCCAACCTATGGGGTTATTGTTTATCAAGAACAGGTGATGCAAATTGCCCAAGAGCTTGCCGGCTATACACTGGGCGGAGCGGATTTACTTCGCCGTGCAATGGGTAAGAAAAAGCCTGAAGAGATGGCTGCTCAACGTGAAGTCTTTGAAAAAGGGGCGGAGTCTAAAGGAATTGACGGTAAATTAGCCGGCCAGATTTTTGACTTGGTAGAAAAGTTTGCCGGCTATGGATTTAATAAATCTCACTCAGCAGCCTATGCGTTGGTCTCTTATCAAACGCTTTGGCTCAAAGCTCATTATCCTGCAGAATTTATGGCCGCGGTAATGACCTCAGAGATGGATAATACCGATAAGATCGTCGGATTTTATGATGAGTGTATTAATATGGGCCTAACGGTTGTGCCACCGGATGTAAATAGTGGTAAGCATCGTTTTAGCGTCAATGAAAAAGGTGAGATTGTTTACGGTTTAGGAGCAATTAAAGGTGTAGGTGAAGGCCCGATTGAAGCGATTTTAGAAGCTCGAAATCAAGGTGGGCGTTTTACCGATCTGTTTGATTTAACTGCTCGCGTGGATCTGAAAAAAATTAATCGCCGTACCTTTGAGAGTCTAATTATGTCTGGGGCCTTTGATAAATTAGGTCCACATCGTGCAGCCTTAATGAAAAACTTAGAAGATGCACTAAAAGCGTCTGATCAGCATAGTAAAATGGAAGAGTTAGGGCAGAGCGATATGTTCGGTGTACTAACCGAAACCCCTGAAGAGGTTCAAAATGCCTATGCCAATACGCCGAAATGGTCGGAGCAAAAGGTATTAGAGGGTGAGCGTGCGACCTTAGGGCTTTATTTAAGCGGACATCCGATTGGTCGGTTCTTAAAAGAGCTTTCGCATTATTCACCAAATAGATTAAATGAGTTACAACCCACTTTCCGTGGGCAGATGGCAACGGTGTCTGGTATGGTGATGGCATCAAGAGTGGCTGTCACCAAGCGGGGAAGCCGTATTGGTATTGCGACCATTGAAGATCGTTCGGGTAAGTTGGATATTACTCTTTTCTCCGAAGCATTAGAGAATTTTGGTCATTTAATGCAGCAAGATCAGATTATTGTTGCCACCGGCTCAATTCAGTTTGATGACTTTAGCGGTGGGCTGAAAATGTCGGCAAGGGAAGTGTTATCGCTTGATGAAGCCAGAGCCAGATTTGCGAAGAGTTTGGCGTTAGCAATTAATCAAGAACAATTATCTGCAGATTTTATTAAAAAATTGACCGCTATCATCAGCCCATATAAAGAAGGAACGCTACCGTTACATTTCTATTACCAAAGCCCAGAGGGCAGAGTATTGCTTAAAGGCGGGGTTGAATGGCGGATAAACCCGAATGAGGTAATGTTTAATGAGCTAAAAGAATTACTCGGAGAAAGTGCGGTTGAATTAGAATTTGAATGGTAGGGTTAAAAATAAAGGTGAGCTTTTGCCCACCTTTATTTTTATATGCTTATTTGTACTTTTTATGATATTCACGTTTGATAATTTCAAGATCTGAAATCATCATTTTCGCTTCTTGTAACTCACCAGCTTGTGCTTTTTCATCAGCTTTTTTCACCACATCAATCAGTTTTTGCATACCGGCTTGATAATCGTCTTGAGCTGCTTTATCACCTTCTACGCTATTTGGAAAGATAGCCTTGGTTTTCTCTGTGATTTGAATGAAATCCTGAGCGGTTTGTGTAAATTCTTCGATAGAATTAGCTCGCATTAATTTATTTGCATTCATATTCATTTGCATCATTTCCATTTTAATGCTTTGAGTGTGGCTTAATGTTGAAAATGCAAATAAAGTTGTTGCCAAAAAGAGTTTAAGTTTCATAGTCTTCCCCACATAAAAAAACAAATTCTAATCTATTAACTTGCCAATATGCAATATTTCTTAGAAAATACACCGCTTACGCTTTTCACTTTTGAAAAGCCCTGACTTGTTATCAGAAAAAGAGAATTACCTATGACATTAAAATATGCTAAACCTGAGCTGCTTTCGCCTGCAGGTTCTTTAAAAAATATGCGTTATGCCTTTGCTTACGGAGCAGATGCGATTTACGCCGGTCAGCCACGCTATAGCTTGCGTGTGCGTAATAATGAATTTAACCACGCTAATTTAAAAATTGCGATTGATGAAGCTCATGCTTTAGGTAAAAAATTCTATGTAGTGGTCAATATTGCTCCGCACAACTCGAAATTAAAAACCTTTATTAAAGACTTAAAAGTTGTAGTGGATATGAAGCCAGATGCCTTGATTATGTCAGATCCGGGCTTGATTATGCTTGTGCGTGAAAATTTTCCGGAAATGGATATTCATCTCTCGGTGCAAGCGAATGCAGTAAACTGGGCAACAGTGAAATTCTGGCATCAAATGGGCTTAACCCGAGTAATCTTATCTCGTGAATTATCTCTTGAAGAAATTGAAGAAATCCGCGAACAAGTGCCGGATATGGAGTTAGAAATCTTCGTCCACGGTGCATTATGTATGGCGTATTCAGGTCGTTGCTTACTTTCAGGCTATATTAATAAACGTGACCCAAACCAAGGAACTTGCACTAATGCTTGTCGTTGGGAATACAAAATGGAAGAGGGTAAAGTAGATGAAGTCGGTCAAATCGTACCAAAATACGAGCCTGAAATTGAAGTGAAAAATGTGGCGCCGACTTTAGGTAATGGTGAGTCAACCGATAAGGTTTTCCTTTATACGGAATCACAACGTCCTGATGAGCAAATGACTGCCTTTGAAGATGAACATGGCACCTATTTTATGAACTCAAAAGATTTGCGTGCAGTACAACATGTTGAGCGTTTAACGCAAATGGGGGTGCATTCACTTAAAATTGAAGGACGTACTAAATCGTTCTATTACTGTGCAAGAACCGCACAGGTTTATCGTAAAGCGATTGATGATGCAGCAGCCGGAAAACCGTTTGATGAAAGTTTAATGGATACCCTTGAAAGCCTTGCACATCGTGGCTATACAGAAGGTTTCTTACGTCGTCATACACATGATGAATACCAAAATTACGAATACGGTTATTCTATTTCAGAGCGTCAGCAATTTGTTGGTGAATTTACCGGCAAACGTAATGAGCAAGGAATGGCTGAAGTAGCGGTAAAAAATAAATTTCTAGTGGGCGATTCCGTAGAAATGATGACGCCAAAGGGCAATATTGTGTTTAAAATTGAGCGTATGTTAAACCGTAAGCATGAAAATGTAGAGGCAGCTCTAGGTGACGGGCATTTCGTCTTTTTAGATGTACCGTCAGATATTGATCTGGATTTTGCTTTACTAATGCGTAATTTGGTCAATACTAATACACGTAATCCGCACCAAGCCTAATTTTTGAAGAAAATAGGATTAAACCACGAAATAGAGCCTATTTCGTGGTTTTATTTTATGTATAATAGTAAGTTGTTTGCAAAAAATGACCGCTTGTAAAGGAAAGTCCATGCTGCGTCTATTATATATTTGTTTAAGTTATTTCTTACAGCCTCTTGTTCTGTTTTTAATGTGGTATAAAGGTCGTAAGCAACCTGCTTATAGAAAGCGTTTATGGGAGCGTTACGGTATCTATGATGAGTTGGAAAAGCCGAAAGCAAAAGGTGTGGTTATTCATGCTGCATCTGTTGGTGAAGTGATTGCAGCAACACCTTTGATTAAAGCAATTAGCAAAAAATATCCTGATCTTCCTTTAATTATTACAACTGTTACGCCAACCGGATCTGATCGCGTGCATGCGGTATTTGGGGAATCAGTATCACACTTTTATTTGCCTTATGATCTGCCCGATGCTATTGAGCGGTTTTTAAATTTTGTTGATCCAAAACTGATTATTGTCATCGAGACTGAACTGTGGCCTAACTTAATCCGCAAAGTGAACTTACGTAAAATTCCGTTTGTGATTGCCAATGCTCGATTATCGCCTCGTTCTGCAAAACGTTATGGTTGGGTTAAACAGAATATTAAAGTGATATTGAATCAAATTTCATTGATTATGGCTCAAGATGAAGTAAGTTCAGAGCGATATCTTAATTTAGGCTATGATGCTAAAAAGTTGGTGAATACCGGAAACTTAAAATTTGATTTAGAAATTACACCGGCACTTTATGATGAAGTGCAGGAAACAAAGAGAAAACTAAATTTAGTTAATCGACCTGTTTGGATTGCGGGTAGTACGCATGAAGGCGAAGAAAAGCTAATTTTAGATGCGCATAAGATATTATTAGAATCTTACCCTGATTTAGTGCTGATTTTAGTTCCTCGCCATCCGGAGCGTTTCAATTTAGTTGAAATGCTCATTGAAAAATCAGAGCTAAATTATATCAAACGTTCTGCGAATAAAGCCTTAGATAAAAATACGCAAGTTTTATTAGGTGATACTATGGGTGAGATGATGTTGTTATACGGCTTATCAGATATTGCCTTTGTCGGCGGTAGCTTGGTTAAACACGGTGGACATAATCCACTTGAGCCGATAGCCTTCAAAATTCCGGTCATATCCGGTTTATTTACCCACAATTTTCCGGAAGTGTTTGAGAAGTTACGCCAAGTAAGAGGAGTAATTGAGATCGAAAGTTCTGTAGAAGCAGTAACGGAAAGCATTAAATTATTACGAGAAAATCCTCAAATTGGACAAGAGATTGCAAAATCAGGTTTTAGTGTGTTGATGGAAAATCAAGGGGCATTAAAACGTCATATTGATCTACTTACCCCTTATTTAGAGAAATAAAATGAGTTACAAAGTTATTTATGCCGGCACCTTTGATCCGATCACCAATGGGCATTTAGATGTGATTCGAAAAGCATCACTACTCTTTAGCGAAGTGATAGTAGCGGTAGCTGAAAATTCAAGCAAACAGCCGCTTTTCAGTTTAGATGAGCGTGTTCAATTAGTAAAGGAAAGCTGTGCAGAATTAGGGAATATTGAAGTGGTTGGCTTTAGTGGTTTGCTTGCTGATTTTGCTAAATCACATAATGCTAAGGCGTTGATTCGTGGTATTCGAGGGGCTGATGATATTGACTATGAAATTCAACTGGCTCAGCTAAATCAAAAATTATCGGGTAGTTTAGAAACGATTTTTTTCCCTCCTTCGGTGGAATGGCGTTATCTCTCTTCTACAATGGTCAGAGAAATTTATCGACATCATGGTGATATTAGCCAATTCGTGCCGCAAGCGGTCAAAAATGCTCTAAATCTTACAAAAAGGAAATTGCAAAATTAAGGTAATAAAATGAATCAAGATAAACAGAATTTAATTTGGATCGACCTTGAAATGACAGGCTTAGATCCGGAAAAAGAACGTATTATTGAGATCGCTACCATTGTTACTGACAAAGATCTGAATATTTTAGCTGAAGGACCAGTTATCGCAGTACATCAATCCGACGAATTATTAGCAAAAATGAGCGAATGGTGTGTTAAAACTCATACAGCAAACGGTTTAATTGAACGGGTGAAAGCAAGTAAATTAACTGAACGTGCGGCAGAATTACGTACACTTGATTTTTTAAAACGTTGGGTAGCGAAGGGCGTTTCCCCGATTTGTGGCAATAGCATTGCACAAGATAAACGTTTTCTTTATAAATATATGCCGGATTTAGCGGATTATTTTCACTATCGCCATTTAGATGTTAGCACTTTAAAAGAGCTGGTAAGCCGTTGGAAGCCGGAATTACTGGAAAAATTTTCTAAAGGCAATACACATCTGGCATTAGATGATATTCGTGAATCAATTAATGAATTAAAATTTTATCGGGAACATTTTATTAATTTAGATGAAAATAATGGATAATTCACTTTCTTTTTACTGTGAAAATGAAACTAAATTACTTGAATTTGGTCAATCATTCGCAGCAAAACTTAAAAGCTATTTGTTGCAAGAACCGTCACACTCATTGGTGATTTATTTAAATGGTGAACTAGGGGCAGGCAAGACCACCTTAACACGTAGTATTGTTCGAGCATTAGGACACCAAGGTAATGTGAAAAGCCCGACTTATACGTTAGTTGAGGAATATCAATTGAATCCGATAAGCGTATATCACTTTGACCTATACCGTTTATCCGATCCGGAAGAGCTGGAGTTCATGGGAATTCGAGATTATTTTAAACCTCAAACACTCTGCTTGCTGGAATGGGCAAGCAAAGGTGAAGGGATGATTCCACACGCCGATTTTGTAATCCAAATTGATTATTTAAGTGATGGGCGACAGCTTACTTTGGTAGCTCAAAACCAAATAGCAGCAGACATTTTAGTAAATTTTAATCAGAATTAGACCGCTTGTAGGGAAGGGAATGAATAAGGTTATCAAATATATTGTTTTTAGTGCATTAAGTGTATTCAGTTTTTCTACTTTCGCAAAAACGATAGTAGCGATTGATGCCGGACATGGTGGCAAAGACCCCGGTGCAATCGGCAAAAATTTGGGGCTGAAAGAAAAAAACGTCACACTTGCGATCTCAAAAGAACTAAAAGCCTTATTAGATGCCGATCCTAACTTTAAAGCAGTTATGACACGCAGCGGAGACTATTTTATCCAATTGCCTGAGCGAACTGAAATTGCCCGTAAACACAAAGCGGATTTACTGATTTCTATCCATGCGGACTCATCTCCAAAATCAGATTCTATTAAAGGGGCTTCGGTTTGGGTGCTTTCTAACAGCCGAGCCAGTGATGAAATGGGGAAATGGCTTGAAGACCATGAAAAGCAATCTGAGTTATTGGGAGGAGCTGGCTCAGTGCTCTCTAGCAATAACGAGCGTTATTTAAACCAAACCGTACTTGATTTGCAATTTTCTCATTCACAACGTTCCGGTTATGAATTAGGTAAAAGTATTTTAGCGAAAATGGGAAATATAGCATCACTTGCAAAATCTTTCCCACAGCATGCCAGCCTTAGTGTACTGCGTTCACCGGATATTACTTCGGTATTAGTGGAAACCGGCTTTTTATCTAATGCTACAGAAGAAGCAAAATTGGCAAGCCCAAATTACCGACGCCAAATTGCGCAAGCTATTTATAAAGGATTATTGGCTTATCGTACTCAAAATTCAGCCTCGGTTTCAGGCTCAACGAATAATAAGAAAGCGATAAAAGACGAAAAAACAGAGCTAAAATCTAAGGTAGATTCTACAAAAGAATCAAACAAAAAAGAGACTAAAGAAACTAAGAAAGACAGTAAAAACAACAAAGAAGATAACAAAAAAGACAATAAAAAAGAGCAATCAAAAGCTGATAATAAAGAAAAACAGACAGATAAACAAAAAGCTAATAAAACGGAAGATGTAAAAGAAAAATCGTCTAATAAAGAAAAAGATAAGAAAACCTCAGAAGAAAAAATGACGTCCAAAAAGGAAATAAAGGTCTCTTCAACCGGCTATCACGTTGTGCAACAAGACGAAACGGTTTATTCCATCGCTCGTGCTTACGGCACTACGCCACAAAAATTAAGTGAGCTGAATAACCTAAAAAATTATCAGATCACGGTGGGTAAGAAGTTGAAGGTGAAATAAAAGATAAAGGCTGATGAGTCAATTGGATCATCAGCCTTTTTGCTAGATTAAGGAACCGCTAAAATTCGGCAGTTACATAAATCATCACTTTCGAATTCGGTTACATCACCTGCTACTTTATTTGGAATTGGGAATAAGCGGACGGTAAGTGGCTTATTTAGTCTAAATGCCATTGTGCCTGTATCTCGCATTAGTGCTGCAATTTGCTCAATTGTTGCTTCACTCGAAATCGGCACAGTATCTAGCCCGATACCACAGACAGCACTATAAGTTAGTAGTGCTCTAATATCAAATTGTTCTTTTTGTGTGCCTTCAGCCAGCCCTAAATCTTCTGTTACTGCAAGCATTAATCCTGAAAACCCAACAAGCGGTACATTTTTGACTGATTTAAATACTTTTGTCAGCAGTGCAGATGCTTCAACCGTGCCGGCAGCACCAAAGAAAGGCACGCCCATTAATTCATAAACTTCTGTCATGGAAGCACAATTTTTAGATGGAGCGGCCGAGCTATCCACTCCGGCGAATTCAAATTTCAATGAATCTTTTACCGAATTTACGGCACTTAGAATTTCATCAACGTGATATTGTAAGGCTTGAGACATTGTTTCATAGCATTGGTGATAAAAATCGTTATGTTGAGTTTGTTGTAGCTCTTTTAATACTGCAACCAGCAAGTCAGGTGTTTCCAAGCCAATCACGAAGCTGTTTGGTAGCTGGCTTGAATGATAGCTTGCCGGAAAATAAGGAATGAATGGCTTGCAGTTAAAGTTAACGGTAAAGTTAAAGTTCCCTTCTCCTCTAGGGGTAATTTCAGCAATCTGTTTTATAATTTGAGCAGAGTGCAAAATCTTTTCATTATCTAAAATACCAAATTCATCTAAATCAACATTCACACAAGCATTAGATAAATCGCCATAGTTTAAGATGAGTTCCGGCAATAATGCCAGCTCTTCAGCCGTTTTAGCTTCACCAATAGCAAATCGGATGCGTAAACCACTATCGCTTAGCTGGCTTAATAACTGTTTTAGATAAGCTAAATCTTGTTTAGCCGTTTCAATACTGGTTAAATCTAAGTATTCGCCAAAGCCATTTGTTACAATCCGAATAGATTGCAAAATATATCCTTGTTTTTGGATTGCAGGAACGAGAATATCAAATTCGGCTTTGGCCGATTTCAATGCATCTTGCCATTGTGATTTATCTTTCGTTAGGCTTAAAAATAATGTTATCGTTCGTACACGACAAAGGGATTTATTTTGGTAGGTTTGCATTAATTCACTCCTTATATTTATGGTTTTTATCTGAATTGATTTTTACAAAAAAACTCTAAAAATTAACCGCTTGTTAAAGCAAGTAATTCCATCTGCATAATACTATAAGTTCGTATCTTTAGAGTAGAAGTTTATTTGTTGCAAAATTCTACGAACAATTATTTTCCCTCCTTGAAAGAGCTGTTTGCAGCATTGGCAAGCTAACATTTAAAAATATTGCTTTTTATGATTGCTTGGTTTAGCCAAACAGACGGTAAGTAGGGGAGTTTTATCCTCGAGTCTACTACTCCAACCGCAAAAGTTCGGGCGCGTTGAAAGCGGTGATCGAAGCCCTGCGTTGGAACGGCGAACAAGCGGTCTAAATTCGATGAAAATTTGCAAAATTTTGCTAGAAAATCACCGCTTGTTGGCTTAAAGTGTGAATTGTTTTTTTATTTAAAAGGTGAATGTTATGGACTTTTACATATTGGTTGCAATTATTGGAATCGTTATAGTTATTGCTATATCGCTTTTTATTGCATTGCTATTCCGCCGGGTCGTAAAGACCAATGAAGTACACATCGTGCAATCGGGAGGTAAGACGATATCTTACGGTAAAGATACCGGCAATGGTAATGTTTATTATGCGTTTCCTTCTTGGTTACCGCTGATTGGGGTCAGTACGATCGTGCTACCGGTCTCGGTGTTCTCGATTAAAATTGATAACTATGAAGCCTATGATTTAGAGCGTTTACCTTTTGTGGTGGATATTACCGCATTTTTCCGTGTGGCAGATAGCAATTTAGCTGCGCAGCGTGTTTCGGATTTTCACGATATGAATATCCAACTGGTTGATATTATTCAAGGTTCGGTGCGTTCTATTTTGTCTAGTCGTAATCTAAATGATATTTTGCAGGTGCGTTCTGAATTGGGTGATGATTTTACTGCTGCCGTCAAAGAACAGTTGAAAAATTGGGGGATTGAGCCGGTGAAAAACATTGAGCTGATGGATATTCGGGATAGCGGTGGTTCTAAAGTAATTTTCAATATTATGGAAATTAAAAAATCCTTTATTGAAAAAGAGAGCCGTGTTGAAGTGGCTCGTAACCAAAAAGAAGCACAGATTGCCGAAATTGAAGCTAAGAAAGAGGCGGATGTAAAACGTCAAGAAGCAGAAAAAGAAGTAGGCTTAAAAACTGTTGAAAATCAGCGTGAGGTGGCAGTTTCTAATGAGCAAGCTCAACAGTTGGTGAAACAGCAAGAAAAAATCACCAAAGAGCGTGAAATGGAAGTGAAACGGGTTGCAGAAGTCAAGCAAGCTGAAATTGCCAAAGATGTAGAAATTGTGAAAGCGGATCAAGATAAACGTACCCAAGAAATTAAAGCAGAAGCAAATCGAAATGCGTTAATTATTAATTCAGAAGCCGAGAAACAACACCAAATTTTGGTGGCTGAAGGGGAAAAACAAAAAGCATTTTTGGAGGCAGAAGCCTTATTGGAAACTAAAGATAAAGAGGCGCAAGGTATTGCTAAAATTGGTTCGGCTGAAGCTGAAGCTAAACAAAAATTGGAAATCTCTTTGGTATCAGGGCAAATTGAGTTGGCAAGAGAAATTGGCGGTAATGAAGGTTATCAACAATATCTTGTCAGTATTCGCCAAATTGAAGCGAATCAAGCCATTGGTATTGAGCAAGCCAAAGCACTTTCACATTCTGATATGAAATTTATCATTAATGATGAACGTGTAGATAAAGGGATTCAGCGGGTAGGTGAGCTTTTTAGTTCAACAGGCGGTACGAAAATTGCTGCAACCTTAGAGGGCTTAAATCAATCTGAATTAGGCAAGGCGTTAATTGGGAAGCTTTTAGGTAATTCTCAAGATAAGCCGTCAGAAAAAGAGTAATAAACAAAGGTTGGTAAATTTTATGTTTACCAACCTTTTATTTTATAGGCTTTTTAATAATTATTTACCGCTTATTTTCCATAAAAAGCTTTAGTCATAATCGCTTCCATATCTTCAATCATGGCCAAGCGTGGGTTTGCTGGGGTGCATTGATCTTCGAAGGCGTTTAAGGCAAGTTCGCGGCGAGCTGCCAAGAACTCTTGTTCATCAATGCCTTGTCCACGTAACGACATTTTCACACCGCAGCGCTCCGCTAAGTCATGCACCGCTTTTGCGTAAGATTCTACCCCTTGTTCTGGTGTGTCTGCCGGTAAGCCGAGCATGCGGGCAATGTCTTGGAAGCGGATATCTGCCACGTAGTTAGTATATTTTGGCCAAGTAGCAACTTTTGTTGGGCGGGTGCCGTTATAGCGGATCACGTGTGGTAGTAAAATCGCGTTAGTACGCCCATGAATGGTATGGAATTTACCGCCGATTTTGTGTGCCATTGAGTGACAAATTCCTAAGAATGCGTTGGCGAATGCCATACCTGCCATAGTTGAGGCATTGTGCATTTTCTCACGTGCTACTTCGTCAAACTCTTTGACCGATTTTTCCAAGTTCTCAAACACGAGTTTGATTGCTTGTAAGGCTAAACCGTCAGTGTAGTCGTTGGCTAAAATTGAGGTATAAGCTTCTGTAGCGTGGGTTAATACGTCTAAGCCAGTATCTGCTGCAACGTGAGATGGGACTGTCATCACCAATGCAGGATCTACAATTGCAATCGTTGGAGTAAGTGAGTAGTCTGCAAGCGGGTATTTGATATCGCCATCGGTAATTACCGCAAACGGTGTTACTTCAGAACCAGTACCGGAGGTGGTTGGAATCCCAACAAATTTCGCTTTACGCCCTAATTGTGGGAATTTGAAAGCACGTTTGCGAATATCCATAAATTTTTGCACTAAATCACGGAAATCGACTTCCGGTTGTTCATAGAATAACCACATGATTTTCGCAGCGTCCATTGGCGATCCACCGCCTAAGGCGATAATAGTATCTGGTTGGAAGCTACGCATTAATTCCGTACCACGTTTAACCGTGTCTAAACTTGGGTTTGGTTCCACATCGGCAAATAATTGATAAGTGATCGGATTGCGGCGTTGGCGTAATTGTTCGGTAATTCTATCTACAAAGCCTAAATCTACCATTGAGCGGTCGGTGACGATCATCACTTTATGCACATCGTGCATTGATTTTAAATATTGGATTGAATCACGCTCAAAGTAAATTTTTGATGGTACTTTAAACCATTGCATATTGTTTCTCCGTCTGCCCACACGTTTGATATTAAGTAAGTTCACTGCACTGACGTTGTTGCCTACGGAGTTTTTACCGTAAGAGCCACAACCTAAAGTGAGAGAAGGTAAGAAGGAGTTATACACATCACCAATGCCTCCAAAGGTAGATGGTGAGTTCCAAATCACCCGAATAGCTTTAACACGTTCGCCGAAGGTTTTAGCTAATTCTTTGTTTTCGGTATGGATTGCTGCACTATGACCTAAACCGTGGAAGTTCACCATTGCTTCTGATAATTCCAAGCCTTGTTCAGTAGAGTTAGATTTGAGTAAAGCAAGCACAGGGGAGAGCTTTTCACGAGTGAGAGGTTCTCCTTCACCCACGAAGGCACATTCTGCTAACAGAATATTCGTTTTTTCAGGCACTTTAAAGCCTGCTTGCTCGGCAATCCAGGCTGCAGGTTTACCCACAACTGCGGAATTTAATTTTGCCCCCGCACAGTTTTCATCTTTTGCTTTATCTACGCCGAAAATATATTTTTCAAGCAAGGCCTTCTCTTTTTTATTGACTAAATACACTCCGTAAGATTGCATTTCTTTGATAAACTCGGCATAGATTTCTTTATCCACAATTGCCGCTTGCTCAGAAGCACAAATCATCCCATTATCGAACGATTTCGACATCACAATGTCATAAACTGCTTGTTTTAGTTTTGCGGTTTTTTCCACATAAGCCGGCACATTACCTGCTCCTACACCTAAAGCTGGTTTCCCGCAAGAATAGGCTGCTTCCACCATTGCATTTCCGCCAGTTGCAAGAATAGTGGCAATGCCAGGGTGTTTCATTAAAGCAGAGGTACCTTCCATTGAGGGTTGAGCAATCCATTGTACGCAGTTTTCCGGTGCGCCTGCTGCAACAGCTGCATCTCGTACAATTTGAGCTGCGTGTGCTGAGCATTGCTGGGCAGATGGGTGGAAGGCAAATACGATAGGATTACGGGTTTTAAGAGCGATGAGGGCTTTGAAAATAGTTGTTGAGGTTGGGTTGGTGGTTGGCGTGATACCGCAGACGACACCGACCGGGTCGGCTATTTCGGTAATACCTGTTACATCATCTTCATTAATGATGCCGGCAGTTTTTAAATGTCGCATATTATTGACAACATATTCGCAGGCAAACAGGTTTTTAGTTGCTTTATCTTCGAATACACCGCGACCGGTTTCTTCATAAGCGTGCATTGCTAAAATACCATGTTTATCTAATGCGGCAACAGAAGCTTTAGCAACAATGAAATCGACTTGCTCTTGGTTGAGTTTTTTAAACTCTTCAAGTGCTTTTAAGCCTTTTTCAACAAGCTCATTGACTTCAGTTTGGGCATCGTATGGTTGAGTGTGTTTAGCCATAGTTTGGTTCCTCATAAGTTTAAATTTGATAATTTTTTTAACTTTTGAAATTATTACCCAAAAGAGTTATTTTGTCGTTAAGAATTATACTTCTTGATGTGTTGTTTTGATCTATATCAAGATTTTAAAAAATGGCATATATGCTATAAAATATAAATATGTTTATTTATATATATTCTTTAATAAAAATCGTTTAATTTTGATTAAGACCAAATAGATAGAGATGATTATTTTTGGCAGTTTGAGGCAAAAAGTGTTAGGATGGGGCACTGACAAGTTCGTTTTAGTATTAGAGATTTATGAAGGATATTTTACGTATTGCAACCCGCCAGAGCCCACTTGCTTTGTGGCAGGCTAATTTTGTAAAAAGCGAATTAGAAAAATATTTTCCTAATTTAGCTGTTGAACTGGTGACTATGGTAACAAAAGGTGATGTTATTTTAGATACTCCTTTGGCAAAAATTGGCGGTAAAGGATTGTTCGTTAAAGAATTAGAGTTGGCGTTATTGGAAAATAGGGCAGATATTGCGGTGCACTCAATGAAAGATGTGCCAATGAGTTTTCCGGAAGGATTAGGGTTAGCGGTAATTTGCGAGCGTGAAGATCCAAGAGATGCCTTTGTTTCAAATAAATTTAGCAACTTGGATGAATTGCCGGTAGGTTCGGTTATAGGGACTTCCAGTTTACGCCGTCAATGTCAATTAATGGCGAAATATCCTCATTTAACAGTAAAATCTTTACGAGGTAATGTGGGGACTCGTTTGAGTAAATTGGATAATGGTGAATATGATGCCATTATTTTAGCCTCCGCAGGTTTAATCCGTTTAGGGTTAAAAGAGAGAATTAGAAGCTATATTTCCGTGGAGCAATCGTTACCGGCCGCAGGGCAAGGTGCAGTAGGTATTGAAACTAGAGTAAACGATGAGCGTATTTTGAACTATGTTGCAAAATTAAATCATAATTCGACCGCTTGTTGTGTGATTGCTGAGCGTGCGATGAACACTCGTTTGCAAGGTGGATGTCAAGTGCCGATTGGTGGTTTTGCGACGTTAGCAGGCGATGAGATTACGTTGAATGCCTTAGTCGGTTCGCTAGATGGTTCACAAATTATTCGAGCTTCCGGTAAAGCTAATATACAAAATGCCGAGCAGTTGGGTATTTCGGTTGCTGAGCAATTATTGGCACAAGGTGCAGATAAAATTTTGGCAGAAGTTTATAAAGACAACGCATAAGATAATGAATGTACTTGTTACACGTCCTGACAGTAGGGGACAAGAATTAGCCGATATGTTGAATGAGCAGCAAATTTTTGCTATTCATCAACCGCTATTTACAATTGAGGCCGGCAAAGATCTGCCGCAGCTTCCATCTGTTTTATCCCGTTTGAAATCGGGGGATTATGTTTTTTCTGTGTCGCCTAATGCGGTGGAATATGCGGTTAAAACGCTTTCTGACACAGGATTTCATTTCCGTGCTGATCTAAAATATTTGGCGGTAGGGCAAAGAACGGCTAAATATTTTACAGAAAAAGCTGAACAAGCGGTCATTTATCCGATAGAATCTGAAAATAGTGAGGGAGTATTAGAGCTGCCTGAAATGCAGAATTTACAAGATAAGACAATTTTGATTTTAAGGGCTAATTCTGGTCGGGAATTGTTAGCTGAAAAAGCGACTTTGCGTGGGGCAAATATACAATATCTTGAATGTTATCAAAGAGTTCCTGTAACCGGTGATATTCCTGAAAAAATCAGTTTATGTAAGCGTTTAGGTGTGGATACAGTTGTAATTACCAGTAGTGAAATTTTAACTTCATTGTTTGAGCAGACAAAAGAGAGTTGCCGTGAATGGTTACTGGGTTGTAACCTTGTAGTAGTAAGTAATCGCATTGCAAAAATTGCCAGACAGATGGGCTGGCAAGCAGAGCAGATTTTTTTATCATATAAAGCTGATAATGTAAGCTTAATGAATACATTATTTAAAATTGACAACAAATCTAACTAAGGTGGCGAGTATGTCAAGACAAAAAAAAGTACTTGAACAAGTAGAAAATAAGATTGAAGAAGTGGGAGATAAGACTCAACAAGCGGTCGATTCTACAGAATCTTTTGCAAAAAAAGAGGCTGAGAAGGCCGTTGTGAATGAGTCTGCTGAAAATATTACTCAAGTTGAAGAAAATGTTTCTGCTGAAAAAGTAGTAGAAGAAAAAGTCATCGTTCAGCAAAAATCAAGCGGTAAAGGGTTAGCATTATTATCTTTATTCGTGGCTCTTGCTGTAGGTGGTGCCGGCTATTTTCTAGGAAATCAAAAATTTACTGAGCTTGATGCTCAAATTAAAGCAGTTTCTGAGAAAGCAAATTTGCAAATGCCGGTGCAAACCGCACTGGAAATGCCGAATTTTGATAATGAAAAAGCACAAATTAATGAACTTGCAGCACATTATCAAAAAGCGTTAGAGCGTATTAGTCAGCTTGAAAATGCACAAACC